>JBAXYY010000007.1:0-32353 GCA_041670585.1 Treponema sp. | reverse complement strand
TTTTAACAAAAAATAAAATTTCTAACAAGAAATAGTTTATAGTTTTTAACAAGAGCGCTTCTGCAAAAGGAGGCGCTTTTTTTATGCTTTTTGCAGCGTCGCTGTGCGTTAATATACATTCTTTTTTATCTGTCGAATGATGACGCAATGTTCAGCTGCGAGCGGTACTTTGCGACCGTTCTTCGTGCAACAGACATTCCTTTTTCTTCAAGAATATCAGTGAGCTTTTGGTCGCTTAGTTTTTTAGAGTCGTTTTTATGTTCTTCCAAAATCTTTTTTATTTCAAATACAACTTTTTCTTTGCTTGCAGAAATGCCGTTGCCGTTTTCATCAACAGAAGATGATTTTGAAGAGGCAGCGTTTGTAAAGAAATATTTTATTTCAAACAAGCCCCAGTCGCATTGAATGAACTTGCTGTTCGCCATTCTAGAAATTGTTGTCTCGTGAACATTCAGATCGTTTGCAACATCCTGTTGCTTTAGTGGAACAAGGCTTCCCGGACCTTTCTTAAAAAACTCATGCTGCTGCTTTACAATAATGCAACAAGCTTCAAGAATTGTGTTTGCTCTAAAGGAAAGTGACTCCAAAAAATCCTGCGCTTTTTTTACACTGCCAGAAACTAATTTTTTTTCATCTGAAGAAAGTGAAAATGATTTATTTTCAGAAGCGTTTTCTTTTGAAGGCGATATATTTTTCTTAGAAGCAAGCGATATGAACTGAGGGCTTATTTGCAGCTGAGGCATTGCATCGTTTGCAAGTCTTACATGCCAAGTGTTTTTTCCGTCAGTGACAATTCCTTTTGCAAAGTTGTCGCTGTCTGCGTTCGTTTCAACTTTTTCTATATAGACATCTGGCGTTACAAAAGAGTTTTCTGTTGAGCCAAAGTTGTGGGCAGGAAAAGGGTCTAGCGTTCTAATAAATTTTATTGCCTCGTCAACTTTTTCTTCTGTTACTTCAATATTATCAAATTGATTTTCTGAATTCACTGCAAAAAGTTTTGACTGTTCCGCTATGTAGTCTTCTATTTTTTTTACAACTTTTGTGGCTTGCGGCGGGTCTAAAAAAGAGAGGTGGCCGTTTAAAATAAAAACAGCAAGGGTGGGGGCGTTTGGCTTCATAAGCGCCTGCACATAAAGGCTTTCTTCTGTGTTCTTGCAGCAAGTTCCAACTGGATCAAGATGGCGTATTTTTGTAATGCAACTCTCAAGCAAATCTTCTGTCTGATTAGGTTTTGTTCTGTCCAAAAGTGAAACTGGCGCTAAAGTGTAAAAGCCTTTGTCGTTCAAGTTGTGAATTAGCTTTCTTCCGAGATCATATTCTTCTGGCTTTAAGCGGAGCATATTGTATTGCGTTAAAAGATGGTCTTGTAAAGTTTCTCTTTCATCTGCGTGAGACTCAAGTGCCGCTTGGAAATTATCGCTTGCTATGCTTGAGGCTTGGGACGTTGAAGTTGATGTTCGAGTGTAGTCTGAAGGGCCTTTGTTTAGTTTTGCAGAAAATGAGTTTTGCTCAATTGAGTCTTTTGTAATAACAAGCGCTGGGTTTTCATTTACTTCTTTATAAATTTCATTACGCAGCTCGTCTGAACCGTAAGACAGCAATTTAAAAGTCTGAATTTGCTGCTGGCTCATAACTTGAACTTGATTTTGAGTCTGTCGTTGTTGTAAATCAAAACCTGGCATGTTGTTACTATAGCACAGAAATAAAATTGTCGGTATACTTTGGCGCATGAAAAACTTTGCAGATTTTGGTATGAAAATTCCAGAGATTCTTCTTCCTTCAAAGAAAAATCTTTCTAGTTGGAGCGTAATTGCTTGTGACCAATACACACAGGACGCTGATTATTGGAAAAAAGTTGAGGACGCTGTTGGAAAAAATCCTTCCACACTGAACTTGATTTTGCCAGAAATTTATCTAGCTTCATCAGACAGAACAGAGCGCATTGAAAAAATTAGAAGCACAATGAAGTCTTATATGGAAAGCGGTGTTTTTGATTCTCCTGCAAAAGAATTCATTTATATAGAAAGAAAAACATGCTACGGCAGAATTAGGCACGGCCTTGTTTGCGCAATAGATTTGGAAACTTATGAATGGAAGCCAATGAGCAAAGCTCTTATTCGCGCAACAGAAGCAACAATTGTTGAGCGTATTCCACCACGCATGGAAATTAGACGCGGCGCTCCGCTTGAGTCACCTCACATAATGCTTTTGGTTAACGACCCAGAACATATTGTTGTTGAAAAAACAGGCGAGCTTGTAAAAAAAGAATCTCCAGTTTACGACGGCAACCTAATGCTAAGTTCCGGCCACATTACAGGCTGGGCTGTAAAGTCAGAAAAAGCTTTAGATTCACTTCATGCCTCACTTGAAAAAATTAAAAAAGCAAACACTTCTTCTGACGGCAGCACATTTATGTTCGCCGTTGGTGACGGCAACCATTCTCTTGCAACAGCAAAGGCTGTGTGGGACGAATATAAAAAAGATCAGCTTGCAAAAGGCGCTACAGAAGAGTCGCTTGAAGGAAGCAATGTCCGCTACGCTCTTGTTGAGATTGTAAATATTTACGACAGCGGTTTGACGTTTGAGCCAATACACCGCGTGTTGTTTGGAACAGAAGCAGATATGGTCATAGCGTTTGTCCAGGCAAATCTTGGAGGAACAGTTTCTATTTGCGACAGCCGCGAGTCTTTGGAAAATAAAGTTAAGAACTCAAAATCATTATTTGGATTTGTGTTCCTTGCTGACGACGGCAAAGTTCAGTACGAATGTCTTGAGACAGAAATAAAAGAGCTTGCAGTAAGCCGTTTGCAGCCAGTGCTGGACACATTCATTTCTTCACAGAATGAAGGCGCAAGTTACGGCGACGCGGAAAAGAAAATTACAATTGACTACATTCACGGCAGCGACGAAGTGTTCCGCTTGGGCAGCCAGGGTGACACAGTTACAATTCTTCTTCCTCCAGTTGCAAAGGACAGCTTCTTTACTACAATAAACAGCAACGGCCCTCTTCCTAGAAAAAGCTTCAGCATGGGCGAGGCTAGTGAAAAGCGGTTCTACCTTGAGTGCAGAAAATTGTTCGACTAAAAAAAATAACGCAACGGCTGTTACTGTAACGGCTGTTGCAATAAATATAAAATAACTAAATTGATGTTGCTGCAAAAACGGCTGCAATAAGTTAAAAATCTAATACAAAATCTCACTACTTTTCCCGATAGAAAATGTTTTACAAGTGCATTATATTGAAAATGCTTAATATTACGCTTGTTTCAAAACATGACAGGAGAAATTATGAGACAATTATTTAACAACGGCTGGCAGTTCGCAAAACAGTCAATTGAAAATCCAAAGTTTAAAGATGGTGAAAAGCCAATCATTCTTGACCCAAATTCTTTTTATGAAAAGCAGCCCTCTGACTTTAAGGCAGTTGCAATTCCACACGACTGGATGATTTCAAATGCCAAGGACTTATATGAAAACAGCGTTGGCTTTTACAAAAAGAATTTCTCTTTGCAAAATATATCAGGAAAAAAATATGCGCTAAGGTTTGAAGCCGTTTATATGAACAGCGCGGTTTATGTTAATAAAAAATTAGCGGGCGTTTGGAAGTACGGCTACACAACTTTTGAATTTGACATCACAGACTTTTTAAAAGAAGACGAGAACGAAGTAGAAGTAGTTGCAGTTTACCAATGCCCTAACTCTCGCTGGTATTCAGGCGCTGGCATTTACAGAGATGTTTATCTTGTTACAACAGAAGACGCGCGTGTTGCAAATGACGGAATTTATTTTACTGCGCAAAAGCAAAGTGAAGTTAGCTTGCCAACTGGTGTTTGGAATATAAAAATAGAAACAGAAGTTCAAGGAAAGTTTGAAGGCTGCACTGTAAAACATTCAATCGTTTCTAAAAATGGAAAATCTTTGAAGTTAGAAAATGAATCACATTCTGAACTTGAAACAAAAACCTTAGCACCTGCAATGGGTGTTTCTTTTAATGCCGATGATAAAATCATTTTAGAAACAACAGAAGCTTCTGTGAAAAATCCAGAGCAGTGGGACTTTGAAAATCCTGCTGTATATATTTTAAAGACAGAGCTTTGTAAAAATGGAAAAGTAATAGACACAGTTGAGCAGCATGTTGGTTTTAAAACAGTTCACTTTGACTGCGACAAGGGCTGCTTCTTAAACGGCAAATATGTAAAACTTCACGGCGCTTGTGAACACCACGACTTAGGCTCGCTTGGCTCTGCGTTCAACAAGACGGCACTTAGAAGGCAATTTCTAAAGCTCAAGGAAATGGGCATAAACTCAATTCGCACATCTCACAATCCTCCGGCTCCAGAATTTATGGACCTTGCTGACGAGATGGGCATTTTAATTGACGACGAATGTTTTGACATGTGGGAAAAGCCAAAGACAACTTACGACTATGGAAACTATTTTATAGAGTGGCATGAACGCGACGCTTCTTCATGGGTAAGACGCGACAGAAACCATCCATGCTTGCTTATGTGGAGCATTGGAAATGAAATCTACGACACGCACCAGGGCAACGGTTACGCAATCACACATGATTTAAAATCAATTGTTAGAAGATACGACGCAAACAAAAACGGGCTTGTTACAATTGGCTCAAACTACATGGAATGGGAAGGCGCTCAACATTGCGCGGAGCAAATAGATTTGGCTGGCTACAACTACGGTGAACGTTTGTACAACGACCATCACTCAAAACACGCAACTTGGTGCATATATGGCAGTGAAACTTCTAGCACTGTTCAAAGCCGCGGTATTTACCATTTTCCGCTTTCTAACAGGCTCCTGACTTACCAAGACCAGCAGTGCTCTTGCTTGGGCAACTGTTCAACAAACTGGGGCGCTGTAAATTCAGCATGGACTATTACTCAAGACCGCGACGCTAAATTTTGCGCAGGGCAGTATATTTGGACAGGGTGGGACTACATTGGTGAGCCTACACCTTATTTTTCAAAGAACTCTTTCTTTGGGCAAATTGATACAGCTGGTTTTGAAAAAGACACGTTCTACGAATATGTGGCGGGCTGGGTTGACTACAAGAAATCTCCTTGCGTTCATATTCTGCCTTACTGGGACTTCAACAAAGGACAGACAATCGACGTAAGAATTTATTCAAACTGTCCTTCTGTGGAACTTTTTGTAAACGGAATTTCTAAAGGCAAAAAAGAAAATGATGTTGTGCATGGAGCAGACTTGGCCGCCTCTTGGCAAGTGCCGTATGAGGAAGGTTCAATAACAGCAGTCGCTTACGATGAAAATGGAAAGATAGTTTCTTGCGACGAGCAGAAGTCTTTTGGCGACAGCGAGCATATTGTCCTTGAAGTTGAAGAATGCTCAGCAGACGGTATGTATTTTATTGACATAAGCACAACTGACAAAAACAATGTTCCAGTTGCAAACGCGCGCTCACGTATGTTCATCAATGTTGAAGGTGAAGCAACTTTAGCTGGCGTTGACAACGGCGACAGCACTGACTACGAAGAATATCAAAGTGATGATGGAAAAAATCACAACCGCAGGCTGTTCAGCAACAAGCTTCTTGCAATTGTAAAAGCTAGTGACAAAACAAGCTCCTTCTCTGTGACAGTTTCAAGCGCAGAAATGAAATCAAGCACACTTGTGTTTAAAGACGGCAAGCTGGAAAAAACACACTGCAAGGAAAGCGACGCTGTGGTTGAAGTAAGCAAAAAAGAAATACCTGTCCGCAAAATAGAATTGTCCTGCACGGAAGAAATGAATCTTTCTCCAGACAACAAGACTGTAAAAGTAACTGCAAAGATATTCCCAGTGAACGCCACAGAAAGAAAATTAGTGTGGACACCAATGATGCTAGAGGGCGTAAAGTCTGACTGCGCGGAAATAAAAATAACAACTACAGAAGAAGGTGAAGTTGCGGAAGTAACAGGCGTAAGCGACGGCAGCTTCCGTTTAACATGCACCGCTTCTAACGACAAGGATTATCCAGAAGTAATTAGCGAACTTGAATTCAATGTTAGCGGTGTTGGAAAAGCAAGCAAGAATCCTTATGAAATTGTGCAGGCGTGCAAATGTTCTTCAAGCTCTGCAAATGTAAAACTAAGCTTTGAAGGTGGAACATTTGTTGAACAGCAGAACCAGTGGTACTGCTTTGACAAAGTTGATTTTGGAAATGAAGGCGGCGACACAATCACATTGCCGCTGTTCTTCTTTAATGAGGAAGTGCCTCTTGAAGTTTGGCAGGGAGTTCCAGACACTGCTGAAGGAAGGCTCTTGCTTAAAGCGACTTACAAATCTCCAAGCTGGTACAACCACTATCAGTCTAACACGTTTGTTCTTTCACATAGGCTTTTTGGTGTGCAGACAATTTCAATTAGAATTGCATTGGAACGTGTTTCTTTGCAAGGCTTTGTTTTTGACAAGACAGCAAAATCTTTTGCCAAGCTGAACGCACTTGATTCAAATTCTATAATTGGAGATGCCTTTACACGCTCAGAAGAAGAAAATGCTGTTACCGGAATTGGCAACAACGTTGTGCTTGAATATGACAACATGGACTTTGGAGAAAAGGCTGCAAGCAAGATTACAATATGCGGCTTCTCTCATGTTGATAACACAATACATGTTAAGTTCAACGGTAAAGATGGCTCTGAGAATAGAATTGTTGAGTTTGCAAAAAACAATGGCTACGAAGAAAAGACAATTTCTCTTGAAGGAGTGAAGGGCAGTCAGACAGTGAGCTTTGTGTTCCTTCCAGGCAGCAACTTCGACTTCAAGTGGTTTAAGTTCGAGTAATCATGCGCGAACTTTAGTTCCTTTAAAATTGATGATGAACTTTAGTTCGAGTAATCGCCACGAACTATGCGGAGAATTTCACTTCCGAACTTTTCCGCCTTTGTTTCTCCAATGCCGTAGCAGTTCAAAAGCTCGTTAACAGTTTTTGGTTTTTTCAAAGCAATGTCAGAAAGTGTTTTGTCGCCAAAGATAACGTATGGCGGAACATTCATGTCATCTGCAAAATGCCGCCGCCACCTGCGTAGGCTTTCCGCAATTCTTGAAGCCTCTTCGTCAATTGAATCAGAAATGATTGTGTCAACTTTCTTAAAATCAGAGGCCGCTCTTTTAGACGATTTTTTAGAAGCGCCTTTGCCAACAGAAGCGCAATGCTCTGAAATCTGAACTGGAAGAAGAATCTTCTCCCTTGCCTTTAGCGCGTCATGACCTATGGAAGAAAGTGTAAGTACTCCGTAGTCCTCGGACTTTAAAATGTAGCCTGCGTTTAAAAGCCCTGTGTTAAGCTCGAACCAATCGTTTTTGTCATACTCTTTTCCAATTCCCCAAGTGCTTAAGTTGTTGTGCCCGTTGTCAACGATTCGCTTTTGCTTTGAGCCTAGAAGAACATCTATTACGTAAGACGCGCCGTACCTTTCATCTGTGCGTAGAATGCAAGACATATACTTTTGCGCCGGAACTGTTACGTCTGTTTCATCTCCGCCAAACGAACACACGTCGCAGCAGTTGTCTGTTGAAGCGCAAGTTTCAGAAGACGTTGATTCAAGAGCTGCGCTGCTTGAACTGACATTTGAAGACGCAACTTCAAGAGCATTGCCGTTTGAATTTAAATTTGCTTTTGCTTTGCCGCCAGCAGAATATTGTTCGCCAAAATAATTCAAAAGAAATTTTCTTCTGCAGGTGCGGCTTTCTGCGTAAGAGACCATTGAGCTTAAAAGCTTTTCCGCCTTGGAAGAATCCGCGCTTTCGTCAAAGAAGTACCTGATTTTATGAATGTCTGCGGGGCTGAATAAAAGAAGCGCATGTGACTGCAAACCATCACGGCCAGCTCTTCCTATTTCCTGATAATATTGTTCCAAAGATTTAGGCAAGTCGTAGTGAATTACAAATCTAACATCAGGCTTGTTTATGCCCATTCCAAAAGCAACTGTTGCAACAATTATGTTAACCTTGTCGCGTATAAAATCATTCTGATGCTTTGTCCGCTCGTCATCAGTTAAGCCAGCGTGGTAATTTGTAACGCTGTAGTCCTGAGCGCGCAATGCGTCAGTAAGGGAGTCAACTTGCTTTCTAGAAAAACAGTAAATAATGCCGCTTTCATTTTTATGCTTGTCTAAAAAAGAGATGACCTGCTCCAAGCCGTTTGATTTTCTTTTTACTTCAAGATAAATGTTTGGACGATTAAAACTTGCAACAAGAACTTCTGGCGTTTCTAATTTTAGCTGTTTTATAATGTCAGCACGAACTTGCTTTGTTGCAGTTGCGGTAAGCGCCAGGCACACTGCTTTGGGGAACTGCTCGCGTACAGATGCAATTTCCAAATAGTCAGGCCTAAAGTCGTGTCCCCATTCGCTTACACAGTGAGCCTCGTCTATTGTAATGCAGTCAACATCAACATTTTCGCTGTGAAGAATGTCCTGTATTTTTCCAGTGTTAAGGCCTTCTGGAGAAACATACAGCAGCTTAATTTCACCGTTGCGTATTCTGTCCGCAGTGTCGCGGTAAGTGTCCCAGTCAAGCGATGAATTTAAAAACACAGCCTCAACTCCGTAAGTTTCAAGCTGAGTCACTTGGTCCTGCATTAAAGCAATAAGCGGTGAAACTACAACGGTCAGCCCTTTCATAATTAAAGCCGGTATTTCATAGCAAAGGCTTTTGCCACCGCCTGTTGGCATTACAGCAAGTGTGTCGCGTCCGTCTAGAACATTTTGAATGATTTCCTTTTGAAGAGGTCGGAAGCTGTCAAAACCAAAGATGTTCTTTAATACATATTCAGGTGATTTTCCGCTGTAGGAATTGCTGTTTGAGAAAAATAAATTGTTCTGAGAAGAATTGTTCTTTGTATATAAATCCATATCCTCTTCGTTGCTCCAGTAGCTGTTGTTGTTTCTAATAAGAAGCGCTGTTTGAGAAGCTAAATCTCTTACTGTGTTTAACAGCAGATTATATTGTGTTTGCTCCAACTTTTAAACCTCTCGTGGAAATTTCCGCGTCTGTCCACTTGAAAAACAAATCTCATTCTGATATTATTCATACACTTGCCGGTTTGGTGGAATGGTAGACACGAAGGACTCAAAATCCTTTGCTAGCGATAGTGTCTGAGTTCGAGTCTCAGAACCGGTACTTTAAACGGAATCATCTTTTCTAGCAGAGTTGATTCCGTTTTTTTTATGTGGCTGTAAATAAAGTGTCATTGCGAGAAACGAAGTGATGCGGCAATCTCTTATACAAATAAGCACTTTTTGTAAAACAGATTCCTCCGCTTTGGTCGGAATGACAGAATCGACAATTACATTCCAATTTCCAGCCCGCCTTCTGACTTCCTGTACTTGACAGCTTCTTCCATGCTCCTGCCGTCGATAACATCAAGACCGCACATGTCCGCAATTGTACGAGCAAGCTTTATGCACCCGTTCACCGCGCGTGGAGAAAACCCGTAATGCTCAGAGGAGCTTTCTAAAATAGCATGGGCTTCGTCTGTCGTGTGGCAGTATTCAGCAATTTCTGTTGGAGTAAGCCGCACATTCTTTTTACCCTGCCTTTTCCTTTGAATTGAAACTGCCTTTGCAATTTCCTTCCTAAGCTCAGAAGTTGACACAATGCTTTCTTCACTTTTGTTTTTTTCAACAATATGTTCCGCGTGAATACGTATGTCTATTCTGTCCAAAAGTGGAGCCGAAAACTTTTTCCAATACTGCTCGACTGAATGGGCCGAACAAAGGCAGACCTTTTCAGAAGAGCCGTAGTATCCGCAAGGGCATGGGTTTGTAGCCATTAACAGCTGAAACTGAGCCGGAAAAACAGATGTCCTTCCTGCACGGCTTAAAGTGACAGCGCCGCTTTCCAAAGGCACACGAAGCATCTGCAAAACTGATGTCCTAAATTCCGCCGCCTCATCCAAAAACAAAACGCCGTTATGAGCCAAAGAAATTTCCCCAGGTGTAAGATGAGTTCCTCCGCCGCACATGCCCTCAATTGTAGCTGTCTGGTGTGGCATTCTAAACGGAGGTGTCCGCACCGCAGATTCGCCTGATTGCAAAAGCCCCGCAATTGAATAAATGCGAGTAACAGGCTGTGATTCTTCCAAAGTCAAAAGTGGCAAAAGCGCCTGAAATCTTTGAAGAGCAAGCGTCTTTCCGCAGCCTGGTGGCCCGTAGGCCATTAAGTTGTGCCCGCCGGAAGCCGCAATTTGAAGCCCTCGAATCAAAAACTTCTGCCCGTGCACTTCTGAATATTCATATCCTTCTTCTACAGGCCCAAAAAGCACGCCGTCAATTTCATAAGAGCCGTCTGGAATTCCATTTTTTTCCAAACCGATGTTAGTTTTTCCAGACTTTTCAAAATCTTCCTTTGAAGTAAATGATTTTGAATTGTTCAATGATTCGAACGCCTCTGTAAGATTTTCTGCCCCAAAAACTTTCATGCCAGGCACTTCACGCGCCTCGTCGCTGTTGGCGGAAGGAACAATGCACAGTCTTATTCCAGAGCTTTGGGCCGTGCTAACAGCCGCATGTATGCCACGAACAGGCCGAACTTTGCCGTTAAGCTCCAGCTCTCCCATTACAAGCACATCGTCGCCATTAGGTGAAATAAAAGGAGCCTTCCATTTTGAATCAGATTGTATTTCTAAAGAGTCACCTTCTGCAAAAGCCCCGCCGTCTGTTTCTTGAACATCAGTTTTATCATTATCAGCCCCGCAACTGAACGCCTCTTCTTTTTCGTCAAGCTGATCTTTTGCGTTAAGAACAGCAAGCGCCACCGCCAAGTCAAACCCCGCGCCCTCTTTTTTCAAGTCAGCAGGTGAAAGGCTGATAAGCACACGTTCTGGCGGAAAGTCGTACCCGCTGTTTCTAATAGCGCTCCTCATCCTCTCACGCGATTCCTTTACAGCGCCGTCAGCAAGACCAACAATATCAACTGCCGGAATTCCACGCCGCAAGTCAACTTCAACGCTGACAAGAGAGCCTTCGTACCCAAATGGAGAAAAACTGAAAATTTGCATAAAATACCTCTATGAATAAATTTAAAAAAATTCATCATATAGATATATCTTTTGAAAATTCAGTTTTGACAAAAAAAGTGAAGAAATTTTTGAAGAAAAATCAAATATTTATGGAAGCCTCTAAAAACTTCAGCTTTTAGAGAAGTTCTTCTTATTTTAAATCTAAATATCATTTAAAATAAGAATTTGAAATAAATTGAATTATAATCTAGAGGTCAGCAATAACGTGCTTTTTTACATTCAGCAAAGGAAGAAGCTCCTCCGTCCAGAACCTGTCCTCTATTTTTTTGCCGCCTGTTGTGAAACCCAAATGCCTGTCCGAACGTATTTTTTCACCATGAAAATCGCTGCCTGCAGTTACAATCATGCCAAGCTTGCGAGCAAGTTTTTCTAGCCGCTCGCCTTCCGCAACACGCACTCCTGGGTGATACGCTTCAAGTCCAACAACGCCTTGTTCGTGAATAGAAGTCATTGTGTTTTCCATTTTTCCCCAGGACACATACATAGAAAGAGGGTGAGCCTGAACTGGAACACCTCCGCTAGACTCAATTGCATCTATAGCTTCGGACAAATCTGCGCCTTCATGCTTTATATAAAAAGGCCTTCCCTTAGCAAGATATTTATCAAATGCAGCCTGCCTGTTTTTTACAATTCCTTTTTCGACCATAAGCTCTGCAAAATGAGGCCGCCCAAGCGAATTTGTGTGGAACCTAGCAGTAAGCTCTTCAAGCGTAAGAGGAATGCCCGCTTCCTGTATTTTAGAAATCATTTCTATATTCCTAGTATTGCGTTTCTGTTGCAAATCAGAGATAATAGTAGAAAGTTCCGGTGAAACTGATTTTAAACCAAGCCCCAGAAGGTGAAATTCCCCAGTAGGCCATTCAATGTTAAGCTCAATTCCTGGAACAAATGTTATTCCAACTTTTGCAGCTTCTTCAGAGGCTTCTTTTAGACCGTCAACTGTATCGTGGTCTGTAAGTGCCAAAACAGACAGCCCTTTTTCTAAAGCATGGTCAACAAGTTCTTTAGGCGAATAAGTGCCGTCAGATGAGCTGGAATGTGTATGTAAATCTATCATGAAAAAAGAATAGCATAAAACTCAAAAATATGATATTCTTATAAACATTAAGTAAGGAAATAAAAAATGCCAAAGGCCGTTCAGTATACAAAAGGATCAATTATATATTTCTCAGGCGATATGGATGATAAAGTTTTTATTCTTCAAAAGGGAATTGTTATTCTTACTTTTAATGATATTGAAACAAACCAGCCTGTTACCGAGCAAATAAAGGTTGGTGAATTCTTTGGTGTAAAAAGTTCTCTTGGAAGATTCCCTAGAGAAGAGACAGCTACATCTTTGTCAGAGACAATTGTTGTTTCAATGACTGTGCTTGAATTTGAAAAAGTTTTCAGCTCAAATCAGCAGGTTATTTTAAAAATGCTCAGGGTGTTTTCAAATCAGCTTAGGCAGGTTCATAAAAAAACAGAATCAATTCTAAATAAAGACAATAAAGATGCAAATCCACAGACAGGAATGATTAGCGTTGCCCAGAGCTTTTATGATGATGAGCAGTACCGTTCTTGTTGTGATGTTTGTATAAAATTTCTTACTAGATATCCTAATGCTCCAAACAAGGATGATGTCGCAAAACTTTATGCTGATGCAAAACTTAATGCAGAACGTCAGAAAAAGGCTCCACAGGATTTGTCAGCCTCTTCTGAAACAGATGGCGCTTTAAAGCAATTCGCGCTTCCTGCTTTTGAAAGATTCGCAAAGTTGTACGAGCCAGGGCAAGTAATTATCAGCGAGTTCGAACCAGGCGACTGTTTCTATTTAATTCAGTCTGGAATAGTGCAGCTTGTTAAATGTGTGAACGGCGCAAGAAAAAATCTTGACATTTTAAAGCCTGGAGAATTCTTTGGTGAAATGGCAATTCTAGACAACTCTCCTCGTTCAGCAACATGTGTTGCAATAGACAATGTTGAGTGCCTTGAATTCAACAAGGCCAACTTCCAAATTCTAATTACAGGCAACCCTCAGATTGCTATTATTCTTCTAAAGCTTTTCTGCAAACGCATTTACGATCAGAAGAGAAGATTCCGCATTCTTGTAATTTCAGATCTGCAGGCACGTATTGCTGATGTTTTCATGATGTTCGATGAAATGAATCCTTCAAGCAATCCAAATGACAGGCAGCGAAAATTCAATGTTACAAACAATGACATTGCTCACTGGGCTGGCATTACTCCAGAAGCATGCCGTGATGAGCTTAACAAGTTTGTTGAAAAAAGAAAGATAGAAATCTACGACAACTACATGATTGTAAACAACATTGTTGACATGAAGCGCATTGTGGACACAAGGACAACTGTGAGGGCATAACTATGGGGTTAATCAATAAAGATTCTGATTATGGCAGGCGAGAGGTAAAAGTTTGCAATACGCGCGAAGAAGCAGAAATGTATAGAGACATGCTTTCTCAAGACAATATCCCTTCAATAATTTTTGCAAAAGACGTTGGCCGTCAGCACCCAGAATTCAATATTACAGGCGTTCATCTAATGGTCAACAGCGAGGACTACGAAAAAGCCTGTGAAGTTCTTGGCGTCGGTCAGGAAAAATAAACAATCTTTCATTTGCTTGACCGCTTACCTTTTTTTTTATATAGTCTTTCCATTAACATTTGCCAACTTAGCTCATCTGGTAGAGCAGCTCCCTCGTAAAGAGCAGGTGACCCGTTCAAGTCGGGTAGTTGGCTTTAAGAAAAACAAGTTATGAAATATTACTGCATTATGGTCCGCTCTGGTGGCGAAGAAGAATTTAAAAAATCAGCTCTAAAAAATGCAGGGGATTATGCTGTTGATTTGAACTTTTGGTTTTTTAAGCGCAAGGTAAAGAATAGCGGCAAAGAGAAAGGCGTTGTTATAGAAAAGCCTTTGTTTCCTGGCTACGTGTTCATGTCTTCTGAAAATTTTGACACGTATCTTCTTGAAAAAATCTCCAAGTCTGCAAATTACTATCATTTTTTACGCGACGACAAAAACATTACTCCGCTCTCTGGAAGGGATTTGGACTACATACAAGTTCTTGTTGGCAGCGGCGAAACAGTTGGAATTTCAAAAGCAAAATTTGACGAGAATGATAGAATTGTAATTTTAAGCGGCCCGTTAAAAGGCTTTAAAGGAAACATAATAAAAGTTGACAGAAGAAAGCAGCGCGTTACTGTTCGTATTGACTTGTGTGGCAACATCAGCTCATTTGACCTAAGCTACGACCTTGTGGGTAATGGTTAATTGTCAATGGTGAATTGTAGTCTTTGATTGTTTTTGAAAACAGTTTGCTTGTTATTTCAAAAAGGCGCTCGGTGCCGTTTTCTTCAACAATAGAATCACCTTCAAATGAAAGAAGTAAATGTGTCGCGTCGTTTTCTTCGTCTGAGTCAAATGACATTTTATTGCCGTCTATGTCGCAGAAGCAAACTCCGCTTATTTTGCAATCAGTGTTTTCTGCAACATCAGCAACAACAGCAACAACAGCAACATCAGCAACGTCATCTGGATTTTTTTTATTATCAACTTCGGAAACGGTTTTTGTGTTGCCATGAACTGTAAAATTTTCTGGAGACAAGTCTGCTGATGAAATATTTTCTTCAACAAACGCAATGTTTAAAATTAGACCTGTGATAATTTTCTTGCCGTCTTTTGTTTGAATCACAGCTGTGTAAGAGTCGGGCTTTTCTAAAAAATTATTGTATTCTTCTGAAAAAACTTTCTTTCTGTAAATCTTTGCAACTATTACAAGTGCAACTGCCGCCACTGCGCAAATAATTCCAACTACTGTCTGCATTTAAACCTCGTTTTGTAAAGATATCAAATTTTTTCTAGTAAATCAATTTACGCTGGCTTTTTATTTCTGAGCGCATCTTTTTTGTTTTAAGCCGTTTTTCTTTTGATGCCCTTGTAGGCTTTGTCTTTTTGCGTTTTGGCTGAATGTACGCGGCGCTTGCAATTTTATTTTCAAGACGTTCAAGCGCAATTTTTTTATTTGACTCTTGGAAGCGTTCGTCATCAGCGTCTACAAAAATAATTTCCATGTTGTTTATTGAAGAAGAAAGCTTCCTTCTGATTGCGGCTTTTTCTTGCAAAGACAGCCCTTCAAGTTTTGAGAATTCAATCATTGCGTGCGCTTTTGTGTTGACTTTGTTTACGTTCTGTCCACCGCTGCCGCCACTTCGTGAGAAAGTGAAATATGTGTTTTTGACTATTGAGTCATGCAGCTCTGTTCTATTCATTTGCTTACTTCTTCATTCTTATATTAGTTGACTTATGCACAAAAATCCGTCCGTGTATTTTTGTGCATTGCTAGAATTATAAATAATTCTAGCCAGAACAACGCACCTCCGTGTGCTTGCTTGGTACAAAACAGCTTATATTAGTTGACTTAAGAAAAAAAATCTCTCCTAGATTTTTTATCTTAGCTAGAATTATAGATAATTCTAGCAATAATTAGAGCGCGCGTCCTTGCGCTTACTCTTTATATTATTACAATATTCTTGACTAAAGTACGGGTATACTTTACTATAATTCATTATGACTGTAAACGAATTACGTTCTAAATACATTGAGTTTTTTAAATCAAAAGGGCATGTGGAAATCAGCGGAAAATCACTTATTCCTGCAAATGACCCAACTGTTTTGTTTACGACTGCCGGTATGCAGCCGCTTGTACCTTACCTTTTAGGCGAAAAGCACCCTTCAGGCACACGTCTTACTGACTATCAGAAATGTGTTCGCACAGGCGACATTGATTCTGTTGGCGACCCAGCGCACCTTACATTCTTTGAAATGCTAGGCAACTGGTCTTTAGGCGACTACTTTAAAAAAGAATCAATTGGCTTTAGTTTTGAATTTTTAACATCACCAAAATGCCTTAATATTCCAGAAGAAAAACTTTCTGTAACTGTATTTGCAGGCGAAAACGCAAACGGCACAGAAATTCCTCGCGACAATGAAAGCGCAGAAATTTGGGAAAGCCACGGCATTGCAAAAGACCACATCTTCTTCCTTCCACGTGAAGACAACTGGTGGGGTCCAGCAGGCGCAACAGGTCCATGCGGCCCGGACACAGAAATCTTCTACGACACAGGAAAACCTAAGTGCGGTCCAGACTGCAAGCCAGGCTGCCACTGCGGAAAATATGTTGAAATATGGAACAACGTTTTCATGCAGTACAACAAGGACAAGGAAGGCCACTTCAACTTAATGGACAGAAAGTGCGTAGACACCGGCATGGGCATTGAAAGAACAGTTGCAATGCTCAACGGCATGAAGACAGTTTACGACACAGATGTCTTTGTACCAATCATCAATAAAATAGAAGAGCTTACTGGAAAAAAATACGGCGACAATGAAAAAGACGACATGTCTTTTAGAATCATAGCCGACCACGTAAGAACCGCAACATTTATTCTAGGCGACCCACAGGCAGTTACTCCAAGCAACGTTGGAGCAGGCTACATTTTGCGCCGTGTAATTAGACGCGCTGTAAGGCACGGAAGAAAGCTAGGTCTTGACGGACAGTTCCTTTCAAAGCCAGCAGAAGTTGTAATTAACGAATACAAGGCTGCTTACCCAGAGCTGGAAAAAGCTCATGACTTTATTATCAAAGAGCTTACAAACGAAGAGGACAAATTCCTTCTTACACTAAAAAAAGGCGAGGCTGAATTTGAAAAGCTCCTGCCAAACCTTCAGAAGAATCCACAGAAGATTATTCCTGGAAGAGTTGCGTTCCGTTTGTACGACACATTCGGCTTCCCAATTGAGCTTACAGAAGAGTACGCTGCGGAAAACGGCATGAAAGTTGATGTTGAAGGCTTTAAAGAAGCGGAGAAAAAACATCAGGCAGAAAGCCGTGACTTGAGCGGGCAGGTATTTAAAGGCGGTCTTGCTGACCACAGCGAAATCACAACTAAATACCATACAGCCACACACTTGCTGCAGCAGGCGCTTGTTAACGTCTTGGGACCGCAGGTAGCGCAGAAAGGCTCAAACATTACAGCAGAGCGCATGAGATTTGACTTTTCTTTTGAGCGCGCAATGACAAAGGAAGAAGTTCAGAAAGTAGAAGATATTGTAAACGAGCAGATAAAACGCGACCTTCCAGTTACAATGGAAATCATGGACTTGGACGCGGCAAGAAAATCTGGAGCAAGGGCTTTGTTCGGTGAAAAATACGACAAGCAGGTAAAAGTTTACACAATCGGCGACTTTAGCAAGGAAGTTTGCGGCGGACCTCATGTTCAGCACACAGGTCAGATTGGCACTTTCAAGATTCAGAAAGAGCAGTCTTCTTCAGCTGGAGTTCGTAGAATTCGTGCTGTAATAAGCGGCGGTTCACCATTGGAAACTCCTGCGGAAAGCAAATAATTTTATAAAGCTTGATGAACTTTTGTTAAAATAGGCTTATTTGAGTTGTAACAAAAAACAAGTAAGTCTGTTTAATTATCAGTATGGATGATTTGAAATTATTTTCATTCAAAAACTTTTGATATAAATAGAGGAAATTTTATGAAACGTGTTGTACTTGGAATTGCATTATTACTTTCAACTGCCGCTCTTTTTGCGCAGAATGACTTGCAGCCACTTGCAGTTGTAAAGCTAAACAAATCAGAATCTATCACATTAAAGCAGCTCCGCACTCGTGTTGAAGTTTATCAGAAGCAAACACAGTCTTCTTCTTTCACTGTTGATCAGAAAAAAGAAATACTTAACGCTCTTATTGATGAAAAACTTATTGTTCAGTCAGCACAGAAAGAGGGGCTTTCTATTACAGACAGTCAGGTGAATTCATATTTCTTAAATAGCCTAAGCCAGCAGGTTGGCCAGCAGGTGACAGAACAGCAGTACGCTGATTTAGTAAAGCAGCAAACAGGAATGTCTTTTGATGATTATCTTCTTACGCGAGTTGGCATGAATGTTGCCGATTATAAAGCTTACTTAAAGAATCAGCTTATTGCTCAGCAGTATGTTATTTCTAAAAAACAAGATGAAATGAAAAAAATATCGCTTACAGATGATGAGGTTCGTTCTTTTTTTGAAATGAACAAGGCTTCTTTTGTACAGAATGATATGCTTAAAATATATTTAGTTATTGTTCCAAAAGGCTCTGACTCAGTTTCTGCACGTGCTTCAATTACAGACATTTATAATAAATATACAAAGAAAACTACAACAGGTGATCAGCTAAAGGCTTCTCCTGACAACGGAAAACTTTATCAGGCTGGAGATTTGCTTGTTGCAAAAACTGCACAGCATGCACAGCAGCTTGGAATGTCATATCAGAACCTTCTTGATTTGTTTACAAAAAATGTTGGTTTTATTAGCGACATTTCAGAAACAGATACAGATTTTCAGTTCTATGCTATTCTTAAAAAGTATGATGCAAAAATGCTTAGCTTAAGCGACATTGTGCAGCCTGACACAACAGTTACAGTTTATGACTACATAAAGCAGAATTTAACACAGCAAAAGCAGAGTGAGTTTTTAATGCAGGCTATTCAAGATTTAACAAAAACTCTTGATACTCCTGAAAATGTTACCCGTATTAAAACAGGTGATGACTTAACAAAATTACTTAACTGGTAAAAGGAAAAAACATTGTCACGAAGAAAAGGCCGCGTTCTAGCGTTTCAAGCTCTTTATTCTTATGATGTTGGTGGTGAGCCAATTGATGAACTTTTAAAATTAGAATGGGCTTTTAAAAATTCAAATGAAGATAAAGACGAGTCAGAAGATAAATCCTCTTTAGATAACGAAGTTGAGTCTGGCTCAACCCAAGAAATGACTCTTGATTTTGCACGATTGATTATCAATGGTGCAGTTTCTCATCTTGCAGAAATTGATGAGCTTATAAAAAAGCATCTTTCTGGAAAATGGGATTTTGACAGAATAAACAAAGTGTCGCTTGCAATATTAAGAATCAGCGTGTTCTCTTTGCTTTATCAAAAAGAAACATCACCTTCTATTGTAATAGATGAAGCTATTGATATTGCAAAAGAGTATGGTGCAGATGATGCATATAAATTTATAAACGCTGTTCTTGACAACATACGCAAAGAACTTCCACAGGAATGAAAAATGAAGAAGCCGTGCTTAATTGCAGCTACGGTTCTCATTTTGCAAGCGGCTGTATTTTTGCCGTGCATAATTTCATGCTCTTCTCATTCAGAAAGCTCTTCTTTTATTTCTGCTCTTGATGAAATTGATAATTACATTTCTCTTGACGATACAGAAGAAGCTGTTTCTTTATTAAATAAAATTTCAAAAAAAACATTCAACTCCTTTTCAACACTTGGTGTGTATAAAAGATTTATGACATTGGGTGAAAAAACACTTGCTGAAAAATCACTTATTAAAGGTTTAAAAAAACAGCCTAACAATCTTGAGTTAACCGCGGTCTACACAAATTTCTTAATTAGGGAAAACAGAATTGACGAGGCGCTTGAAAAAAGCAGATCGCTTTCTGGAACAAAATACTCTTCCTTATATGCTGAATCTGTTTTAAGAGCTTGTCGCAATAGGCAAAATGATTTGGAGTCTGTGTTTAAGAAATGTAAAAAATACAAGGCTCCTAAAAAATCAAAGCCCTATGAAGGAAATTTCTTCAAGTCAGAAAATTTTATTCAAGTGTATGTTGACGCTTCCAATGGCACAAATCAAACAGAATGGCTTAGAAACGCAGCATGTATTTACATGGAAAGCAGCCGTTATAACGAAGCCGCTTTGTTAGCTCCAGAAAAAAATTCTACTTCAAAAGATAGCCTTTTCTGGGGGTATGTTTTTTATGACGCGGGCCGTTATGCTGAAAGTTTAAAGTCGCTAGTTCAGAATTCAGAAGAAAATTTCAAAGAGATAAATGTTGATGAAATACAGGCTCTAAAAGCGGACGACTATTATATTCTTGGAGAAGAACAAAAGTCTCAGGAAGAAAGGGAAAAATTTCAGACGAATACAGAAAATATTCTTTCACAATATGAGCTTGAAGTAAAAAATCCAACAAAGACTCCAGACTTGAATGAAAAACTTGCTGAACTAATTCCTATAATTTATATAAACAGCGCGCGTTATGCACGTCTTCAAAATAATACAGCTGAAGAATACAAAATACTTTTACGGCTTGTAACAGCTTTTCCAAACAACGCTCCAGGTCTTTCTGCTTTTGGGCGGTTTGCTCTAGAAACAATGCTGCGTCCGGAAGAAGATTCTCTTAACTTGCTTTTAAGAAGGGCGGGGCTTAAAACTTTATCTATGGAAGAAAGCGACTCTGTTCCAAAAGTGAATGTTAAAAATGCTGTTGAAAGAATAGACAGCGCTTTGAAAAATAAAAAAAATCCTGCGCTTGTTGTGCTTCGTCTAAAATTGCTCAATTCAATTGATACAGACTCTACCGCACAGGAAAAAATTGCCGCAGTCTGGACGTTGCTTGAAGAAAATGAAATTGGTAAAAATCTTTATCCAGATGAAATTGCACAGTACGCTGTTGAAGAATTCCTTTCTCTAGATGATGACTATGATGCAAAATCTTTGTTTGAAAAATATATTCAGTCGTCGTATGGTACGGAAGACAAAATATTCATTGCTTCTGATAATGCAAATAAGCTTTCACTTTGGCAATGCGAATGTGCAGCTTGGTTTTGCTTGGTTGATGGAAAAAATTCTGACTGTCAAAAATTATATGAGTATATTATTGAAAAATACAGCGGACGTTCTCCTTCAATAAATTCCTTTGGTGAAAATGAATCTGTTGTGAACGCTTACATAAATATGGCTTCTATATTGAACACTTATGGCAATTCCAGCAAAGCACTTGAGTATTTAAACAACGCTTCTTCTAGGCTTACTGAAATTAATAAAAAAGCTGAAGTCCTTTATAGAATGGCAAAAATAAATGTTGAGCAGGGCGACAAGTCAAGAGCTGTCCGTTCATTAAAATATTGTCTTTCTTTAAAACCTTCTATGTACAAAGCTCAGCTTCTTCTAAAAAAAATAAAATAAATTTGACATTGGTGGCAGAATTTATTAACTTCTATAAATGAAGCTTATTGCTTATTGCAAATATACAATTTGTTAAGCTTCATAAAATTTTATAATATTTTTATTTGGAGGATTTATATGAAAGTAAAACCATTGGCAGACCGTGTTCTTGTAAAACAGGAAAAGGCAGAGACAAAAACAGCAAGCGGAATTATTATTCCAGAAACAGCACAGGAAAAAACACAGACAGCTGTAGTTTCTGCAGTTGGCCCTGGAACAGATAAAGAAAAAATCACAGTAAAAGTTGGTGATAAAATTCTTTACGACAAATATGCTGGCACCGCAATTAAAATTGACGACGAAGAATATCTTATTCTTAAGAACTCAGATATAATTGCCACAATAGACTAAGGTAAATTAAACAATAGGAATTTCTAGAAACCGTCTGCCAATAACAGGCGGTTTTTTTATAGGTAAATTCAATGATTTAAAAATATTGTTTATGTTGATATACTAAAAATTATGAGTAAACTTTCAATTGGTTCATTGTTTCAAAGTGGAATGGTCCTGCAGCAAAATGAAGTGAATTGCATTTACGGCAAAGCAGAACCTTCTGAAAAAATATCATTTACATTTAGAGATATTTCTAAAACTGTAAAATGTGATAAAAATGGCTGCTGGAAAATTTTGTTTAATCCACAAAACGCAGGCGGACCTGATGTGATTATTGTTGAGTCAGAAAGAAATGAAAAAATAACATTGACAGACGTTTACACAGGAGAAGTGTGGCTTATGTCTGGACAGTCAAATATGCAGCTTCCTATGGACCGCTTAAGGTTTTCTTTTCCAAAAGAATTTTCGCTGCCAGAAAATAATTCGCTTCGTTTTTTTACAGTGCCAATTTCATATTCTTTTGATGGTGAAAAATCAGAGGTTTCTGGCGGCAAGTGGCAGTCAGCTTCACCTGAGTCAATTGGCTCAATTTCTGGATGCTCTTATTTTTTTGCAAAAGAGCTACAACAAAAATTAAATGTACCTGTTGGAATTATAAACGCAAGTCAAGGCGGCTCACCAATTGCGTCATGGCTAGATGAAAAAACTGTAAGAAAATACCCTGATTATTTAAAGCGACTTGAAGAATGCAAGAACAAAAGCTATGTGGAAAAAACTTTAAATGATAACGCTGCAAAAAATGAAGCATGGAATAAAAAATGCTATGAAGCTGATGTTGGAAATAAGCAAAAATGGGAAGAAAAAGATTTCTCTTTTGCAAAAAACTGGAGTGATTTTAACATACCGGATTCAATGGGCGGCTTAGAAAATTCTGGCACTGTCTGGTTTAAAAAAGAATTTGTACTAACAGAAAAAGAAGCTTTAATTTTCAACAGTGTAAAAACTAGGCTTTGGCTAGGAACAATTTTTTATTCAGACACAGTTTGGTTAAATGGAAAATTGTGTGGAAGCACAGGATATGAATTTCCGCCAAGAAGATATGAAGTGCCTTTTGGAACACTTGTCGCTGGAAAAAACTGCATAACAATTCGCGCTGTTTATAAAAACAGCAGGCTTTCATTTGAAAAAGAAAAACCTTATTTTCTTTTTACAGACAACGTGAATGTAAGACCTGTTAAGCCCGGCAATATTGTTGGCACAAAAGACAATGCTCAAATAGGAAAAGATGCCGCAGTTGTAAATTTGACCGGAGCATGGAAATATAAAGAAGGCTGCGCTTTGGAAAACGCTCCTGGATGCTGCTTCTTTGAATGGGAGCCAACTTCTTTGTACAACAGTATGCTTGCCCCTTGCTTTAACTATGCAGTAAAAGGTTTTGTCTGGTACCAGGGAGAATCTGACGCAGGAAAAAGCAATGACTATGAAAAGCAGCTTTCTGAAATGATTGATGTTTGGAGAAAAAAGTTTTTGTTTTGCAAAGGAACAAAAGCGCCTTTTATAATAGTGCAGCTTCCAAACTTTGGACAAAAAGATGATGTTAAAAACAATATGCACTGGTGCGAGTTGCGCGATTGTGAAAAATCAGCCTTTAAGAAAAATAAAAACTGCGGCCTTGCAGTTACAATAGACTGCGGCGACTGGAACGACCTTCATCCAGAAGACAAGGAGACTGTTGGCTCAAGAATATCAAATGAAGCAATGAGGCTTTCCTATGCAAAAAAAACTCTTACTTCAACAGAAGTTACTTCAACAGAGAATACTTCTCCTGAAGTGAAAAAAGTTGTTCATTCAAAAGAAGGTGCCATTATTGAATTCACCCAGGAAATAAAACATTCAGAAAATGACATGCCTGTAATTATTGGTGTTTTGGAAAACGGAGCTAAGCAGAAAAAAATATGCAGGCTTTCTGTAAGGGCAATAGCACATAACAATCTTATTGTTTTTATTCCACCGGACGAAATGAAAAAAAATGTTCGCATTGTTGAAGTAAGGTACGCTTGGTGCGACAGTCCAACAAGTGCAAATCTTTATGATAAAAAAGGCAATCTTCCTGTAGTGCCGTTCAGGGTTTTTCTTAATTAGAAAATTGCTCTTCTATTGTGAAGTATTTGTAAGAGTCAAAGTTGTAGACGTAATCCCAGCAGCCTAGAAAATGAACTGGTGTTCCTCCAAAGCCAGTCTTGAATATAAAAAGCCCGTGCATTGGGTGGTCCAAGTCGTTGTTTGGCGGAATGCCCATTAAGTCGTATTGAGTGCAGCCGCTGCTTCTTGCAAAAAGCTGCGCTTCCCACTGAAGTCCGTAGTTTGGCATAAGCTCACGCCCTTCAAGACTGCTGCCTGCGTACATGTAGTAGGCTTGGTGAGAGCAAATTGCTAAAATTAAACCGCTTAGAACTTGTTCGTTTAAGTTCGCTGTGAATAAATAAAACTTAGGGTCGGGCGCGGGCGCTTCAAGCGGAACTGGATTTGTGCCTTCCGATCTTACAAATGAATATGGCTCATCATTTTTTTTATTTTCATCAACATTCATTCTAAGAAGCTTTTCAAAATATTCATACTCTTCAAAATAAAAATGCTTTCTTGTTGCAGTGTCTTTGTAAATTTCATGCCACTTTTTTAGAGGGCTGTCTGAAGAAAGCGCTTGCTCTGCTGTGTAGCGGCGGAAAACTACGTCTGAACGGTATGAGCGCCTGACGCTGTTTCTTGTTGTCTGCCTCATTCGTTCAAGAAGCTGTTCTGGAGAATATGTTAAATTAATTAAGACTGTGTTTGGACATAAATGGTCTACTGGTGCTTTTCTTAATGCGGAAGTTTCTGTTCCAAAGTTCATTCGTAAATCAAGAAGCTCTTTGCGTACATCTGAAGTTTCCTTAAAAGAGCTAAGCCACGGAATATCATATCTTATGCAGATTATATTCTCTGGTAGAAACTTCTTTAATTCAATAGAAATCTGTTCTAGAAAAACGCCTCTCTCTTCTTCTTCTACAAAAATAGAAGGTGCTTTTGGCGCATATGCGTAAGTGTAGCCGCTTTTTGTTTGTCTAAGCAACACTAAAAGTGGAAATTGTTTTTCATTGTAATCAGCAAAAAAGTAGAGTGATTTTTGATTTTCATTGTTTTTGAATTTTCCCCAAAATGCACTTTGAAACAAATTGTCTTGCACTGGAAAATCACCTGATGTGCAAGGTGTAATTTTAATCATTGCCTACCTGTAAAAAAAAATTATTATGATAAACGAACTTTATCAGCTAAAAACAAAAGGCACAATGCTTTACAAGTGTTTGCCATACTAGTAGCGGCTTTATTGTAAGATATTGAAAAGATTTGTGTTTTACTATTTTACTAAAAAACAGTATCTTATATGTATGAGTTTTCCACCTGAATATGTAACAGAAAAATTTTTACGCACTTTTACAGAACTTTTTACAGTCCGCGATATGGAAAAATATTTATCGCAGTCTGGTCTTCATGCTTCTGCCTCTGAAGTAGAAAACTTTCTTTTAAGTCACCCACTTGTTTTTCCTTTGGAGAAAAATTTGTACATCACAAAAGCAGGCGCATTTACAAATAAGTATTTTAGCATAAAGCCTACGTCTTCTGAACTTGCGCAAAATATGTTTGTTGTTGGCGACAGATGTATACCTTTTGCAGACAGCGAGTCATTTTCATTTAATTTTAATTTTTATATAAATGGGAAAAAACTTCCGCAAAAAGTAGGGCAGTTTGACAGTGATGCGGCAATTGATATGTTCGTTTTGTACGGAGAAGAATATGCCCCTCAGTATATTGCATCTGATCCTGCAAATAAAGATTTGAATTTAATAGACAGCGAATTTACTCTTCCAAACAAAGTAAATCTTACAGGAATTGATATTTCATATTTAAAAGAAAAGTATGGCTTTTCAAAAAATGACAGGCTTCTTTGCAACATAGTCGATTGGAATAAAAATAATATTAACATACAGATAATTCATGACCAGCTTATTGACGATCCTTTTAACAATGGCATGATTGGTGAAAAGAGATTGCAGTGGTACGGTGATTTTGAAAATCTACTTTTAGACAGTTTCAATACAATAGGCCCGTGCAGCTCAATTGAAGAGCAGCTTGCGGATGTCTTTTTTGAAAACAGAAAGACTCTTTGCGTGCCATACTGCGGTTCTGTTGAAGAGTATCTTAATAAAAACGCAAAGAAAGTTGGCATAGAATATTTTGGAGTAGAGACACGTTTGTGGAACAAGGGCGAGCAAGTTCCTGCAGTTGGTAAATGGAACGAACTTCAAATGGAATTTGTAGGAAAAGCGGCTGCAAAAATGAATGTTCAAAAATCATCCTTCTATATGATTCCAGATTTTGTGTTTGACCAATATATTTTAGACATGTTTTACAGTAAGTCAGAAGATAAAAATTCTCTTGTTAAAAAAATCTATCCACAAGAAATTAACTTTTCACAAGAAGAGCTAAAGTCAATAAACTTGCACTTGGAAGAAAGAAATGCTATACTTCGCCGTGATTATAATTGGTTTGCGGATCAGACTTTAGGCAATGTTCGTCAGCAGGCGTTAGATTTATATACAAAAGTTTCTTTTCTTGTTTACGAAATAGACACTTCCAATGTTGATCTAAAAAATTATCCGCAGCAAGAGCTTGTCATACTTTCCCAGTTATACAGTCATCTAACAAGAATTCTTGAATCTGTTGCAAGCGATAATTCTGTGGAAGAAGAGTCCGAGGCTATTTTACTTTCGCTTGATGGTATGAGAATGAATTTTGAAGATATTGCAGATGAATTAAGATATGCTGTTTCTGAACAAAAAAGAAATCAATTCAAAATTGTTAAGAAGCAGTAGTTCTGGAGGATAAAAAAATGATGACTGGTTTTGATTTATGTGAGCTGATTCATGTTGGCGGTGTGCATTACAACGTAGAAGGCTGCAATCCAAATGAAATTTATAAAAATATATGCAACTTAATACCACTTCCTGAAAATTATGATCCTTCCTCAATTTGCACAGAGCTTCTTTCTCGTGAGCAAGTTCTTAGCACGGCGGTGGGCAATGGCATTTCAATTCCCCACCCGCGCCGTCCAATAATTAAAAACTCTTCAGATCAAAGGCTTGCGGTTTGTTATTTGAAAACACCTTTTGATATGCAGGCTCCAGACAGTAGAAAAGTTTATGTAATGTTTGTTCTTCTTTCTAGTTCTACACAGACTCACTTGCAGGTTCTTTCGGAATTAGCACGGCTTTTTAGAGATGTCGAATTTCGTAAAGTTCTAGAATCTAAACCTTCTGAAAATGATTTGCTTTTAGCTATAAAAAAAGCAGGAATTTAATATAATAATAAAAGTTGATAAATATTGTTATTTATTGATAGTATATTTTACTGATTTTCATTAAAATCAAAATAATACATTATATTTAGAATCGCTTGTTAGGCGGTTTATAAGGAGTTTTTATGAACACAAAAGGTATTGAAGCAACAGCACTTTCTATTCGTAGTCTTTCTATGGATGCAATTCAAAAAGCAAATTCTGGACACCCGGGGCTTCCTCTTGGAGCTGCCGAGCTTGCCGCTGTTTTATACGGCGATGTTATGAAGTACAATCCTAAGGACAGCAAATGGGCTGACCGCGACAGGTTTGTTCTTTCTGCAGGACATGGCTCAATGCTGCTTTATTCAATTCTACATATTGCGGGCTACAAAGTTTCCCTTGATGATATAAAAAACTTCCGCCAGGTTGGTTCTAAATGTCCAGGCCACCCAGAATATGGAATGACAGACGGTGTTGAAAATACAAGCGGACCTTTAGGGCAGGGCATTGCTCTTGCTGTAGGTATGGCTATTGCAGAGACAATGATGGCGGCTCGTTTTAACACAGCGGCGCATACAATTGTTGACCACTACACTTACACTTTGGTTGGCGAAGGCTGTCTTGAAGAGGGCGTTTCTTCTGAGGCTTGCTCTTTGGCCGGCAACTTGAAGCTTAACAAGCTTATTGCATTTTATGATGAAAATAAAATTTCTATTGATGGAAATACAGATATTACTTTCACAGACGACATTCAGAAGCGCTACGAGTCTTACGGCTGGCTTGTTTTAAAAGGCTCCATGTACAACGTTGGTGAAATTGCCGACTTGGTGAATATTGCAAAGTCTCAAGATGAAAAGCCTACAATGATTATTTTAAAATCAATTATTGGAAAGGGCGCTCCAAAAGAAGGCAATGCTGATGTTCACGGCGCGCCTCTTGGAGTGGAAGGCGTAATTGAAGCAAAGAAAAATCTTGGGCTTCCTACAGACAAGGACTTCTACGTGGTTCCAGAGGCATATAAATTCTTTGAAGAAAAAAGAGTTGAGCTTGCAAAACAGGAAGCAGACTGGCAGAACGAATTTGACGCTTGGAGCAAAGAGAATCCTGACCTTCGCAAAAAGTGGGATGCTTACTACAACCAGACTCAGACTGCAGAAGTTGCTTCTCCTAGCTACAAAGTTGGAGACAAACTTGCAACTCGTGGAGCAAGCGGCAAAAGCTTGAACTGCATGGCTGACCGTTACGAATGGCTTGTTGGAGGTTCGGCGGACTTGCAGGGACCTAACAAGACAAAAGTTAATAAAGACGACGGCACTTACTCTCCTTCAAACAGAAAGGGGCGCACAATTGAATATGGCATTCGTGAATTCGCAATGAGCCAGGTTATGAGCGGAATAAACTTGCACGGCGGACTTAGGGCTTTTGGCGCAACATTCCTTGTGTTCAGCGACTATCTTCGCCCTTCATTAAGAGTTGCGGCTTTGAGCAAACTTCCAAACATCTATGTCTTTACACATGATTCAATTTATGTTGGAGAAGACGGACCTACCCACCAGCCTATTGAAACTGTCAGCGCGCTTCGTTGCATTCCAAATGTGCAGGTTCTTCGCCCAGGTGACGCAGAAGAGTCACAGGTAGCATGGGAGATGGCGCTTTCTAGCAAAGACCACCCTGTTTGCATGTGCTTCACTCGCCAAGATTTGGCTGTATATGAAAAAGACGACCCTGACTGGAAGAACACGGTAAAAGCAGGCGCTTATATAGTTCAGAAAGGCGGCGACACTCCAGACATTACAGTTCTTGCAACTGGCAGCGAAGTTGACATGGCTCTTGACGCAGCAAAACTTGTTAGCGGTAAAAAAATCAGAGTTGTTTCTGTTCTTGACCGCACACTGTTTGAGTCTCAGCCAGATGAATTCCAACAGACAATTATTGGAAAAACAAAACGCGTTGTAGTTGCAGAAGCAGGCACCCGCATGGGCTGGGAAGGATTTGTTTCTAACAAGAAAGACTTGTTCTGCCTAGACCGCTTTGGCGAGTCAGGACCTGCGGCAAAAGTCGCGGAAGATTTGCACTTCACGTCAAAAGATTTCGCGGCGCTTTTAAACGCATAATAAATAGAATAAATAGGGGCATCTCTAAAAACTCATTTTCAAGGATTTTTCAGAGATGCCTGCGAGTTTTAAGTCGCTGTAATAGCGCGACTTAGAACATCGCATTTTCAAAGTTGCCTCTAAAATCTGAAGTTTTTAGAGGCTCCCATAAGTATTTGAGACTGATTAAATATTTATTTTAAAATGATTGAATACCACAAAAGTGGGACGCAGTCAGAAAAGGAGAGGTACGCGGCTACTGTCGTGGGAAGACCTTTCCTTTTCTGCCGTCGATGGGACCCGCTTTTGTGGTATTGTTGTTTATAAGTAACAGATGTTTAATAAGTTTAGAGGTGAAGACGTGAATAATAAAAAAAAGTTAATTATTTTAATTTCAATCTTTTCTATTTGTTGTAGTTTTGTTTTTTCAGCGGAAGTTGACCAAATGAATCCTGACGAACCTGTTGCCGACTTGGGTGTTTATAATGATGCTAATTCTAGCGCGGAAAGCGATGCTGTTACTAAGGCTAATGAAAAAGTAATGCCGTTTATTTTGAAGAACATGAGCGGCACTGTTCTGCCGTTTAAGTGCGGGGCAGGGTCTTTTAAGCAGGGCGACACTTGGGGCGGAGTGGGGCTTGTTTTTGCAAAACTAGGACAGGACACGGCGCTTGGATTTACTGCTTATTACGCTGTTCAGAATTGTGTTTTGTTTTGGGATAAGAATATATTAAAAAATGTGTCTGATGAAAATGAGTGGAGCTGCGATTGGAATGCTAATGCTAATAAAATGGAAACTTGCGCCTGGATTACACTAGGTTGTTTTGTTGCAAATAATATTGCGTCAATTGTGCTGCCTGTTGTCCATCATAATATTGAGAAAAAAGACAAGTCTACAGCGGCTGCAAAATTTTCCTCAGTGTCGTTTTATCCTGTTGTGACTACAGAAGAGTACGGGGCAGTCGCTGTGCTGCGTTTCTAGTTTGTCCATGCGCTTACCGTTTTTTGTTGTTCGTGTTAGAATCACCTGCTTTAGAAAGAAATGATTTCCTCAAAGCAACTAATTGCATACTGATCACTCATACCAGAGAGGTATTCAATTACGCACTTTTGGTAGCTGTCCCACTCGTTTATGTTAAACACTTGCTTTGTGTCGTAGTGAAGTGTGTGCTTTCTGTCAGTGTCGTTGCCTGGAGCGTAGTTTGTATATTTAATAAGCCAGTCTTCAAATGTTTTGCACAGTGACGGAAAGTTTCTAAGGCTTTGGGAAATTCTTCCGCTTTGAGCGTAAACTTGTGTCTTCATAAGTGTGCGGTAAATGCAGCCTAGAACTTCTGAAGCGTATTTCTGGAATTCAACAAGCCGCCAGTGGTTGTAGATATTTGCAAAGTTGAACTGCTTTAGCTCCTTAATAAATTCAAAGTATGGCTGGCTAAAGCAAATGCCTTTTTCTGGAGTGCTTTGTTCGCACAAGTCAACAATCAAGTCGTTAATTAAAGTTGTTGTGTTAACTGCGCGTCCGCTTCTGTGGACACCGCTTGTAGTGTGAGTGCTGTCCTTTTTGTTTGGCCCAAAACCAAGAGTGCTTGCTACAATTTCCCTAAGCTGCCTGTAGCTGCCCATGTCCAAAATGTGGTAGGAACGTGCGTCTTCTATGTCGCGTCCAAGAAATGCTATTTTGTCGCTTATTTTTACAACACAACCTTCCCACGTGTAAGGCTGCACAACTCCAGGTCTTTTTATTGAATAAAGGTCTATTGCATCTTCCCTGGGCTTTGTTCCCTGCTGGTCTATTTCTCCGCAGTGGCATATTAAGCCGTCTCTTACGGCGTAAGTCAAGTCCAAGTTTTTTTCAATGCCGTTTGGATCTTGAAGAGTTTCTATGTAGTCAGCAAAGAATAGGCTGTTGCGTTCATGCCAGAATTTCTTTGGCGCGTTTATAGCGGAATCTTGCATCATAAGTGAGTTTAAAATATCTTCGCCGGTGTGGCCAAAAGGCGCATGCCCTATGTCATGTCCAATTGCAATTGCTTCTGTAAGCTCCTGGTTAAGCCCTAAGTATTTTGCTATTGTTGAACTTACGCTTGCAACGTGGCTGACATGCTCCATTCTTGTGCATATATGGTCGTTGTGAGGCGCAAAGAACACTTGCGTCTTGTGCTTTAAGCGGCGGTATGCCAATGAATGAAGAAGGCGGGTGTAGTCCCTTTCAAATTCACTTCGTATGTCGTTGCCTCGGCTGTAAAGTGAGTTTTCTCTTTTTATACATTTAGTCCACTTTGGAGATGATTCATCAGTTTTTACAGAAACAAACGCGTCTTTCATTTTTATCCTTAATTGTATTATAACTGTAACTTTTTCATGGTTGCAATTATAATTCTAGCATTGAGTCGGCACCACTTGAGAAACGGCTTCCGCACTTCGTTTGTGCAGGTATTTCTCAGTGGCACCGCCCCAATGCTTTTATTCATTTTCTTTCAAAAATGAAAAAGTTCCAATTATAATTTTTTTATCCTTTACAATTTGTAAATCACTCTGCCTTCACGGCGGGGTACGGGTGCTGGGGCTTCTTTATCAATATAACCTAAAATGCAAAAACCGACACCTTTGTAGTTTTCAGAAAGCCCCCATTATTTTAACAAAGACTTTCCTTCATTGCTGTCAAAAATTTCCCTTGCCCTGTGGATCCAGCAGGAGCCAAGTCCTAGCGAATGTGCGGCTGCCAGCATGTTGCCAATTGCAAGAGCGCCGTCTTCCTGCCAAGTGTGTATTGTGCTGTCCGCAAGAACTGCGATTACTGTTGGAGCGCCATAGAAAGGGTCCTGTATATTTTTCATCACATCGGCATTCATTTTGCTAAGCTTGTCGCGTAATGCTTTGTCTTGAACCGCAACAAAAACTGCTGACTGGTTGCCCATGCCGCTTGCCGCTTACAATCCAGCCTTTAGAACTTCATCAAGCTCTTCTTTTTTTATTTGCTCTTTCCAATAAGAGCGAACGCTTCTTCTTGAAACAAGTGTGTCTATAAATGTGTTTTCCATGTTGTTTCTCCATAAGTAAAATTATTTTGTATACTAAATATTTCTTAGTATAATTTTATCCTAAATCAATAAAAATATATAGCGATTATTTGTAAATCTCTAAAAGAATGGGTCAAAATAGCCCAAATTGAGAATAACAAAAGTTGCCGTGGGGAAAAATGATACAAAATTCGGCAAAATAATAAAAATGTGTCCAAAAGTAAAGAAAAATCGTTAAAAAAGTGAATAAATACTGCAAAAACTAAAGCAAAATTTTATAAAAACCGCTAAAAACTCATTGAATTCAATATAATAAAAAATTATACAATAGGCAAACTCTATATTTTTAACAAATTAAAAAGTTGGCACGGAAAATGCTATATATCTAGTATCCAGAATAGCTGGTTGAAATCAACAT
>JBAXYY010000006.1:0-34763 GCA_041670585.1 Treponema sp. | reverse complement strand
GCCAAAAAGGGAAACCTTTGTTAAGGTCGGAGGTTTTGTTTTCATTGCTGGTGTTTTCTTTTAGATTTTTTTCTTTCATTACTTCTTGCTCCTTTTATTTTCTTTTTCTGTCATTTTTGCCACAAGCTCAATTAGCTCTTGCGCAACCGTCATGTTAACAGAATAAATTCTGTTCTGTCCTTCCTTCTCAACAGTTATAAGCCCTGCAGAAAGAAGAATAGAAAGATGATGGCTTATAGAAGGCTTGCTCATTGAAAAGTGTTCAGCTATTTCTCCTGCCGTCATAGACTTCTTTTTTAACATGCTTAGAATCTGTCTGCGTGATTTATCTGCGACAGCTTCCCATATATCATTCAATGTTTGCTCCTTGTTATATTTAGACGATTATCTAAATATATAAATATCTAAATTTGTTGTCAAGAGGTTTAGTTGTAAACAAAATCTATTATGTTTACTAAGAAATAAATTGAGTATAATCTTTTACTTATTACAAAATTCGGTTTTTTATTAAAAAAAGAAGCAAAAGATTTTATTTATAGCTATAAATGCTGGGGGTGTTTGTATAAAACTTGTTTTTTTTGCAAAAAATATTCTCATTAGGTGATATTGAAATAGATTTCTACTTCTATTTTTGGTTTGTAACAGTTGGTATATCACAATATATGTATGATTCATGTTTAACGGATGTAAAAGTAAATGTTGGCTTAGTGATCAGATACTAGAATTTAATTTAGAGGGAATAAAATTGGATTACAAATTGGTGCATTGTATAAAACTAGTGGATACATGATGGGTGTTGAACAATTAGATACTACTTTAAGTTGTCATGTGGAGTAATTGCAAAGTACTAAATAATAAGGATGTTCGTTATAAAGAAAAAAATTGCGTTAAATGATGAATGTTGATGGAGAGATTATTGTGTAAAAACTTGTAAAACAAGCTATTTGCATTTAAATTTATTAAGGAAGGAAAATATGAGTAAGAGAAAATTATTAGTGGTTTTAAATTTGTTATTATGCGCGGCCTTTGTATTCGGAGAAGAAAAGGATTCTAAGATAAATGAAAATCCTAAAGTTGACTTTTCTGTTCCGTTCTTTGGCTTTAACCCATCAGGGAAGATGTCTCAATGGTTCGATTTTTACAGTGGACAGGAAATTTCTGTAAAGGACATGAACAAAATATTGGAAAGCAATGTGGACAGTCAGAGATATGTAAAGAAAAGTAAAATTAATAATGTATTGTTTTATAGCTTTTGCATTGCCGGTGTTACTGGCATTGTATCATCATTTTTTATTACTGATAAAGATATTAAGAGTGGTTGTAATGATATAGGTTTTGCGTTTTGTCTGAGTTCTTCCATGTTCCTGTATTTGCGTGAGTACAACTATAAAAAAGCTGTAATTATGTACGACCAGTCTGTACTTGGACTAAATAATAATAGTTCTTTATAGAAGAAAATAAAACGTAAAAGTTGAATCGTCTGTAAAAGAATCATCTCAAGAAATCGGTGCAAGTTCACAGCCGTTACGAGTTTCTTGTGGCACGATGAGTAGGTATTAATTTGTGCGGATGTTTCTATACCTCGACGTTTACAACTTGACTTTAAAAATAAAGAGTTTAGATTTGAATAACACGGAGAAGTTTATGAAGAAAAAATTTATTTTAACACTTATTTTTGCGGCGTTTATTGCCAAAGGATTCACGCAGATTAGTCCTTTCTAGGACGTTGGAAAATTCTCATTTGAAGGAATAAAGAATACTGATTCTTGGGATGCGGGATTTAATATGGACATAGGCATTTTTTATTTTGTTGAGAACAATACAAATATTTACGCTTCTTTAAGCCCTTGCCGTGTTGGTCTTGAATATGACAAAACAAATAACAGCAATTCAGATGTTAGCTTTCCGTTTAAAATGAATTCGCTTTTTCTTGTGAACGCTGAAGTTGGCTGGCGGAGTGCAGCTTGCTTGGTGTGTAAGAAGCTTTGAGCCTTTTTCAAGCCTTGAATATCCGCTGCTTCCAAAAATCATATCAATAGAAACTGGAGTAGAGCTTGATTCAATAACAAATTTTAATCCTTATTTTTACTGCTCCGTTGGGCTTAATTTAGGCGTATGCTTTTGTTCTATTTATGATGTGATAGTGAAAAAATAAAGCGACAATAATTAAAAAATCAGCTACAATACTTGCAAGGAAAATATTTATGACAAAACAAGCAACTGTGGCAATTCAAAAATGCAGCGACTATGATTTTAACAAAGTATATGACGCTATAGAAAAATTACTGGAGCTTGAGCCACCTCCGGAAGTAAAAGGCAAAACTGTTTTAATAAAACCAAATATGCTTTCTCCAAAAAAGCCAGAGGCCGCTGTTTGCACTCACCCTGTTGTTGTTGGCGCTGTTGTAAAAGCGTTTGTTGCTCGCGGTGCAAATGTTATTGTAGGGGAATCTCCTGCAACTGCTAACTCTACGCTTGCTGCAAAAACTGTTGGAACTTATGACCAAGTGATTAACAATGGCGGCAAGTGGGTTCCGTTTGACGAATGTGCGACAGTAAATTGCGAAGATGGAAAAATAGTAAAGAGCTTTGAATTTGCAAAACCATTTCTTGAAGTAGATGTAGTTGTCTCTGTTGCAAAATTAAAATCACATCAACTTATGTGTTACACCGGCGCTATGAAAAATTTATTTGGACTTGTTGTTGGTTTAAAAAAAGCTCAGACTCATTTTAGATTTCCTAAGCGTGAAGATTTTTCATCATTTATAGTTGACTTGAATATTGCGGCCAAAGCTCAGTATGCAATCATAGATGCTGTTGTTGGCATGGAAGGTAAAGGCGGACCTGGCAATGGCGACCCTATTCAATTAGGGTTCCTTGCTTCTAGTAAAAATATTCTTGCTCTTGATTGCGCTTGCTCTTCAATAGTTGGCTACAAACCAGAAAATGTAATTTATTTGAAAGAAGCATTGAACAGAAAAATTTGGCTTGATGATTTATCTGAAATAAAATATGTCGGTGCTTCTCCAAAAGAAGTTAAGCCAAAGAGTTTTAAAATTGTAAATGATTCAACAAGTTTTAATCAGGCAGGGATTATTCCAAGGTGGCTTTATAAAATTGCAGCTCCATTTATGAGAAAGTCTCCTAAATTTATAAAGAATAAATGTATTAACTGCGGCAAGTGTGTTGAAATTTGCCCGCCCCATGTCTTGAAATTCATCCCTTATAAAAACAAGAAGCGGGTAGTTGTAGAAAGAAAAAACTGCATCCACTGTTTCTGCTGCCACGAAGTCTGCCCAGTAGCCGCAATTAAGCTTGTCAACTTTGTCCTCTAAAGCTACATGAATAATATTTTATTAATATGATTCTGATAATAAAAAAAAGTAAGCTCATCGGCCGGCAACGCATTGGGTGCCACTCTCGCCCCGTTCAGCCCGCCATTATCGCAAGAGCCGCGGCAGGTTCCAATACGTTGCCGCCGTTGGGAGTTCTTCTGATGTGTTATTGTGGAATAGAAACCTTTGACAAAATATCATTCATGTACGCAATCGCTATACCGTAGTTTGTCATAGGAATATTTGCTTCTGCTGCGTGGTGCTGTCTGTTCAAAAGGTACGCTCTGTTGAACATGCAGCCACCGCAGTGAATTATCAAGTCGTACTTTGCTAAATCTTTTGGCCAGTCGCTTCCACTAACAATATCAACTTGCAAATCTTTTCCTGCTTTTTTTCTAAGAAGGTTTGGAATTTTTTCACGCCCAATGTCTTCTGCTAACGGAACATGTGTGCATGCTTCTGCAATTAAAACGCGGCTCTTTGAAGTAAGTGTGCTTATTGCGCTTGCTCCCTCTATGTAAGATTTTATGTCGCCCTTGTTTGCTGCCATTAAAATGCTGAATGAAGTGAGCAAACTTTTTGCGGGCTTTTTTTCATACACAAGTTTAAACACCTGAGAGTCTGTTACAATAAGATGCGGCGGCTCCTTTAGCGCGTCAAGAGTTTCATCAATCTTGTCAGCGGTACAGCTTAGAACAATGCACTTCTTGTCTAGAAGCTCACGAGTAACTTGCATTTCTGGCACAATAAGACGGCCTTTTGGAGCTTGAATATCCTGTGGCATAACAAGCAGAACAGTGTCGCCTTCATTGCAAAGGTTCCCAGTGATTGTCCTTGTAGTAAAGTCTTCTGGCATTTTGCGGATTATAGCTTCACGAATTTTTTCCATGCCGTCTTTGTTTTTTGCGCTGACACAAATTGGCTTTTCATTTGAAAGTTTTTCTATTAAAGAAGAAGTGCTTTTTATTTGCTCTTCATTTAAAGTGTCGCATTTATTTAAAACGCAAACTGTAGGAGTCTTGTCATTTTGCAAAGTCGCAAGCCATTTTTTTTCATCAGCAAAATCTAAATTTGAATCTGGAGAAAACACAACAAGTGCAACGTCTGTTTTTTCTAGAGCGTCCTCTGTCTTTTCAATTCTTTGTTTTCCAAGCTCGCCCTTGTCGTCAAAGCCCGCTGTGTCTATAAAAACAACAGGACCTATTCCGTGAATCTCCATTGTTTTGTAAACTGGGTCGGTTGTTGTTCCTGCAACAGAACTTACTACTGCGAAGTCCTGATTTGTCAAAGCGTTTAGAAGTGAAGATTTCCCGCTGTTTGTTCTGCCGAAAATTCCAATGTGCAACCGCGAAGAACGTGGTGTTTCTTCCATGCTCATAATATGCTCCTTGTAACCCCTTACAATTTTATGTCACCTCAAAAAAAAACAAATATTATATTTTAAGTAATCGTGCAGCCATCAAAAGTTCAGGACCGGCCGCGGCTCTTGCAGTAATGGCGGGCTGAACGGGGCGAGAGTGGCACCCGAACTTTTGCTGTCTGCACTTTTGATTTATAATTAAAAAGTGTCACTTGTATTTTGAAGTGGCATCAAGTTTTAATTTTTATTTCTTAAAGTCGCCTCTGCTAACGACAATTTCATATCCAATTTTATTCATGCTCTCTTTTAAAAGACGCAAGTTTTCTCCGGCCTCTTCGCCTGTTGTGATTTTATTGTCGTACAGAAGATAGTCCTTTCTGTGAAGCACGGGAGAAAGGTTTGGCATTATTACATTTGCTCCACAAAGAATGCCCTGTTCCCTGCCGTCGCTTTCAATTGTGCCAAGCGCTGTTGTTGCAGGAAGAAGAACATTTGGAAACATAATCCTAAGCACGCTTAGCAAAAATAAAGTTTCTTCGCAAGAGCCGTCCTTCATATTTTTAAAAGGAGTTTGGCTGTGATGAATGAACGGACCTATGCCAATCATCTCTGGATTTAAATCTTTTAGAAATAATAAATCTTCCGCAAGATTTTGCGTTGTCTGGTAAGGTGAGCCTACCATGAAGCCCGCGCCTGTTTGAAATCCTAGCGACTTTAAATTCCAAAGGCACTGCTTTCTATGTTCTGGAGAAAGTGAGCATGGGTGAAGTTTTCTATAATGCTCATCGCTCGCAGTTTCGTGACGTAAAAGATAACGGTCAGCGCCTGCTTCTTTCCAAAGCTTGTATATTTCAAATTCTTTTTCTCCAAGAGAAAGTGTTACCGCGCAATCAGGATGAAGATTTTTTATTGAACGAACAATATCGGCAATCATTTCATCAGAAAAAAATAAGTCTTCGCCGCCTTGAATAACAAGTGTTCTAAAACCAATCTCGTAGCCTTTGTCAAAACATTCTATTATTTGCTCTTTAGAAAGCCTGTATCTTTCTGCGTTTGAATTTTCTGCCCTTATGCCGCAATAGTAGCAGTTGTTTTTGCAGTAGTTTGAAAATTCAACAAGCCCGCGTATAAACACTTTGTTGCCATAAACAGAAATCGCAATTTTTTTAGCATATAATTTGCATAATGCGCATACAGAAATTTCATTTGATGATAATGCTCCAGAGTGATTGATTTGAAATTTGTCTAGAAAGTTTTTATCAATTGGAAGAATAGAATTTCTACAGTCAATAAGAGCGCAGTATTCTGCAAAAGAAAGTGTGTGTTCTGAAAATAGTTTTCCCAGAATAGAATAAAGCTGAATATTTTTATCCATATAATAATCCTTTGCTGTCGGGTGAATTTATTTCAAGCTTTCAGCGCAGTAATTTGTTGTCTAAATCTACCATTTTTATTGACACAATGCAACGTTGTAAAACTTGAGGAACATAAAAAAAAAGTGTAGTATAGCGCAATGCCTTTAGTTGAAATAAAAAACGCCAGCTACACTTATTCTCAAATAACAACACCTGCTCTTGCAAATATAAATTTACAAATTGAGAAAGGCGAATATGTTTCAATTATTGGAACTAACGGCTCTGGCAAAAGCACTCTTGCACGAATTATCGCGAACTTTATAAAGCCAGATGCCGGCACTTATTATATAGAAGAAAATGTGCTGCCTGGAATTGTTTTTCAAACTCCTAAGGAACAAATTATTGCGGGTGTTGTGGAACGTGACACTGCTTTTGGTCCGCAGAATTTGAAAATGTCAAAGTCAGAAATTGAACTTCGCACAATGGAATGTCTTTCTGTTACAGGACTTATTGATAAATATTCTTCAAGAACATTTGAGCTTTCTTTAGGGCAGACGCAGCGTTTGGCGTTAAGCGGAATACTTGCGCTTTTTCCGGACATATTGATTCTTGATGAAGTGACAGCAATGCTTGACCCGTCCTCAAGAAAAGAAATTATTGATTTAGTAAAAGACTGGAATAGAAAAGGCCACACTGTTGTTCAAGTAACTCATGACAAAGATGAAGCGCTTAATGCCAGCAGAGTTGTTGTTCTTAACAAAGGTGAAATTGTTTTTGACGGCGCAACATTATCATTTAAAGAAAACATAAATTTAGTTGATGAAATATTCTGCGATGAAAAATTTTATAAAGACTTGCAAAATGAAAAATCAAAATTAGAAATCGCTGCAAAAAAAATTGATGATGAAAATTATGAAACAACTTTGTGCGCAAAAAATATTTCTTTTGAATATCCAGAGCTGAAAGTTTTTACTAACATTTCTTTTTCACTTCGTAAAGGTACTCTTACTTCATTGACTGGACCAAGCGGCTGCGGAAAGTCAACATTGCTTGAATGTCTAGCGGGACTAAAATCATTTAGCAGTGGAAAATTATTTTCTACAGAGCGCCCAGTTTTGTCTTTGCAAGAAAGTGAAGCGGCTTTGTTTGAACAGTTCGCGTCAGACGATGTTGCGTTTGGAGCAAGAAACAAAGGTGTGTCTGGTAAAAAATTATTAGAGCGTGTTAAAAAATCCATGGCTCTTGCAGACTTGCCATTTGAAACTTTTGCCGAACGTCAGACTTTTTTTATGAGCGGCGGTGAAAAAAGAAAATTATCATTAGCAGGTATCATAGCGTTAAACAGTGACATTATGCTTTTTGACGAGCCAACAGCGGGACTTGACCCTGAATCAAGAAAAGCTGTAATTACAACATTGCGGAATCTTGCAAAAGAAGGCAAGACTGTTTTATTTACAACCCACAGAATGGAAGAAGCGCAGTCTGCTGACGAACAAATCTCATGGGAAGAGCTTACTTCAAATGAAATCAAAAATGATTCGTTTGAAAATAATAATCAAGAAAAATTAAAAGAACAAGCGCATCTTGAAAATTCAGAAATGATTTCCTCTTTGCAAAAAGTTTCTAATTCATTTATGGCACCACCTGTAATAAAAAAATCTTTGGTAAGCATTATGCCGCCTGTTTTAAAATATATTTTGTTCTTAACATTGTTCATTTCTTCTTTAGCAGTGCGTCCGCTTTACCTTTGTGCAATAATGCTAGCGCTTTGTGTTGCATATAATTTAATTTCAAAATATTCCATAAAAAACACATTGTTTGCTTTTGTAAAACTTTTTCCATGGCTTTTGCTTTTTGCATTGTTCCAGTTTTTGTTTTTTCCAGCAAGCGAAGGAGAAAATTTATTAGTGCAGTGGGGAATATTTACAATAAGCAATTCTAAAATAAAATTAGTTGTGTGCATGATTTTAAGAACCGCCTCCGCTGTATTTTCAATAGGAACATTTATTCACACAACAAGCGAACGTGAAATTTTAGACGGTCTGGACTCACTCTTAAAGCCGCTGTCAATTATAAAAATTCCAGTAAGATATGCCGTGCTGGTTGTTGGAATTATTTTTAGATTCATTCCTCTTTTAATAGAAGAAGCCTGCAACATTATAAAGACACAGCTTGTGCGCGGCGGATTGGGAAAAGTGAAGGGCTTAAAAAAAATAAAAAAACTTCTGCCTTTGTTTGTGCCGCTTATGATTCAAACTTTTAGAAAAGCTGAAATATTTGCGGACGCATTAAGCGCAAGATATTTTAAATAAAAAAGAAATGCAATATAAAAAAATTGACAAAAGTTTATACTGTTGTTATCTTTAAAAGATATTATAATTAGTAGTAAGGATTATGTAATGGAAAATATGAAGTGGATAGTTTTAGGTATTGCTATTTTAATGTACGCTTTTGTTATTGTGTTTCAAGATAAAAAAATTTGGTTTACAACAATAGCAGCTGTTCTTGTAATTATTTTTGGTATGATTTTTCCAGGGGCAGTTTTTGATTTGCCAGAAGATGTTATGGCTTCTGTAAGTTCTGTTCCTGCACATTTGTACGCGTTTACACATTCTTTTACTGATATTATAAATTGGAATGTTTTAATGATTTACATAGGCAGCATGATTATAGCTGCGCTTTTTATTTATTCAAATGTTCCTGCAAGAATTGCTGATAATATTGTTGCGCACAGCAAAAGCACTGGCTTTGCAATAATTGCCATTCTTGCAATGACTGGCATTATTTCAATTTTTGTAGAAAATGTTGCGACAGTTTTAGTAATGGCGCCAATTGCACTTGCGCTTTGCAAAAAATTAAAAATAAATCCTACATTTTTTATGATAGGGCTTGCTGTAATGAGCAATCTTGAGGGAACTGCCACTCTTGTTGGCGACCCGCCGTCAATGATTTTTGCAAGCTACGCTGGCTATAATTTCAATGACTTCTTTGTTCATCAAGGAACTCTTTCTATATTTTTCATAGTTCAAGCTGGAATGATAGCTGGCTGTATTTTCTTCTATTTTTATTTTGCGCGTCAAAGCAAAGATAAAGTTTCTGTTGATAGAGAAAAAGTGATCTCATGGTTTCCGTTAGCACTTCTTCTTGCAATGATTTTTGGTCTTGCAGGTGTTTCTTTTATTCATACTAGCTTTGAATATACAAGCGGCCTTTATGTCTTGGCTCTTGGAATTATCGGTGTGCTTTGGTATTTCTTTCTCCAGAAAAAAACAAAGGATGAAACAAAGAAGCTTGTTAAAGAGCTTGACTGGGAAACAATATTTTTCTTGATTGGAATCTTCATTGTAATAGGTGCAATTCAAGAAACAGGTCTTCTTGAAGATTTGGCCCAATTTCTTGCAAAGATTACAGGCGGTTCTAAGTTTGCCGGCTTCATGATAATTTTAATTGTGTCTGTTGTAATAAGCGGATTTGTGGACAACGTTCCATACATAATTGCAATGCTTCCTGTAGCTTCAAGCATGGCTATAACAATGAATCTAAAGCCTGAGCTATATATGTTCGCTCTTTTAATTGGAAGCTGTCTTGGCGGCAATCTTACACCTTTTGGAGCAAGCGCAAATATTGTTGCAATGGGCATTGTAAAAAAAGAAGGCTACCCAATGAAGTTCTCCGGCTGGCTAAAAGTAGGCGTTCCTTTTACTGTAATAACAACAGGAGTAGCAGCGGTTGTGTTGTGGCTTTTGTGGGCGTAGATATTTATAAATTATTGACCCTCCTGGCATTTTTCCACTCCGCCGGGCAGTGTGTTTCTTCTGTATGTTTTATTTTTGTAAGTGAGTGTAAATTACAAAGCATTGAGACCATAAACTTAACGAAACTAAAAAATGTTATTTTAAGCAAGAACAGTATATGCGGCGAAGTGAAAAAGTGACAGGTGTCAACTTCGCCCTGGTCAGCCCGCCTTTTACCACCAGAATTATTGACCCTCCTGGCATTTTTCCACTCCGCCGGGCAGTGTGTTTCTTCTGTATGTTACTTATATATGTGATTGTTATTTTGATGTGTTTATGCTTTGAAATTTACAACTGCACCAGGTTCTGGCATTAGTCCTGCAAAACTGAATGTACCGGATTTAACAGACTGCTCTATTTCAGTTTGAATTTGCTTTTGGTACTGCTTAATTAAAACGTCCTTCTGGTTGTCAGAAAGCTCTGCGACTTGGTTTTTAGAAAGTGTCTGCTTTGTCTTCATGCTCACAAGCTGGTCAATTAAAGTGTTAAGAATCTTAATCTTATTAACAGAAACTCCGCCCTCGCTGGAAGTGCTTGCCATTCCACGAACATGGCTGAACTGAGTGTAAACAACAGCGCTAGGACTTACTGGAACATATAAAGTTCCGCTGCCACTAGTAAAGAGATTTTTGTAAGATGAAGCATTTAATGAAACACCGTTAGAAAACATATTTGTTTCTCCAATGATATTATCGGAAAAACATTTACAAAAGTTTAGAAGTACTGCTTGCTCCATTCGGCAATTCGGGTCTCTAGAGAAGCAACAGTTGCGCTTGAATCTATATTGGTGCTTTCTGAAAGAAATGGAATGACAACTTTTTCTTTTAAACTAGGCCATCTGTAGGGTAGAATGTTTGGCGTAGTAATATATTTTCCTGTTGGAATATTTCCAAGAAGCTGCCTGTAGTAAGTAGGGTAAATATTTTCATTGACAGTTTTTATAGAAGAAAATCCGTTCGCAATTCCAAATGTAATATTGTCCAAGTGCATGTCAGCTGCGCGCTGTAAAATAGACTCTTGCGTTGTGCTTTTTGTAAACCAAGAAAGAAATACTTCAGCGTCTTTAGTGTTTTTTGAATCTTTATACAAACCCATTGTTATAATATCATCATCAACTGGAACTGTATTATCTTTTTGAATCCATCTAAAAGAAAGTCCGCTTTGCTCTTCTGAAGAAAGTGAAAAAAGTTCATCACTTGTCATATAAGAAAACAAGCATCTGTTAGAAGAAACCTGTTTGTATTCCGGCATATATAAATATTTGAACTGAAAGTTTTGCTCAGCCGTCGTGCTTGTGTTTCTTGCTGTTGTCCAATCCTTTAAGTAAGTTATTGTAGCAAGCATTGATTTTGAATTCCAAGAAAAGCTTGTTCCTTTTTCTCTGTAAGATGCGCCTTCTAATTTAGAAACAAGATAAAGAAAGTTTTTGTCCCAAGAAGGTCCATATCCCATTGCTGTATAAACTCCAGATTCATTTTGCTGATTAAAATTTCCCGCAACAGTTTTTATTTCATCAAGTGTAATAAGATGGCTGTCAGGCATTAGATTTTCATTTTCTGATTTAAAGACAATAGCAGGAAGATTAAAGCTGACTGGAAGAAGATATTGTTTTTCATTTATTTTTCCATAATCAATCAGCTGTGAGTAAAAAAGAGATTTGTTAATGCTTTGCTCAGAGAACATGTAATCAACAGGAGTAAAATATTTTCTTGTTGATGAATTCTTAAGCCACGGTCCAATTATAATGTCTGGAGTTTCTTCATCTTTTGCAGGTGGAAGTGAGCGTGCCGGTTCTTTTTTATAAACAACAACTGCCTGCGCCTTGTCCTGGCTTGCGTTGAACTCCTCAACATAAGACGCAAATTCAGCGCAGCTTGTCCAAATAATGACTGGCTTTTTTGATTTGTGACACGATGTAAATAAAAGCGCCGCTTGTAAAATTAGAAATGCTCCTAAAAAACAGGCGGCCTTTATTGTAAAAGACTTTGCGTTAAGCACGCGCAAGTTCCTCCGCAGTTTCATAAATTGCATTGTAGACAGTTTCAATTTTGTCTTCGTCAATGCTGCTGAATGCAACACGTAATGTTTTTTCATCAATTGATATTGTACCAATTCCCTTTTCATTAAGCAACTTTTGTCTTAATGTTTCAGAATCAATATTATTCAAATGAAATGACATAAAATATCCACTGTTAAAAGGAAGCGCATACAAATTATTGCTCTTGTGAGTCTTTACAAAGTTCTTCACAAGCTTGTATCTTCTTTCAAGAACTGAGCGGAAGAAATACTTTTGCTCTTCAAGCGCAGGGTCTTGGAACGCACGAAGAAGAAGCGACTGTGGCGGAGTAGAGCAGCATGAAATGGAAGAACGAATTGCGCCCATCAACTTTTTATTTAGAGCGTCGTACTGCTCGTCAGTTAAACCTTTGCAGCTGAATGTTAAAAATCCGCATCGGAATCCCCAAACAAAATCTTCTTTTGTAGGACCGTCTATTTTTGCTGCAAGAATGTTAGGGCTTAAGTCAGCAAGGTATGCGAACAAAGACTGTCTTTCTATATCATCTTCAAAATCTAGTCCAAAGTAAGCGTCATCGCACCACACCATTACTTTTGTGCCGTTGTCTGCAAGCTCTTTTACAAGCGCGACAATTTTTTTTGCTTCGCTTGAAGTAGGGCTGTAGCCAGATGGGTTTTGCGGGAAGTTTAAAATTACACGTACAGAGCCTGACTTTGCTTCTTTACGCATTGCTTTTTCAAAAGAGTCAAAATCAAACTTCTCATCTTTGAACATGTTGAACTGCTTGAACTCAGCGTTTCTTCTAGCCTCTGTAATCAGAATGTAATTGTCCCAAGAAGGGTTTGCTGCAAGAAGAGGTTTTTTCTCATCAAGAAATAAATCTGCTAAAAGAGAAATGCCCGCTGTAAGGCCTGAAACAACAACTGGCAGAGAAAAGTTTTTGCCTTTGAGCGAAGGATTTTTTAAAATGATTTTTTCTTTCCAAAGATTACGCAAATCTAAGTTGCCTGCTGTAGGTGCGTAAGCCACAAGCTCGCGTGCAGATAAGTCTGGTGCGTTTTTTTGAATGGAAGGAAGAACAACAGGCGAACCGTTCATTACAGTCATGCCGATTGTGCCGTTTGCAACTTTGCCTAATTTTTTAGCTTCTGCGCTTTGGGCAATAATACCTTTTGGAAAATAAAGGCGGACTCCTAAATTTGAAAGAAGTGCGCCTGGCGTTGTACCCTCAAGGGTTTTATTCAATTCTTGTGCTAATGGTGTTAACATAGTAGATGACAGTATCTTGAAACCGGCTCTGAATGTCAATATTTTTCGCATAAAAAGTGTATATTTATGCATCTTTTTAGTATAAAAATCGATTATTAGGAAAATATAAACGCATTTTATAATTAATGAATAGCACTTGTTGGTTTTAATAATATCAAATTTGTATTGTGTTTATTTTTTATATCAATTTCATTATACTCATATTGCAATATCAAAAAATACCGATAATAAGAATATAAATGGGGTTAATATATGGATAAGAAAATTACAAAGGCTGAGCTTGATGAATGTGTTGATTATATACAAAAATGTCATGCTGAAGTTTCAAAAAGAATTGTAGGGCAGGCTCAAATAGTTGATGGCATTTTAACTGCTCTTTTTACAGGCGGACATGTTCTTTTGGAAGGAGTGCCTGGTCTTGCAAAAACTTTGGCTGTAAAAACATTTGCTGAAATTTCAAGTCTTGATTTTAAGCGCATTCAGTTCACTCCAGACTTGCTGCCTGCTGATGTTACAGGTACTTTAATTTATGAACAGTCAACAGGAAAATTTTCAGTAAGAAAAGGCCCTGTGTTTTCAAACATTTTGCTAGCTGATGAAATTAACCGTGCGCCTGCTAAGGTGCAGTCAGCGCTTCTTGAGGCAATGGCAGAAGGTCAAGTTACAATTGGCGAAACAACTTACAAACTTCCAGAGCCGTTCTTTGTTCTAGCGACACAAAATCCAATTGAGCAGGAAGGCACGTATTCTCTTCCAGAAGCAGAGCTTGATAGGTTCTTGCTAAAACTTACAGTGCCTTATCCAACAGCGGAAGAAGAAATGTCAATTGTAAAAACAAACGGACAGGCAGATTTAATTCCTGTAAAAAAAGTTTTCTCTGCGGCAGCGTTGCAAAAATGTAGAGCAGCAGTTGAAGCTGTTACTTCTGATGATAAAATTATTCAGTACATTGTTTCTTTGGTAAGCGTCACTCGCCCTCAGACAAACTGCAAGGTGGACAAGCATACAACAATGTCTGTCGCGAACAAGCAAAATGATATTCTTCATTATATAACATTTGGTGCTTCTCCTCGTGCTGGAATTGCTTTGTTGCAGTGCGCAAAAGTTGCGGCTCTTTTTGCGGGCAGAAGTTTTGTTTTGCCAGAAGATGTTCAGTCTGTAGCCACTCCTGTTTTACGTCATAGGCTTGTTTTAAGCTATGAGGCTGCGGCTGACAGTGTTACCTCTGACGACTTGATAGCAAAAATAATTGAGTTAATGCCAATTCCATAATGCAAAATCATTCTAGCGAAGACCGCAATGCTCTTGCAAAGCGCGCATCTCTTCTTCATTTAAGTTCAATAAAACTTGCAGAAGGAATGCGAAGCGGCTCATTTAAATCTCTTTATTACGGACGCGGAATTGAATTTAGCGGTGTGCGTGAATATCTGCGGGGCGATGATGTTCGCTCAATAGATTGGAATGTTACTGCCCGAATGGGTAAGCCATTTGTAAAAATATTTGATGAAGAAAGGGAGCTTAATGTTTTTCTAATTGTAGACGAGTCTTCTTCTATGACCACAGGCTCTGGTAAAAAATCAAGACTTGAAACTGCAATAGAATGTGCCTTTCTTTTAACTCTTGCATCTGAGCAAAACACTAGTCCTGTTGGCGCTGTTTTATTTGACGGAGCAATACATTTTTCTTCTGCGCCAAAAGCTGGACAAAATCAAAGTCTTCTTCTGTTAAAGAATCTTACAAAAAAGCAGACTGTAACAGTGAATGGCTCAGCTTTAGACAACGCGCTTCAAGGAGCATTAAAACTTCTAAAAAAAAGAACGCTTGTGCTGGTTATCTCTGACTTTAGAACATCATTATGGGAAAAACCTTTTGGTCAGCTTTGTGGCAAGCATGATGTTGTTGCAATACGAATAACAGATTCATCTGATGACGAACTGCCAGAAATTGGCTCTATTCCTTTTTGCGATTTAGAAACAAATTACACTCAGGTTATTCCCACTTCCTCAGTTCAATTAAGACTTGCTTGGCGTGAAGACAATATAAAACGTGTTGCTGTTTGGAAAAAAGAATGTCTTAAATATGGAGGAATTCCATTGACAATAAGCACTGACAGTGATGTTGCTTTTGAACTTACAAATTTTTTTAATTCAAGGGAAAGGCGATGAAGAAAAAATTCCTTTTAATTTTATTTTTTTTTATATGCCAAACTCTGTTTCTTTCAGCACAAAGCAATTCTACGAAGTTGAATAATTCTACGAAGTTGAATAATTCTTCTGATGACCAGCTGGCTCAAGTGCTAATGCCCAAAGATGTCTATGTTGGCGACACAGCACAAATACAATTTTTCTTTAGAAGCGCAATTGATTTTTTTTCCGTGGCTGATTTATCTTCTGTTAATGATGAAACTATAGCTCTTGATTTTTCACAAAAAGCCTTTGAAGATAAAAAAAACTTCTGTACAATTTCTTCGCTTACTCTTACTAGAAATAAATTGAATTACATTCTTACAATGACTTTTGTTCCGTGGAAAACAGGTGTTCTTGATTTTTCCGCATTTGATTTATATGAAGCTGTAAATAAAGAGAGGTTTAATTCTGAAAATTTATTATTAGACAATAAAGAGGTTGCTAAATTTTTTATTGACTTAAGACCTGTAAAAATTGCATCTCTTTCAGAAAGTCTTGGTACTACAACTTTAAAGCCTCCTGCATCTCCTATTTCTGTGCCTGGAACAAATTACACTGTTTGGTCGTTTATAATTGCATCTTTGATTGTTGTTATTTTAATTGTGCTTTTCATATTAAAACTTCCAAAAATAATTAAGAAGTATTATGAGCTTCGTGAAAATGCAGGCTTTTTAAGAAATGCAAAATCTACAAAAAAACAACTTAGAAGTCTATTAAAAAATACAAAAATCATGGACTCAGAGTTCTCTAACAAATGGCAAAAAATTATTAAAAATTATCTTGAATACAGATTTGAAGTAGATTTTCATTCTACGCCAAGCCCTCAAATTTCTAATAAAATAAGAAGCGCAACAGGAAATATGCTTTCAGGAAATCAGCAATGTGTGGTGGAAAAAATTTCTGCACTCTTTAGCAGAACTGACTATGTAAAATATGCAAATGGTTCAATAGATTCTCAGCTTCTACCCAGCCAGTCGCATCAGGCACAATTTCTTTTAAATGAAAGAAAAAACATTATTACAGAAACAGAAAATATAATAAATGCCTTTGAATCAGAAAATGCAGATCTGGAAGAGATGAACGAAATGAAAATGGAGGAAACTTCAAAATGATAGATTTCGAAAATCCTGCAGCATTCTTTTTTCTCTTACTAATTCCAGCGTTATATTTTTTAAGAAGAATAAAAATATTTTCACGAATTACTTTTCCTCTAATTCTTAGTGACTGGAACGGTGAAAAATTTACATGGAAAAAATCTTTTAGAAATTTTATATCAACGGTTGTAAAAGTATTTACAGTGTGCGGCTTTATTTTCTTAGTAACCGCTTATGCAGATCCTGTTGTCCACCATCAAGAAAAAGTTTATGTTTCAAGAGGCACTGACATTCTTTTTGTTGTAGATATAAGTCCTTCTATGGCTGCAAAAGATATATCAAATTCTACTCGTTTAGACGCTGCCAAACAGACTATTAAAAACTTGATCGCTAATAACGGCGGTGAATCTTTTGGTCTTGTTGAAATGGCAAAAGATGCAGCGGTTGTTGTTCCTATAACAACAGACAGAAATTTGCTTTTAAAAAAATTAGACACTCTTGTTGTAGGAGAAATGGGCGACGGAACAGCAATAGGAAACGGTTTGAGTTGCGCAGTTTACCATTTGAAAAATTCAAAGGCCCCAAAAAAATGTATTGTTCTTATTACAGATGGTGAAAATAACGCAGGTTCTATTCACCCGCATACAGCGGCAAAACTTGCTAAGAAAGAAAATATTTCTCTTTATGTTTTAGGGCTTGGTACAAAAGGAACTGTCCCTTTGGAATATGTTGATCCAAAAACAAACAAGCTTTATTCAGGGTTTTTAGATTCAAATTATGATACAAATTCTCTTTCTGAACTTGCGTTAGAAGCAGGCGGAAAATTTTTTAGTGTAGAAAATATGAATGCATTGTCTCAGGCTCTTGGAACAATTGATAAGACGGAATCTGTTGTTCAAAGTTATCATATTCGAAACCATGATGAAGAATTTTACAGTTATGCACTTTTATTTGCTGCAATTTTTTTTATTTTAGCATGGCTGTTACGGCGTGTATATTTACAGGAGTTGTTTTAATGAATTTCACTATTAGCAGACCTTATGCTTTTTACGGACTCATATTTCTTGCGTTTGCGCTTGCTTTTACAATTTTAAAATATAAAAGAGTGGTTAGAAAATTTGGATTTGCGAATATAAATAAAAAGGACACTAATTCAATTTCAAATGTAAAAAAACGTTTTATAACAAGAACTACTCTTAGAAGCATTGCCTGTGTTATGTTTATTTTAGCATGTGCAGAAATCTCCTGGGGAACAAAATTAATTCCTGTTCAAAAAAACGGTACAGCTGTTTCCTTTGTGTTTGACATTTCATACAGCATGATGGCAAAAGACGCGCCTGGTGGAATGACACGTTTAGAGTCGGCTGCTAGTTACGCAGAGGAGCTTCTTTCAAGAATGGACGGAACAAGTGTTTCTGTTGTAATTGCAAAAGGTCAAGGCATTGTTGCAGTTCCTCTTACAGAAGATAAAAACAGCATTACAACTTTAATAGATTCTCTTTCTCCAAATCTTATGACAGCAGAAGGAACAAGTTTGGAAAGTGGAATAAAAACAGCCCTTAGTTCTTTTCCACAGCAGTCAGCTCTTGCTGGTCAAATATGGCTATTTACAGATGGAGATGAAACAGAAGGCTCTCTTGCTTCTTCTATAAATGAATCTGTAAGGTTTGGAATTCCTGTAACAATTATAGGCTTTGGATCAGAAAGGGAAACTCCTGTTCTTGCAGGTGATGGAAAAACAATTGTAAAAACTGCTCTACGTTCTGCAGAAATGGAAAAAGTTATTGCTGAAGTTCAAAACAAAAACTCTTTCCATGAAAAAAATCTTATTATGCCAACAGCAAAATTTATAGATGCTTCTGAAGTTGGCTCTGCTTATTTCTTGTTAAATTCAGTTCAGCCAATACAAAATAAAGTTATAGCTTATGAAGTTCAAAGTGTAAAAAGAGAAAACCTTTTTATACTTCTTGCTATTTTATTTTTTATTTTCTCATTTGTGTTCAGCGAATGGACTTCAATAAAATCTCACAGAAGAAAAATGTTGACTGTAAGCTTAATATTTGTGAATTTGTTTTTATTAGCAGGATGCTCTGGAAGATTTAATGACGGCGCTCTTATTCTTCAAGGAAAAATTGCTTGGAACAGAAAAAACTACCAGCAGTCAGTTGCTTGCTTTTTACAAGCTTCAGAAGATGCAAGCCTAAGAAATGATCAGGAATATGAAGAGTATGCCATTTATGGACTTGCTTCAACATATTTAATGCAAAATGAAACTGATGCGGCTTTGGCAAGATTTGATCAGATTGCACCAAACGCACCAGACAGTGTACGTTTTGCTGTTATGTATAATTCAGGAATAATAGCACACAGAAAAGGCGACTACCATTCCGCTGAATTATTTTTTAAAGATGCGTTAAAAATAGACAGCACAAATATAAATGCTAAAATAAATCTAGAACTTTCGCTTCAACAAAATTCGGTAAAAGCAAATTCAGAAAATCAAAATATGTTTTCTGTATCAACAGAACTAGAAAATGATTCTCTGGAAAATGCAATATACAATACTATAAGGGAGAATGATAAAAACCAATGGAAAAATCAACAACAAGAAACAAAAAGCACTTCCAAAGATTATTAATTTTTCTATTAGTGTTTTTTCTTTTTTTTACAGACAATTTTTTATTCGCAAAGCAAAAGCAAACATATTCAGAGCTTCGTGTTGTTCCACAGTCTTCATTTTGTTTTACAGAAGAAGCCACTCAGTTTGTATTAAAAATTCCCAACGTTCCGCCTGCTCAAGTTTCTTTTTACACAGAGCCTGCAAATTCAAGTGTTAGTTTTGTCTCATCTTATAAAGATGAATATATTCCAGAGAATTCTTCATCTCTAGAAAGAGGCACGTTGATTCAGCTGTGGTACAAGTTTAAAAAAACAGGAAGTATAACACCTCCGCAGCTTTCTGTTTCTATAAATAATAAATCTTGTAAAATTAGCTTTGAGCCAATAACAGTTTATGAAAATTTAAATACAGTGCAACCTGTTTTATCAATTAACATTCAAAACAAAGAGAACAATGGAAATGAAATTACTTGCATAGAAGGAGAGCAGTTAAAATTTATTGTGTACATAAAATATGCTGTGCAGATTATTTCATTTGACTGGGAGCTTCCTGAAAATTCAATATTTTCTGAATTGAAAAGATATGAAATTACAGAAGGACAGCCAAGAGGAACTACTTTCTCACCTTCTTATGAGCCTGTTGCATCTTTTTCATGGCAGCCGCTTTCTGTAGGAAAAATAAAATTTCCTAATATAAAAATTGTGGCGACCGCATATAATGGAAAAAGATACGATCTGTCTTTGCAAAATTATATTGTGAATGTAATGCCGTCAGAAAAAGAAAATGAGAATTCAAAAATAAATGAAAATGTTTTTGCTTATGCTTTTACAAAACCAGTTTCTATTCAGAATGAATCAAATGCAAAAGTTAAATCAGTTGTAAATCCACAGAAAATATTGACACTTAGAAAAGCTGAACGAAATTCTTTTCCTTTTAATTCTGTAGTGGAAAAAAGAATATCAGCAGAAAAAGAGATAGGGCTAGAGCCTGGTGAAAATGAGCCAAGCATACCTTTGTATAAAGTTTTCCTTATAAGTTCACTTGTGCTTTTGATAATTTCAGTGATTCTTTTTGTATTAAAAAAAACTAGACCTGCAGTTATTGCAATTACATTTTACGCAGTCTTTTTAGTTGGAACTGTAGTTTCTGGAATTCCATTAACTTTAGATTATGCGTTGTTTGCCGGTGGAATAGTAAGCCCTATTCCAGAACAAGCCGCAAGCTCTAGTGTTGTTGTTCAGCCAGGCAGCCGTATTATAATACAAAAAAAAGCAGGTGAATGGGTGTATATAAAATACAGCGACACTTATGGCTGGGTTCAAGAATCTCAAGTTTACTATATAAAATAAATTCTCAAAGTTGTATATTATTCATCAATAAGAAAACCGCAAATAAAAACAGCGAGGCGCAAAATGGACTTTGGTGATATTTTAAATAAATGGAATGATGAACAAAAAAACAGTTCCTCTAAACAAAAACAGTCGCAAGTTTCTCATAAAAAATTGAACGCTCCTACAAAAGAAGAAAAGGAAGCTGCAAAGCAAAACCGCACTTTTGAAGAACTAATGGCAGAAGATAATAAAAGAACTGCTAACCCAATGGAAGTTTGGCTTAACCGTTACGGCACTGTAGACAAAGATGAGATTGCAGATGAAGCGGCAGAAGAGCACCGCTTGGAAAGCAGAGAATATCTACAAAGCATGAAGCCTGAAGCTAGAATAGATTTGCATGGTCTTACAAGAGATGAAGCATGGGACAAGCTGAATGATTTTGTTACTGACAGCAAAAAGCGTAATTTAAAAAAGATTCTTATTGTTCACGGAAAAGGAAATCACAGCAACGGCTCTGATCCTGTCTTGGGGGCAATGGTAAGGACTTTCATAGAACAAGATTCTCGGCTTGGAACTTCAGGACATCCAGACAGAAGCTGGGGCGGAAATGGTGCAACTTGGGTAATTATAAAATGAACTTTAAAATAAAGATGACGGTGGAAAAATATTTTGTTATATTTAAATAACATATTGTAACTAAGCCCGATTATATATATTTTTAAATTAGAAAGGAAACAGATGGAAGATTTATATCAGACGCTTGGCGTTTCAAAAAGTGCCACTACAGAAGAAATAAAAAAAGCATACCGCAACTTGGCTTTTAAATATCACCCAGACAGAAATCCAGGTGACAAGGCCGCTGAGGAAAAATTCAAGCAAATAAATTCAGCTTACTCTGTTTTAGGCGATGAAACAAAACGCCGCCAGTATGACTCCTATAATTCCGCTGACGACTACCAGAACGCGCAAAACTATGGCGGCAGTCAGGGGCAGTATAATAATCAGCAAGGCTATAACAACTGGAACTACAACAACCAAGGCTATAGCGATCCATTCTGGAGCTTCTTTAACCAAGCTAATGATGAAAATGAAAATCAAACGCAGAATAATCAAAACGACAGGCGCTACACTTACACGTACACTTCTAGAAATACAGAAAAGCCTACAAGAAGTGACGGCTGGTCAATGCTTGGCAGAGGTGTTTTAAAAACAGCTGCGTGTGGAGTTGGCGTTTACTTTTTAAGATATTGGTTTCCTTTGAACATATTGCTTGTTATTGGTGCATTTAAGGGCTTTGCAGATGTCATTAGGTCGTTCAAATATATATTCATTAAAAATAAATAATGCTAACGTATATAAATAAAAAACCGTTCTCTTCAAAATAAGAAAACGGCTTTTATAAGAAAAATAATTTTTTAGTTGATTTTAGCGCTCACGGAAAATAATTCTGCCTTTGTTCAAATCATAAGGTGAAAGGGCGATTTTAACATTGTCGCCTGGAACAATTCTAATGTAATGCTTGCGCATTTTACCGCTAAGATAGGCGATAATTTCATGTTTGTTTTGTAATTCAACACGGAACATAGTATTAGGAAGTGCTTCTTTAACAATTCCTTCTACTTCAATAGCTTCTTCTTTTGCCACAATTCCTCCAAGAATTTTGTTTGCTTTTTTAGATTTTATGCGTATACTAGTATGTACAAAACAGAACTAATTGTCAACATGGGAGTGGAAAACATGAAAAAAGACTTTGTTGAAAAACAAAAGAAAAAGTTAATCGCGCAGAGAAATGAGATTCTTGATACCTTGACAAGCCAAAGTGATCAGATGCGTAAACTGGTTGATACTGTGGAGTCAGGTGATGTTGTTGATGTTGCTTCAGATGCAATAGACAGAACATTGTTAGATTCTCTTGGTTCACAAGATGCCCAGCGTCTTGTGCTAATTACAAATGCGCTTGATAGAATTGCACAGGACAAATATGGTCTTTGTGTAAAATGCGGAAAGCCAATTCCAGAAGCGCGTCTTGATGCTCTTCCTTACACAGGGCTTTGTGTTGCTTGCAAGGAAGGCGAAGAACGCCACAACAGATAGCTTAAATATTTTGAAATTTCCAAGAGCCGGCTGTATAGAATTCCATTTCTGTATAGCCGGCTTTTTTTGCAAGAGATTTTGCTTCTTCAAAAGCGAAGTCCAAATTTTCTGGAGAGTGGGCATCTGAATTTATTGTTACAGGAACATTGTAATCATGTAAAATTTCAAGGAAGTGTAAAGATGGATAAGGTGTGTTTAAATATCCCCTTGCCATTCCACCAGTGTTTATTTCTGCGCAAACACCAGCTTTTGATGCGGCTTTTGCTGTTGATTTCAACTCTTTTTTATACCAGATTTCATCTTCTCTAAATAAAATTGATTTTGCATTCTGCTTTCTAATTAAATCTGGATGTCCCCAAATATTAAAGTCGCCTTTAGAAAGCATTTCTCTTTGTGAAGAAAAATATGCTTGAACCGCTTTTTTTACATTTCCACCAAAGTATTTCTTTATTCTTTCACGAGTTTCTTCAAAACCGCCGTCTGCCTCAAAATATCCTTTGCTGCCTGGAACATAATGCACAGAGCCAATAAGGTAGTCTGGTTTGAAGAGAGAAAAACTCTTCATGTTGGGCGAGCAAACTCCTTCTATGAAGTCAGCTTCAAAACCTAAGCATAGTTCAATTTTGTCTTTGTAAATGTCTGCAAGTCGCCTTATTTCATTTGCGTAAGTCTTGTGCTCTTTGCAAGGTATGTGCCAGTCTGATGCAAAAGGAAACATAGAATGTCCGCTGAACCCAAGAATATCAAATTTCTTTTCTATTGCGGCTTTTATCATTTCTTCAGGAGAGGCTTTGCCGTCACAGAAAGTCGAGTGTGTGTGATAATTTGTCTTTAAAAACTTACTGTCGTTCATATGTTTGTTTTCCAATTTGTGACTATTTGCTGTAGTTGAATAAAGTCTATTGCAAAATCTGTACGCGAGGCTTCTAGTGCAATTGAGTCTTTTGCTTTTGCGGCTGCATTCATTTTTTCACCATAGTCTGATAATTTAAATGCGCTTACTGCGGCGCTGCTTCCTTTTAAAGTGTGCGCAAGCCGTTGTAAAGTAGCAAAGTCTTTTTCTGGTTTTGCAAGACCTTCTTTTATTTCAATAAGCAGTTTTTTACTTTGTTCTACATAATCATCCATTAGAGAAACTGCAAGCTTCTTGTCATTGCCTATTGTGTCCATAAAATCTTTTATGTCCCAAATAGAAGAAACTTTATTGTTCATGTCTGTAAGAGTAACAATTGTTTTTGCTTCTGGGAAAGAAAGAACTGTATTCCATTTTTCAATAATTTGTTTTACAACATCACGCTTGAAAGGCTTAACTAGAATATCATTTATGCCCATGTCCCTATATTCTTTAAATTCTGCAGTGTCGTTGTTAGCGGTGCACGCAATAATTATACCTTTATAGCCTTTGCTTCTTAGTTCTACGGTCGCATCAATTCCATTTTTAACAGGCATTTGAATGTCCATAAAAATAATGTCAATTTCTGGATGTTCCTGCACTTGCTTAATAGCCTGCTCCCCGTCTTCCGCGGTAAAAACAGTTGCTCCGTATTTTTGCAGAAATGTTACCATGAGCTTTCTGTTAACAGGATGATCTTCTGCAATTAGAACTTTATTGTTTTCTGCAATATGCGAGTCATCTTGTAACGAAATGTTTGGTTTATCTTCTTTTGTCTGCTTTTGCACATTGCCTTCAACAGGAACAAGTTCAATTGACTGTGTGAATGCGTCTTTTAAAATATCTTCAAGCTGTGCTTTTTTTATTGGCTTGTAAATATAGCCGTTGAACCAGTCAAGCATTTTCATTTTTGCTTCACCGCCCATTTGACCTTCTGGAACAACCAAGTAAAGTTTTAAATTATTTATATCAGAGTTTTTGTTTATGTTGGCAGCAAGTCTCCAGCCGTCCATTATTGGCATAATCATATCTATAAAGGCAATTGTAAAAGGTCTTCCGCTTTTAGAAGCACGTATTATAGCATCAATTGCATTCTGACCTGTTGAAGCTGAGTCAATAGAATCTATGCCTAAGACTTTTAATTTTTTTTCAAGACTGTCTATAGCAAGCGAGTTGTTGTCAACAATAAGTATTCTTGTGTTTTGTGGAGGGCTAAGCTTTGGCTTTTCATCATCAAGAACAAGGACTGCTGGCTCTAGTGGAACGGCAAACCAAAATATAGAGCCGCCATACGGATTGCTTCTTACTCCAATTTTACCTTTCATAACTGCGACTAAGTTTTTGCAAATGGAAAGTCCAAGCCCTGTTCCGCCATATTTTCTGGTAGTGCTTGCGTCCACTTGGTAGAAGTCTGTAAAAATCATTTTCTGCTTGTCTGGAGCAATGCCAATGCCGCTGTCAATTATTTCAAAAAGCAAATCGTCTTTATATTTATTCAGCCTTATAAGAACATATCCTTTTGAAGTGAACTTCACTGCGTTTTTTACAAGATTTAAAATTATCTGCTGAACACGGGTCGGGTCGCCCATGACATTTTGCGGAATTGAATAGTCAATGTCTGTGACAATTTCAATGCCTCTGTTAAAAGCCTCAATGCTAATTAGGTCAACAACTCTTTCTGTAGTAGAAATAACATCGTAAGGAATACATTCCAATTTAAATTCGTTTGAGCGGATTTTTGTAAAGTCAAGAATATCGTTTGCAAGCTGCAATAGAACGTTCGCGCTAAATTCAATCTGCCTAATATATTCTGTTTGTTCTTTGTCTAACTGTGTGTCTCCAAGAAGCTCGATTGTGCCTATTATAGTTTGAATAGGCGTTCTTATTTCATGAAGTGTGCTTGCTAAAAAACGGCTGCTTGTATCAATTGGATTTGGATTCATTAAAATGCCTTTTAAAGTTCAGCATGAAGAACATCAACTGCTTTTTGAATTATTACTTCTGGCTTCTGTGGTTTTACAAGGTAGCTCTTTGCGCCAAGTGTTAGCGCTTGCACAACAGCTTCTCTTTGTGTTGCCTGTGAATAAACAATTATAGGTGTCGTAAAGCCACGCTCCTGAAGGCTTTTTAGAATGTCAAAGCCGCTCAATCCTGTCATGTAAATATCAAGGATGACTAAATCAAAAGACTGGTTCCCTGTTGCTTGCAAAAATTCAGCGCCACTTGTAAACAAAACTGTTTCTGCGCTTATTGTAGCAAAAGCCGCCTGCAATAATTTTCTTACAACAGCATCATCATCTACAATTGCAATTTTTAAAACGTTGCCTTCATTCTTATCTTCGTTTGAAATAACACCAGTGTCGCTTACAAAACGCATTTCAACAGAGCCTTGTTCTGCCTTTTCATCAGGAGCAAGAATCTTGTCTGTTACAAGCTCGTGAATGTTTGTTGTTGGCCCGCTTTCCACAAGAGAATTTAAAACTTGGTTCAAATTATTTGTGACTTCAATTCCGTCATACTGTGGGTGGCCGTCAATAAGCTCCCTTGTAAAACTGTCCAGAGAAAGAACTTTAATATTTTTTTTCTGAATGCGGGAATCTACAGTAACGTTGTCAAAAAGAAGCTCAAGGTTTGCGCCATCAACAAAGCTTAACTGCAAGTCTGTCATCATAATAATTAGCTTAGGATTTACAATGTGGTTTGCGTCAATAATTTCTGGAAGCTTGTATTTTAAAAGCGCAAGTTTTTCTCTGTTCAGTCCCTGAGCAATTTCTATAAAAATAATGTTTCCGTTAATATGAATTTCTAGAACGCAAGGAGTGACATCAATTGTAAAAGCAGCTCTTAAAATTTTACCAATAGACTCAAAGAAAATATCAAATTTAATAGGCTTTGTAAAATATTTTAAAACACCAAACTGAGCAAGTGTTGCAACTTTTTCACGCGCAATAATTGGTCCGCTTATAATTATTGGAATTGTTCTTGCATTTGGGTCTGCGTGCTTGCTTTCTAGAAAATCAATTAAGTCTTCCATGCTTTCTTCAACATCAATAATCACCAAGTCTGGCAATGTTGAAATAAGTTTTGTAAAAGCATCTCTTTTTCCGTTTGCAATTTCAACTGAAACTTTTTCCGCTGTTAGTTTTTCTTTTAAAAATTCCCTGAACATAGGGGAGGCATCTATAATAAGAACTTGCTTCATAATGTACATACTACCCCTTAAATGGTACAATTTCAACTGATATTTTTATAAGAGGAAGTGTCCTATGAAAACTGTAGTTGTTTTTTTAGCTGATGGCTTTGAAGAAATAGAAGCCGTGACTGTTATAGATTACTTAAGACGTGCTGGTGTTAAGGTAACAACTTTGGCAACTGGAAAAAATAATTGCACAGTGGAAGGCGCTCATAAAATTTTTGTTGCTGCGGATGAAACGCTTTTAAATTACTTATCTTCATCTGGTGGAAAATTACCGGACGCAGTTTACCTTCCTGGAGGAATGCCTGGCGCTTCAAATATTGCGGAATGTGATGAAGCCGTTAAGTTCATAAAACAAATGGATGAAGAAGGCCGCCTTGTAACTGCAATTTGCGCGTCACCCGCGATTGTTCTTCCAAAAACAGGCGCGCTAAAAAATAAGAAATGGACTTGCTACCCAGGAATGAAAGACAATGCAGGAAGTTACGTGTCAACACATAAAGACAATGTTCCGTTTGTAACAGACAAAAACCTTATTACAGGAAGAGGACCTGGAGCCGCAGAGCAGTTTGCAATGGAGCTAGTGCGAGTCTTAACGGGCGAATCTGCAGCTCAAAAGGTAAAGTCTGGCGCTTGCCAAAGATAAGAGAGCATTTAAAACTTCAGCTTTTAGAGAAACACATAATTTTATTATAGAGCTTTCTTTGGTTGAGTAATTTTATTAGCAACAGAGTCAGCGTTTACAGACAGAATAAATTTTGTGTTGTGGTACAGCGTAAGAAATTCTGTCTTGTCGGCAACATTAAGTTTTTTATAAAGCTCAGGCATGTGGCATTTTACAGTGCTTTCTGAAACTTTAGAAATATCAGCTATGGTTTGGTACCGTTCACCTTCAAGAACTTTTTGAAGCCAAAGCAAATCTCTTTCTGAAAAATCCTTAGGGCTTAAAAAATATTCGTTTCGGTGCATATCAAGTTCCTTTAGCCTTGGGTAAAAGAGCAACACAGCTATGCTTGTAATAAAAACGGCACCCGCAATGTGCATCACTGAAATTGCAAACACAACTTTGCTTGAATGAAAGTATTGGCTAATCAATGAAACAAGTGGTGGAATTGACAGAAGCACAATTTTTGGCACTCTCTTCTTTCTAAAAAAATCAGTTACATAAAGAAAAGCGCAGCTTGTTAAAACACAAAGCATTCCTAGAATATTGCCATTATCAATAATGTTTCCAATTCCATAGACATATAATAAAATACTATATGCCCTAAAGTGAAATGGATTAAATGATAAGTAGATAAAACAAACAAGCGCAGTAGCATTTATAAAAAGACTTACATACCGAATTATAAGTGAAGGCTCAGTTTTCTTTTCTAAAAAGAACTGAAAGATGCTAATTACCATGCACACAACCATAAAGCCAGTGCCTACATACGCCAATGTTTTCCAAACTCTCTTCTCGTTGTACTCCATCATATAAAAACGACCTTAAAAGAAGTTCCCTGCTCTGATAAATACTAGGATAACCTTGAATCTCCAATCTGTCAAATTTTTTTTTGCTACTTCCATAAAATCCTTATTCTGTATATAATTGCACATATTTTTTATTAGAGGCATTTTTTATGGCAATGGTGATTTTAACTTTAAACTGCGGCTCTTCTTCCGCAAAATATCAAGTTTACGACTGGGACAACAAAGCTGTATTGGCAAATGGTGTTGTAGAAAGAATTGGCGCTGACGGCAGCGGCATTACACACAAAGTTGGAAAAGACAAAACAGAAATCTTAAGCCCATGCCCAACTCACAAAGAAGCAATCGAACTTATTATGAAGACAATCACCGACCCAAAAATCGGCGTTATTAAAGATATGAGCGTTGTAAAAGCAGTAGGCCACCGTGTGCTTCATGGAGGCGACAAGTTTACAAAATCAGTAATCATCACTCCAGAAGTTCTAGACACATTCCGTTCTGTACAGGACCTAGGGCCTTTGCACAACCCAGCAAACATTATGGGAATTGAAGCAGCTCAAAAAGTTATGCCAAACGTTCCACAGTGCGCAATCATAGACACAGCTTGGCACCAGACAATGCCAGAAAGCTCTTTCATGTACGCTATTCCACGCGAATGGTACACAAAATACGCAGCACGCCGCTATGGATTCCACGGCACATCTTTCTTGTACACAGCAAAAAGGGCCGCGGTTCTTTTGCACAAAAAGCCATCTGAAACAAATTTAATCATTTGCCACATTGGAAACGGCTCGTCAGTTTGCGCTGTAAAAAATGGAGTTTGCTACGACACTTCAATGGGAATCACACCGCTTGAAGGACTTGTAATGGGAACACGCTCTGGTGACTTGGATCCAGCATTGCCTTTCTACATCATGAAAAAAACTGGAATGAGCGCCGCAGAAATGGACAAAGCCTTGAATAAAAAATGCGGACTCTTAGGCATTACAGAAAAATACACAGACCGCCGCGACATAGAAGTTGCAACAGCAGAAGGCGACAAGCTTGCTGAACTTTCAATAGACATGGAAGCAGGCCGCCTAAGAAAATACATTGGAGCCTACATGGCAGAAATTGGACCAGTAGACGCAATTGTATTCACAGCAGGAGTAGGCGAACGCTCACCAATAATCCGAGGAGCTTCCTTGAAGGGACTTGAGTTCATGGGAGTAAAAATCGACTTGCAGAAAAACGAATACAGCTTTACCGGCAACGCAGAAACTTGCATAAGCGCAGACGACAGCAAAACAAAAGTGTTCGTTATTCCAACAGACGAAGAGCTTGTAATGACAGAAGACGCATACGCTTTAATGAAAGGCACATACGACGTTCACACAAAGTTCACTTACAGCTTCCAAGATCCAAAATATGTAAACAAAGCGCGTGAAGAAGGCCTTGTAAAAGACTTGCAGAAGCGCCCACGTTTGGCAGACGTAATTGTCCGCCCATAGTTTTTGTTTTATAAATATTTGAATTAAATAAGCGCCATCTTAGATTTCTAAGGTGGCATTTTTTTTGGACGTTGCGTTCTTTATCTAACTGCCGGCAAGCCGGACACTAATTTTCATCGGGCTTTCCGTGGCTCCGGCTACGCCTGCGGTGCGTGCGCACTAGCTTTCAGCTACCACTACAATCCCGCGTATGTGGTAATTAAAAAAAACTTACATTTGTATGCTCGGCTACTCAAAATGTAAAAGTGATCCTGTACATTTTATTTCAATGCTGACAGATGCAGCTGGTATTACACGTAAAACTACTTGCGCACTCTCTTAATTAAGTATTTGTAAAATAAGTTAAACAGAAGGTACGAATTTCCGCACCTTCTGTTTAACCGGTGATAACTTTTATCATTCCATTGTGTTTGTGGTCTATGAGTTTTTTCAGATAAATATCGCGACTAATTACCATACGAACCTCTGCTAGAAAATATTGCATATGCTGTATACAAAAAAGGCTGAGTGAAAAGATTGTATGAAGTTCCCTTCATTCATCAATTCATTCAGCCTTTGTTGTTTTACTCAAATGTTATTTATACTAAGTAAGCGCAAGGAGGCGCGCTCTAATTGTAGCACGAAGTGTTTTACAATTCGTGCCAAGTTAAAAAATACATGGATGTATTTCCATCTTGTAAACAAGAAAGCACAGGAGGTGCGTTCTTAACGTCGCAAGAATTATCGCTTGTATTTTAGCTACAGGGATAATTCTTGCTAAGCATAAAAAATACAGGAGGTATTTTTTATGCTTAAATGCCGTTGAAGTGAGTGTTGATTTTATCCATTATGTAAGTCTTGAACGCGTCTAGTGTCATTGTCTGCTGTGGCAATTTTGAAGAGAAGCGGAATCTTACGCAAACAGAGTTGTCGTCTTTTTCTTTCTGGCCTACAACAAGAATGTAAGGTGTTTTGTTTGTAGAAGAAATATTCTTAATCTTGTTCTTCATGTTGTCGTCGTCAAGGTAGGCGTTCACTCTTACACCAAGCGCTTTAAGTTCGTCTGTAACTTTCTGCGCGTAGTCGTTGAAGTCGTTTGAAACTGGAACAACAGCTGCCTGCTCAAAGTGCAACCATGTTGGCATGGCGCCTGCGTAGTTTTCAATAAGAATACCAAGGAATCTTTCAAGCGAGCCTAAAACTGCACGGTGCAACATTACAGGGTGGTGCTTCTGGTTGTCTTTTCCAATGTACTCAGCGTTGAGCCTTTCTGCGGAAGGAAGCTGATAGTCAACTTGGATTGTGCCGCACTGCCATTTTCTTCCCAAGCAGTCTGTTAGCTGGAACTCAAGCTTTGGTCCGTAGAATGCGCCTTCTCCTGGCTGAATCTGATACTCAAGGTGTGCTGTCTTGCAAGCGTCGGCAAGCGCTGCTTCTGCCCTGTCCCAGTCTTCTTCTGTTCCAACATGGTCTTCTGGCCTTGTGCTGAACATTACAACCAGGTTCTTGTCAAAGCCAAAGTCCTTGTATACGTCTTTTAGCAAGTGGCAGAATTTTGTTACTTCTGGTCCAATCTGCTCTTCTGTGCAAAGAATATGCGCGTCGTCCTGGACAAAGCCTCTTACACGCATTGTTCCGTGCAAAGTGCCGCTTGGTTCGTTGCGTACGCAGTGGCCAAATTCAGCAAGACGCATTGGAAGGTCTTTATATGAGCGAGTTTTTGTTTTGAAAATTTCAAGTGCGCCTGGGCAGTTCATAGGTTTGATTGCGAAGATGCGCTTTTCACTTTCTGTAATGAACATATTCTTCTGGTAGTGGCCCCAGTGTCCGCTTCTTTCCCAAAGAGAGCGTGGCATAATGGCTGGTGTGTTAACTTCCATGTAGCCGTCTGCCTGAATCTTTTTTCTCATGTAGTCCTGCAATGTGATGTACATTGACCATCCGTTCGGGTGCCAGAAAACCTGACCTGGATCTTCATCGTCAATATGGAACAAGTCCATTTGCACACCAAGCTTTCTGTGGTCGCGTTTATCTGCCTCTTCAAGCATTGTGAGGTAGTCTTTTAGATCATTTGGTTTTGCAAAAGCCGCTGCGTAGACACGGGTAAGCATTGGGCGGTCAACATCGCCTTTCCAGTAAGCGCCTGCAATTTTTGTAAGCTTAAAGCTCTGCGCGTTTATTTCTTTTGTATTTGCAACGTGAGGTCCGCGGCACAAGTCAACGTAGCCGTCCTGTGTGTAAGTTGTTATTGTTTCTGTTTCTGGAAGATCTTTAATCAGCTCAACCTTGTAAGGCTGGTCTTTGAATATTTCCAAAGCTTCTGCCTTTGTAACCACTTTCTTTTCAAAGTCGTGGTTTCCTGCAAGAATTTTTCTCATCTCTTTTTCTACAGCCGGAAAATCGGTCTCTGAAATTTTATGGTCGGTAGGAAAGTCAAAGTCATAATAAAATCCATTTTCAATTGCAGGTCCAATTGCAATTTTTGTTCCAGGGAAAAGCTTTAAAATTGCTTCTGCCATAACATGTGCGCAACTATGGCGTACTGTCTGAAGTTGTTCATCAACTGCCATTTCAATCACCTTTTATTTCATATTTGCATAAAGTTTGTTCGCTTTTGCATTTTCAGAATAGAATATATTCTTTTTTCTATTATATCAATAGATAATTATATTTCAAAAAGTTCAGAACGGGCGGCTTCTTCTTAAATAGACATGACAGCTGAAGTTAGAACGGCGCGCGTAGGGAAGGTGTGCTGGGGCCTGCCGCGGCTCTGGCGGTGACGGACGGGCTGTACAGGGCGAGAGTGGCACCCTGCGCATCTTCCCTGCGTGCGCCTTTGTTGTTTTTTATCGCTCTGTTATACGAAACTACATGCCCTTGTGCTTTTTGTTTGCATTTTATTTTTATAAATAAGAATATGTTCTTTCTTCATAGAGGGCTTGGACAGAACGGGCAGCTTGCTTGCAAATAGACATGACAGTTGAAGTGAGAACGGCGCGCGTAGGGAAGGTGTGCTGGGGCCTGCCGCGGCTCTGGCGGTGACGGGCGGGCTGTACAGGGCGAGAGTGGCACCCTGCGCATCTTCCCTGCGTGCGTTTTTGTTGCATTTTCCTTGCCGAACTATTGCGTAATTGTGTATATTATATGCACAAACGTAGAGCGTTTTAGTTTATAAATGCAACGGAGGATACTATGGCAATACAATTGAACGAACAGAACTTTTCTAAAGAAGTGCTTGAGTCTAAAACACCAGTGCTTGTTGATTTCTGGGCAAGCTGGTGCGGACCGTGCCAGTCAATGGGGCCTGTAATTGAGGAGCTTTCTACAGAGCTCAATGGCAAAGTAAAAGTTTGCAAAGTCAATGTTGACGACAATCCTACTTTGGCCGCAAATTACAATGTAATGAGCATTCCAATGTTTGCTGTTTTTAATAACGGAAAAATCGTGGGGCAGCAGATTGGCGCTGTTGGTAAAGAGACTCTGCTGAAGTTGGTGGAAGCGTAAGTTTCTCTTACTGGAACCTCTAAAACTTTAGCGTTTAGAGATGACCTTACTCTTTATAAAAAATGCAATTTCTAAATGCCAGGGCTTTTAGTTGTTGCTAAATAATCTTGAAAAAGAGCCGGAAATGTTTTTCCAAAAGAAGAACGTTCTCTGGCTTTTTTTTATAAGATTGCTTGGTGTGAATTAAGCTAGCCCGCTATGCAAGGAAGCCGAAGGCTGTGCAAGACGCAGAAGGCGGCTTGCACCGGAACGAAGTGAAGTCCTGGAACAGCGGTTACTGGTTTTAGGCGGCTCCAAAAAAAATTGCATTGCGTTGTAGAAAAATAGTTTTTCAATTATACTATTGACCGCTGCTAAAATATTATTTCACGGGGTGCATTATGGAAACGTATAAGATTCTTCTTGAACTTTCAATTTTAATTATTACTGCAAAATTTTTTGGCGTAACTGCAAAGAAAATTGGCGCGCCACAGGTTGTTGGAGAAATTGTTGCTGGTCTTTTGATTGGACCTTCTTGTTTAAATTTAGTCCACGCTGACCAGTTCATAACGTACATGTCAGAGATTGGCGTTATTCTTTTAATGTTCTCTGCTGGTCTTGGTACAAATTTAAAATCGCTTGTGAAGTCAGGTTTTAAGGCTACACTTATTGCGTTAGTGGGCGTTTTTGTTCCGCTTATTCTTGGCACAATTATGTCGTTGTGCTTCTGGGGCTTTGACGGATTTGGCACTAAGGAATTTTACAAGGCTATGTTCATTGGCACAATTTTAACTGCGACTTCTGTTAGCATAACTGTTGCCACACTGCAGGAGCTTGGAAAAATAAAAACTGATGTTGGGCAGGCAATTGTAAGCGCCGCAATTATTGACGATGTTATTGGCATTGTAGTTTTGACAATTGTCCTTGGAGTAAGCACTGGCACTGGCGGCTACTTTGAGGTCATTGCAAAAACTGTTGGCTTCTTTGCGTTTGCAATTGTTGTAGGCTATGTTACTTATAGAATTTTCAAATGGTATGACAGACGGCATCCTCGCACTCACCGCATTTCAGTTTATGGAATTGGAGTTGCGTTTTTATTTGCATATTTAGCAGAGCGTCTTTTTGGCATTGCTGATATTACAGGCGCGTATGTTGCGGGCGTTGTGCTTTGCAATTTAAGCGACGCTGACTACATTAGCCAGAAAGTTGATGTGAACTCTTATATGATTTTTGGGCCTGTGTTTTTTGCTAGCATTGGTTTGAAAACTACAATACAAGGTATGGACATGCAGCTGCTTTGGTTCTCTTTGGCGTTTGTGGCAGTTGGGCTTGTTGCAAAAATTATTGGATGCGGCGGAATTGCGCGTGTGCTTGGCTTTAATAAAAAAGAGTCTATTCAAATTGGAGTGGGCATGATGACGCGTGGAGAAGTGGCACTTATTGTTGCGCAAAAAGGGCTTGCTGTTGGAATGGTTGACTCTAAATATTTTACATCTGTTATTCTTTTGATTATTGTGTCGTCAATGCTTGTTCCTGTGTGCCTTAAAAAATTATTTTCTGATGGCAAAAAAAGAAAAGCTGGTGTGCTTGATGTAAAGCAAAATATACCTTTGTCTGCAGAGCCTGCAATTTCTGAGCAAGAAAAAACTGAAGGAAAAAAATAATTTACAATGATAAGAGAAACTAACAACATTCTTTCTTCTAACAACGGTGAAGAAAAACCAGAGCAATGCCGCGACTTGTGCTTAAAGTGCCTGCGCCCAAAAAAGAGCTGCTACTGCAAATATATAAAGCCTGT
>JBAXYY010000005.1:0-35034 GCA_041670585.1 Treponema sp. | reverse complement strand
TCAATAAAAGGCCACAAGTATTCTACAGTCTTCATGTCAGGATAGCATATACCAGAAGTTGCGCCCGCTTCAACTGCCATGTTGCAGACTGTCATTCTTTCTTCCATGCCAAAATTATCAACAACTGGACCTGTAAATTCAACAACACAGTTTGTAGCGCCGTTAACACCAATCTGGCTGATTAAATAAAGAATAACGTCCTTTGCGTAAACGCCTTCTTGAAGTTTTCCGTTAAGAACAAATTTAATTGTCTTAGGCTCGCGGAAGGAGCAAACACCTTTAAGAATGCCAACCTCCAAGTCAGTGGTTCCAACCCCAGCCGCAAAAGCGCCAAAAGCTCCGTGCGTGCAAGTATGGCTGTCTCCCATAATCACAGTGTAGCCTGGTCTTACAAAACCTTTTTCTGGGAAAATAGCATGGCAAACGCCGTTAGAGCCAATATCAAAAAAATCCTTAATGCTGTTGCGTCCTGCCCAGTCCCTTAAAATTTTCTCCTGAGTCGCAGTCTTTGAATCCTTAGCAGGGGTAACATGGTCAATAACAGCCTTTATCTTTGTGCAGTCAAAAACCTTGTCCTTGCCACGTTCAACCAAATCATTGATTGCAATAGGAGTTGTAATTTCATGGCAGAAAACTCTGTCAAGCTTTAAAATGTTTGTATCTGCAAAAGGCTTTTCAACCAAGTGCGCGTCAAAAATCTTCTGTGCAATAGTCTTTCCCATCATTATACCTCTTTAATAACTTTAATTATATTAAAGTATAATTAGTATTTGTAAATATATCAAGTGCATTCAAATATCTATTCATTCAACTTACTACATTCTGAGGTGTGCCGGCTACAAAATGCGCAAGATTTTCCACAACTATATTCAAAAGCCTCTGCCTTGTTTCAACTGCTGCCCAAGAAATGTGCGGCGTTATAAGACAGTTCGGCGCTTTGTAAAGAGGGCAGTCGCTTTTCATAGGCTCGTTTGTAAGAACATCCGCTGCATACCCCGCGATTGTTTTGTTCACTAACGCTTCTTTTACATCAGCTTCATTCACAAGGCCGCCGCGTGCAGTGTTAATTAAGTATGATGATTTTTTCATAAGAGAAAGAGTCTTTGTATTTACAACTTTATTTGTTTGTTCCGTAAGTGGGGCATGAAGCGTCAAAAAGTCTGATTTTTTGAATAGTTCTTCCAAGCTAACAGGATTTTCTATTTCTGAGTTTTGTGTGCGTGTGTGGACAATTACTTTCATGCCGTAAGCTTTTGCAATTTGTGCAACTTTCTTGCCAATATGTCCGTAGCCAAATATGCCAAGTGTTTTTCCAGCAAGCTCAAAAAGCGGAACCTTCCAGTAGCAGAAGTCCGGGCATTTTATCCAGTCGCCTGAATGAACGCTGTCTGAATGAAATTGCACATGGTTTGAAAATTCAGTAATATACGAAAACACCATCTGCGCAACTGCGTCTGTGCTGTAAGACGGAACATTTGTAACTGTTACATTGTGTTTTCTGCATGAGTCTAAATCAATGACATTGTATCCTGTGGCTTGAACTCCAATATATTTAATTGAAGGGCAGGCAGAAAGAGTGTCTTCTGTAATATTGATTTTATTTAAAAGCACTGCTTCATTATTGCCAATTCTTTCAATAACCTCAGATTGAGAAGTCCGTGGATAAACAGTTACACTTCCATATTTTTCCAGAGGCTTCCACGACAAATCGCCAGGATTTAAGGCGTTTCCATCAAGAATGACAATTTTCATAAGATTTTGAGCATTGATAATTATAAATAGATTTTAGCCTACAACTGTAACACCAGTAGAGCTTATTGCATTGTTAATAGCATCTTCTATTCCAGCAGTTTTTTCATCGAAATCTACTAGAACTTGGCATTTCGCAGGATTTGCAACTACATTTGAAACACCGGCAACTGTTTTTACAGAAGCATTTACTTTCCCCGCAGCTGTATCATCATCCATTCCGACAACATAAATCTTCTTTTCCATAACAGTAGAATCTCCTGAAATTAGATACCTTTATTATATTATTAGAATGTGATTTTATCAAGTAAATATTATATTATTTGTAGCAAAACAATACATAAAACAAACTTAAAATATACATAAAAAAGCCTCTGAAAAATACAGCTTTTAGACAGGTCCTTAATTTCATTCGATTTTATCATCATTCGAAGAAGATCGCCCTAGTTGCCCGCACGCACCGCCAATTTTTGTGCCACGTTTAGTTCTTAAGTTAACATTAAGATTAGCGTTTTTCAAATAATCAATAAATTGATTGCATTCAGAAGAAGACGGTGTTGTAAAATCAAGACCGGGCACTGGATTCCATGGAATTAAATTGATATAGACATCTAGTCCTGAAGCAAATTCAATAAGCCGTCTTGCGCTTTCCTTGCTTGTGTTTTTTCCAGAAAGAAGTGCCGCTTCCAAAGTAACACGGTTTCCTGTTTTTTCTATATAATATTTAATTGCCTGCTTTAAGTCAGAAAGAGGGTTGGCTGTTGTTACAGGCATAAGTTCTTTTCTTAAATCTTCATCAGCTGTTGTTAATGAGACTGCCAGCCGTAAATGAGGGCCGTTGTCTGCTAAATCATATATTCCTTTTACAATGCCGCTTGTGCTTAATGTAATTCTTCTTGCGCTTAAATTTCTGCCGTTTTTATCTGTTAAAATAGAAACAGTTTTTCTTATAGCGTCAAGATTCATCATTGGTTCGCCCATTCCCATGAAAACTATATTGTCTAGTTTGCCAGCTTCTTTTTCTAGCAGAAGAAATTCTTCTATTATTTCACCAAATGTAAGATTTCTTCCAAGCCCAATCTGACCTGTCTGGCAAAACCTGCAGCCCATTGCGCAACCTGCCTGACAACTTACACAAGCTGTTTTTCTTCCATCTTTGTCTGTAAGAAGAACAGTCTCTATTGCACGACCGTCTTCAAGAGTAATTTGAAGCTTAATTGTTCCGTCTGGATCTTTTAGAACTTTTGTTACAGTAGATGAAAAAATTGCAGCTTTTTCAGAAAGTGAGGCTCTTAGGTTTTTGTCAAGATTTGTCATTTGCTCAAAATCTGTAGCACCTTTAAAAATCCACTGGTATATTTGCTTGCCACGGAATGAAGGGGCAAGAGAAAGTGAAGAGCAAATTTCTTCAGGAGAAAGACCTGTTAAAACAATTTTGTCTGACATTAAAAAAGCGGCTTATTGTTCTGAATTTTATCAAGCATTTCGCTGATAGCCTGGCTTCTAATTCCTTGCTTTTGGAATGATTTAAGGGCATCAATTGCGTTTTGCTTTTGATTCATTTTCATATAGCAGTCAGAAAGGTCAATATAAAGCCTGTAGTTCTTAGGATCGTCGCGGATAAGCTTTGAAAGTCGTTCAATAGCTTCTTCGTATTTTCCTTCGCCTTTGCAAATTAAAGCCAAGCCTAATGCTGCGTAAATGTCAAAGTCTATGTCCATAGCTTTGTTGTAATATTCAACAGCAGTTTTGTAGTCGCCTGTATTTCTATAAGCGTCGCCTGCACGTGTAAGAATTACTTTGTTGTTTGGATCCATGTCAAGAATCTTATTCCAATATTCAATAGAACGGAACTGCTGGTTCATGCCACGGTAGCAGTCTGCAAGGCCAAAAAGGGCGTAGAAATTCTTTGGGTCTTTTTCCAAAGCCTTTTCAAAGTAAGGCACGCCTTCTTCAAATGTCTTAAGTTTTCTGTGGCAGTTTCCAATAGAAGTGAGGACTCTAATGTCAACGCTGTCTGGGCTTATTTCAAGCATACGTGTCCAATAGTAGAGCGCATCTTTGTATTCCTTAAAGTCATAATGAAGATGTCCCAAGCCTATTAAAGCATAAGCATTGTTTTCTTCCATGTCCAAGACTTTTAAATACAATTCCTTAGATTTTTTAAAGTCTCGAATTTTTCTATATGCGTCAGCCACTCTTGTAAGAACAGTAATATTTCTGTCGTCATGAACAAGATACTGTTCCCAAATGTCAATTGCCTTGTGGTATTGATTTAATGCTTTGTAACAGTCAGCAAGCCCGAACAGTGCATAGTTGTTCCCTGGGTGGCATGAAAGGCATTTTGAATAATAGTTAATGGCCTCTTTGAAGTGCCCCCGTTTTCTTTCACTGTCACCTAAACCGACGAGCGCATAGTTATTGTTGTCTTCAAGCGTCAAAATTTGATTAAAGGCAGAAATTGCATCATCAGTTTTATCCTCTTTGAGCAAGGCATATCCTTTTTTTGAAAGCTCACTGATTTCATTTGCTAAAGAATTCTCTTTCGCATTCTCATCAACCTTTTGTTCTTCCAATGGATTTAATTCATTTGTTAAATCATCATTTTTAATTTCTAAATTTTTTTCAAATTCATTTTCCAATTTCTCATTCTCCTTTCATTGTTATTGAAATAAGACCTGCAATTTTTTCAATTATAGGATCAGATTTTTTTTTATTATGAGCTAGCAAATACATTTTTAATGCTTTGAAATCTTCATTCTTTTCTTCATATTTACCGCCAACTCTTGTAAGTCCGTCAGAATAACCTGTAGTAATAAAAATTCTTCTTGCACCCTCTATGTCGCCGTTGTTGAATAAAATATTTCCTTTTCGATTTAAAACAACCTTTTGTTCGGAAGAAAGACTTGTAACAGGATTGTCAGTTACTTTTATAAAGCCTGAATTTCCTTGTTTAGTGTCAATAATGTTTTTTAAATCATTATCCATATTATTTCCAACTTTTTACTAAATTTATATTAACATCATATTATGATTTGTCAAGTTATTTTATTACTGTAAAAATCAACAATTGATCTTCCGTAGACTCTTTGATCTCTTCTATAAAGATTGCCAATTGTTTCTGGAAGAGGATCTTCTTGCGGCCTATGAATTAGAATAGTGCCGCTTGGAAGAAGCAGTTTTTTTTCATCCGCAGTCTCTAATAATTCCTTTCTGAATTTATAAGGGAAGGGAGGGTCAAAGAAAATATAATCGTATTGATTTTTGCAACGTTTTAAGAAAAGCTCAACCGCAATAAAATGACATTCTATTTTTATGCCAAGCTCTTTTTCTGTCATAGAAATATTTTGTAAGATAGTTTTTGCTTTTGCTTTGTCCATTTCACAAAGCGTAACATTTGTTGCTCCGTGAGAAACAGCTTCTATTGCTATTGTTCCAGACCCGCTGAATAAATCTAAAAAAGATTTTCCTTTTAGAGCTGGATCAAGAATATCAAATATAGATTCTCTCATTCTGTCCATTGCAGGCCGTATTGCCATTCTTCCATCTGGACATTCTGTAATTCTGCCTTTTAACAAGCCGCCTGTAATTCTCATTTACTTTTCCACGCTGTTCAATGACCAGTATACATCATCATGTACAAGGCGGGTATTTTCTTTTGCATAATCAAAAGCTGTTTTTCCTTCAACATTTTGGGTTCCAGGATTTGCTCCTGAATCAAGAAGAAGTTGTAAAACAGCAGATGAATTTGTATATTGGCAGGCATACATTAGAGGTGTTTTTCCTTTCCAAACTCTGTTAACTGAAATTCCCATGTTTAAGAACAATTGTATTTTTGTAACTTGAATATGCTCGGAACCTTCATTGCTTGTAAGAGAAAGAATAAATGCTTTGAATACTTCATCTTCAGAAGTTGAGCGATTTCTTAAGAGTAATGAAAGTATTTGAGGATTTTGAGTATAGTCAGCTGCAAGAAGAAGTGGAGTAGCATTATATTTATTTCTAATTCTTGTATGCGCGCCTTTTTCAATTAGCATGTTAACGAGCCTTATGCTGTTTTGGTAGCGGACTGCGTACATAAGGGCAGACCATCCGTCTTTGTCTCTAAGTTGTACATCAGCTCCATTGTTTAAAAGATTTTGAATGTCCCAGTCATTGCCTGCTTTTGCTGCCTTCATTAAAAGTGTTACACCATTTTTATCTGTTTTATTTACATTGTCAATTGTGATTTCCGTTGTAGAAGGCTTTTCTTTTTCTGGAGTTGTTGGAGTTGTGTCGTTCATGTAATCTGATAAATAAGATTTTTCGTAATTTTTTGTTTCTATACTATTTGCATTATTTTTATTGGAAGAGTTTGTTGAAATTGATTCAGGAACAGTTTGAGTTGCCTCAGCTGGTTTTGCTTGAACTTCAGTTTGCTTTGTTGAGCTTGTTGATGATATTGTTTGAACATCTGAAGTTTTATTTTCAGAAGTAGCAGAAGCGCTTTCTTCTTTTATTGATGCTGACTGCTCCGCTTTTGAAGAGTCGTCATTTGTCTGCTCTGGTTCTTTTTCCTTTTTTGGAGAAGGCACAAATGTTGCTGTCACTGTATGCATAGAAGAAGATGTCTTGTTGTTTTCTGCATTTGATTTTGAAGATTCATCAGCGTTGTTTGTTTTAGAACTTTCATCCGCTGTCTTTGCTGTAGGTATTGTTGCCTCTGAAGCGACATTTTCAGTTTCCTTTTGCATTGGATCATTTGCATATTTAGTAAGAACTTCATAAACCCCGGCAGTTGGATTTTTAGATGCATAATCAAAAGCCGTTTTTCCATCTTTGTCTTTTTCAAGAACAGCCTTTTCTTTGCCGCCTTTTGTCATTGCGCTTGATTGAATAACAAGATCAAGAATTTCAGGATTTGTTGTGAATCTTGAAGCAAACATTATTGGTGTTCTTTTATCTTTTGCTTTAGATTTTACTTTTGATCCATATTTAATAAAAAGATTTATAATATCAAGGTCTCTGTTGTTTTTTAAAGCAATCATCAACAAAGTTTCTTTGTTTGTTCCAAATGCCTGGTTTTGCAAGCCGGATGTGCTTTTTAAAGCATCTTCTATTTCTTGAGCTGTTCCTGATTCCGCAAGATGTGTATAGTCTTTTGCTGTTTTAGCAAAAATTACTTGCGAAGAAGATAAAATAAGAAAGGTACAAAATAAAAGAATACCTTTATTTATAAATTGCTTTGTTTTCATAAAAATAATTATAGACGTTGTAAAAAAATCCGTCAAGTAAAAGATGAATCGAAACAAGAAGCGCAAATGTTTTTTAAAGATGCTGTTTGAAATATCAATCACATTTTATTGACTAAAACAGAATATTTCTATATTATTTCATGACCCCTTGGAGTTACGCATGTAATTCCCATCTGACCATAAGGAGAACATACAATGAGAAAGTATGAACTTATGACTATTTATCCTGTTGAGGATGAAAAGTACAACGCCGGACTAGAGTTAGTTCGTGCAGATTTGGCACAATTCGGTGCTGAAATTGAAAAAGAAGAGCCTTTTGGCGACCGCGACCTTACTTATGAAGTAAAGAAGCAGAACCGTGGAAGATTCCTTCTTATACACATCAATGCAAATCCTGCGAAAATCACAGAAATTTACAAAAAATTTAAGCTCAATACAAACCTTCTTAAATACATGTTTGTGTTAAAGAACGAGAAAGAAGCTTAACAATATTCAGTTTACGGAGGCGATATGACAGACATCAATCATGTAGTTTTGGTTGGAAGACTTACACGCGACATGGAAGTAAGAAGCACAAACACTGCTGTTCCTATTGGCAGATTAAGTCTTGCTGTTAACCGCAGCCGCAAGAATGGAGAGCAGTGGGTTGAAGAAGCAAATTTCTTTGATGTCACACTCATGGGTAATATTGTTGATAGATTAAAAACTTACCTTATTAAAGGAAAGCAAATTGGAATTGACGGCAGCTTAAGGCAGGACCGCTGGGAAAAAGACGGACAAAAGTTCAGCAAAGTTGTTATTATGGCAAATAATATTCAGCTGTTGGGCGGTGGTGGAAACGGAAGCGGCAATGCTTCACAGGGGTATGCACCACGCCAGTCTTATACACCAAACAATTCTGCTCCACAGCAAAACGTTGATTCAATGCCTGAAGACAACCAGTCTTTTGGCGGTGATGATGGAAACTTTTCTGAAGATATACCTTTTTAATTTTCAGAAAGCAAATCTTAATTTTAGGAGATTTATATGGCAGATACACCAGAAACTTCAACAAATGAAGTGCAAAAACAAGATACAGAAGACCAGTCAAAAATGCAGGATTTTGCACGCGATGACGATGGTCGTAACGATGACGGACGTGGCGATGAACGCGGATCACGCAACGGTGGAAAAGGTGGAAAGACTTTCTTCCACAAAAAAGTTTGCCGCTTCTGCGCTAACAAAGCAAAAATTGACTATAAAGATGCAGATGGCTTAAAACGTTTTACAACAGAACGTGGCAAGATTCTTCCACGCCGCATTACAGGCACTTGCGCAAAACATCAGAAGCAGCTTGCTCTTGCAATTAAACGCGCACGCAATATTTGTTTGCTTCCATTCGTAGCAGACTAATTTTTTAGAACAATTAATTTTATACCGGTTTACGATCCAACTCCTGGTGACGTGGCCGGTAAATAAACAAGAGGAGCTTGTTATTATGAAAGTTATTCTTAATTCAGATGTTAATCATCTTGGTGAACTTGGCGATGTTAAAAATGTTGCCAATGGTTATGCTAGAAACTATCTTTTCCCACACGAGTTTGCTGTTCCTTACAATCAGGAATCTGTAGCTTACTTTGAAACAAGAAAAGCAGAAATTGACGCAAGAAAAGCACAGAAAAGAGCAGACAGCGCAAGTCTTAAAGACAAACTTGAAGCTCTTGAAGTTGTTATTACAATGCCAGCAGGCTCAAACGGAAAACTTTACGGTGCTGTTACAAGCCAGACAATTTCAAACTTCTATTCAAAGAACGGATTTGATATTGAAAGAAAAAGAATTGATATTCCAGGCTTAACAGTAAAAAACACTGGACACTATCATTTCACAGTTCGTCTTTATGAGAACACATCAGCTGAAGTTAAACTTGTTGTAAACGGTGAAGTTACAGAAAACAAAGCCGCAGAAGACGAGGAAAAAGCTAAGAAAGCAAAGAAATCTGCAAAAGCCGCTGCTAAAGCTGAAGAAAAACCAGCTGAAACAGACGAAGCAAATGCAGAAGCTCCTGCTGAAGAAAAGAAAGAAGAATCTAAATAAGTTAAAAGCACTGTTAAAAATCAAATTGTTTTTTAAGATGTGCTTTAAAAATCTTATAAAGATTGCATAATTAACTAAGAGGCCCGTAGAATGAAAGTTCTGCGGGTTTCTTAGTTTTAAATATCATAGCTGTGCATAAAATGTATAAAAGGTGTGGACATTCTGTAGAAAATATTGAAAGTATAGTGAGCTTCTAAAAACTTCTGCTTTTAGAAATGCCTTATATGTTGATATTTGTAATTTCATTTGTTAGTTCATACGGGAGAAAACATGGATTTAAAAGACAAAATACCGCCTCATAATTTAGAAGCGGAGCAGGCTACTCTTGGCGCAATGCTTTTGGACTGGAGCTCTGTAAGCGATGTTGTTGCTTATTTACGAGCAGATAGGTTTTACAGTCAGCAGAACCAAGTTATTTTTGACTCATTGATGAGCTTGTTCAGCAGTGGCATAAAAGGCGACATGCTTACTTTGATTGACGATCTTACAAAAAAAGGGAAGTTAGAGGCAGCAGGCGGAGTTTCATATATTTCTTCATTAACTGATGTTGTTCCAACAAGCGCAAACGTTGATTATTATGCAAAGATTGTTCTTGACCAGTCAACTAGACGCGATTTGATAAAAATATCTTCAGAAATAAAAGCAGAAAGTTTTGATGAGACAAAGGAAAGCCGAGGAATTCTTGAGGAAGCTGAGCAAAAGATATTCAAGCTGACAGACGTGAACCAGTCTACTAAAGTTCAAGAAATGAAGGATGTTATTCCGCGCACTGTAGATATAATTGACAAAAGAAGTAAAAGCAAAAACTCTCTTTCTGGCGTTCCTTCTGGCATTACAGAATTTGACAGCATGACAAGTGGTTTTCAAAACAACGAAATGACAATAATTGGAGCGCGCCCTTCTATGGGAAAAACTGCACTTGCTCTTTCTATGATGGAATATATTGCAATTGACAAGAAGATTCCTTGTGGATTCTTTAGCCTTGAAATGGCATCTGAGCAAATAGGGCAGCGTCTTCTTTCTCAGGTGGCAAGAATTCCTGGAACTAAGCTAAGAAGCGGTATGCTTACATATTCTGATTTTCAAAAGTTACAAGATGCGGCCGGCGTGTGCTATTCGGCTCCTCTATATATAGTTGATACACCAAATATGAAGCTTCTTGACTTGCGTGCTATGGCAAGACGTATGAAGGTTAATCAGAAAGTGCAAATTATATTCATAGACTACATTGGTCTTATTCAAAGTGAAAACGCAGAAGCACCTGTTTATGAGCAGCAGTCCGCAATTTCAAAGTCTTTAAAAAGCCTTGCGCGTGAACTTGAAATACCAATTGTTGTTTTGTGCCAGGTTGCCCGTGATGCAGAAGGCAATGAGCCAACTCTTGCGCAGTTAAGAGGCTCCGGCTCAATTGAGCAGGATGCTGATATGGTAGTGTTCATAAGCGGAGATAGAAAAAAGCAGAAGGAAGGGGAAGAGTACAATCCTGTTCAGGACAGAAAGCTTGTTATTGCAAAGCAACGCAACGGTCCTATAGGTGATGTTGACGTTTACTTTATTTCAAGCTATACAAAGTTTGAAAACAAGGACCGTGAGAACGGGCAGTAAAATAAAAAAAGCTTCCTTAGTATTTTAACTAAAGAAGCTTTTTTTTTATAACGAGAAGATTTTATTTTTCTGCGCTAGGTGTTTGTATAGGGCTTAAGTCTTCAAGTTTTAAGAGAATTACTTTTCCATTTTCATTTGTAACAATAAGGCCGTTTGGTGTAACTGTTATTGGTGTCTCTGGAGTTACCGCAACAGTGCTTTTAAGTAGAAGTTTCAATGTTGAGTCGTATTTTCCAACAAACCATGCTTTTTCATTTTGAATGACACAGTAATAGTCTGAGCCGTTTTGAACAAGAACAGAATTTTCCGCTATTACTTCGTTGCTTTCCTGTTGAATTTCCATTTTGTTCCCGTCAAGAAGGCAAAGCTTTACAGTTCCGTTTCCTGTGTTTTCACCACATATTGCCATATATAAAATTGAAGTTGGCTCTGTGTTGTCATTTGTTGTTTCTTTATTATTAGTATTTGCTTTTGTTTCTGTAGTAGTGCTTGTAGAAGTATTTGTTGATTTTCCTGCTGTGAGAATTGTGCGTCCCCTGATGTATGTAACAGGGGACTCTCTTATAATTTCACCTGTTACGCTGTCAACTTTTACCATGCCGCTCATTTCTTTTGCGTTGTCTGTCATTTTAAGGCCTATTACTGCGTTCTTGTTTGCGGCTTCTGCAAGGGCGTCTTCTAGAATCTTCTGATGGTCTTTTGCTATTTCTGTGCGTTCAGCCTGTGCTTCTGCCTGTTTTTTATCTGCCTTTTCCTGTTGTGTTGCGGCTTCGTCAGTTGCTTTTTGAGCAGTTTCTTTTTGCTCGTCAGCCTTAGTCTGTTCTTTTTCTGCTGCAGTTTCTTTTTGTTCAGCTGTCTGCTGTTTTTCTTCTGCTACTTGCTTTTTCTCTTCAGCAGCCTGTTTTTTCTGAGTGTCCTGTGGATTTTTTTCAGCTTCTTTTTTTGCAGTGTCAGCTTCTTTTTTTGCAGTTGTTGCTTCTTTCTTTGCAGTGTCAGCTTCTTTTTTTGCAGTGTCGGCTTTTTTCTGCTGGTCAGTGGCTTTTTTGTTTTCTTCAGTAGCTGTCTTTTGCGCTGTCTGTGCTTTTTCTGTAGCGGTGTCTGCTTCGCGCTCTTTTATGTCAACCATGTTCTTTCTTTCATCAACGCCTTTGTTGTCCTCTTCCTTCATTGACTGAACAACCTGCTTGTCGCTGATTACAGAAGTGTCAACTGTAGAAAGACCTCCGTTCAAATCGCTTAACGGAATTACAATCTGTGAGTTGCCAGCCCATTCGCTCCATTTTGTGCTCATACCGCATTTTGCAGCAGTAAGGTTTTTAGTAACAACGTCCTTGTATTTAGCCTGGAAATTGTCAAGTTTTCCACGGTAAACTGCGTTGTAAACTGTGACAAATGTTGCGACTGTGGAAGCGTCCTTTTCTGAGTAGCCATAAGCTGCTGTTAAGTATGCCGCAATTATGTACCTGAAGTTCTTTATATGGTCAACAGTTGCGTTTGGGCCAACAATAAGAATATCTGCGTCAAGCTTATCTTTTTGATTAGGGTCAATGGCGTGAATAACATAATATTTGCCATTAGTAGAACCATATGTTCCTGATTTGTTTACATCAGCGGCTACAGTTTTTCCAAGCCCTGTGCCTATTGCTTTAATTGCCGCAAGGCTGTCTATTACAGCGTGAGGGCCTGTGTAATTTTCAAATTCTATTGTTTGACCATTTGTTGCTTGAAGTTCTTTTTCATCAACTTCAAGGGCAAACGCTGTAGTTATCGATAAAGATAATAATGTTGCAATTGCTATGCACTTAAATTTTCTCATTTTAAAAATCCTCCAGATCAATAAACAGAAAATAATATCCACTTATTATTATAAGTATATATCATTTTTTCATAAAAAAGAATAGGGAACTTCTAAAAACTTAAATTTTGCAATTTTAAGTAATTATTGAAACATATGAAAAAAATTCATATTTTGGAGATGCACATATTACAATTTTAATTCTGAAATTTTTAATAGTGTTTTTCTTGCGTAACCTCTTATTTTGGAATCATACTTAGGATAAAGCATTGTTGTAAGCATTTCTTCACCTCTCTCAAAAAAAGCAGGACGACCCATGAATCTACAAATTTCATAAACAGCGTCGCAAATAGAAATAAGAGTGTTCACATCAGAAGTGGAGCATTGGTTAAGAGCTTTATGCAGCGACTCTAGCATAGCGCCATTTTCATCGTATGAAATTTTTTCTGAAGATTTGATTAAAACATTTAAAAGAGATTTATCTGTCGTCCTTTGAATGTCTGTTGCAATATTTGTTTGAAAAAGAGAAGTGCCGCTTGAGGACGCAAGGTTTAAAATCTGCTCGCAATAAGAAACATGAAGCGCAAAAAAAGATTTTTCTATTCTATAGTTTGAAGCAGCTGTTGTAAGTGAAGAAGAAAAAGAATTCATCTCATTTGTAATCAGTTGTAGATATTTCGATTCATCTTCACCAACTTTTCCATTAAAATATGAATTGTAAATTTCAGAATAAAGCTTTTCGCTTATAGCTCTTCCTGTTAAGTTGTTTGAAGAGGTTTTTATATCATCATAAAAAGAATTATATGCAACTGTCTTTTTAGATTTATATGTTGATTTAATTTCTGAAGTTAATGATTGAGACATTCTGTATGATTCTATGACCCAGTTTGTGCCGCAAAAATTTATATAGCCATTGTCTGTTGCGTACATGTAGTTCCATTTTTTTAACGGGGTGAATCTTGTATTCCAAACAAGATTTCCTTCTTTATTTATGCATATTGCGTTTTTGTCGTCAGCTATTACAATTCCAGAAGCAGTGCTGTTTGCATAAATGATTTTGTCAGCGTTTACTAATTCTGTGTTTATGGAATATAGTACAGATCCGTCTTTTATTGAAACAATGAAAGCTCTAGCAGGAAAGCCTGAAAGTATAAGCGCATTGCTGTTTGAAAAGCCTTCTGTTGAAATATAGGTGTTTGAAGAAAGCCCGTTGTCGCTGGCAGAAATTACCCATTTTGAAATAGCTGTGCCATTTTCCACTGAGCAAAAGCCCGCGCTTCCGTCCGTAAAAGAAAGAAGTATTCCTTCATTGCAAGAAGAAGTCTGCTTTACATCTCCCGCAAATATTATTTGCTCTAAGTTTTTTCCAAAGGGGCTTATTCTTATTGCAACGCTTTTGCCTTGTGATTTTTTATTTAAAAAAATAAGAAGAGAGCCGTCGTTCAGTTCTTTTGCTGGAATATCTTTATCAGCTGAATCAATTTTAAGATTCCATTTTAAAATGCCGCTCATTCCATAGCAGCAAACGTTGTTGCTTCCAAAAACAAAAACTCTTCCGTCTCGCCCCGCAACCGGAGCGTACAAAGGCTTGAATTTTAAATCAGCAGACCAAAGCTCAAGACCGTCAGGATTTAGCATTTTCAATTTCTTTGACTCTGTGACAACATAAAGTAAATCAGACAGCCCTACAGTCAAATATCTTTCCAAAGGTGTTGTAAATGAACGCTGCCAGAGAACCTTGCCTTTTTGTGTGAACGAGGAAATCATTCTACCTTCGCCAATAACAACATATCCGTTTTCTGTGCGAACAGGCTCTGACAATACGTTACCGCCTAAAACCAAAACTTTGTCAGGAGATATCTTTGACAAGTCGTATGAGACTTTGTTAAAATTTTCAGCAAAAGCAATCTGTAAAAAGAGAAATGATGAAATTGAAATAACTATTTTTTTTGTAGAAGCTCTCATTTTTTTATTGGCCTTTCTCAAAAAAAGCTAGGCTTTCTATATGGCAAGTCTGAGGGTAGAAGTCAAGAAGATAAAGCTTTTGCAATTTGTAGCCAGCCCTTATTAAATATTTAGCGTCCCTTGCATGAGTCGCGGAGTCGCATGAAACGCTTCTGATTTTTGGAATATTAGAAGAACATAGATATTTGCAGACTTCCTTTTCCATGCCAGTTCTTGGCGGGTCGATTACAGCAGCGTCAAAAGGTCCGTTCCTAGAAACGCATGACTTTTCGTGCTCTAGTACCCATTTTTCACCGCTCACACCAAAGCTTTCGTGCTTTTTCCCAACAAGATTTTGCTCAGCGAATACAAGCGCGTCCCTGTTGTGCTCAACTAAAGTTACATTTTCAAATTTATCTGCTAAAAACACAGAGAAAGTGCCGGCACCGCTGTACATATCAAGCGCATTTTTGCCGCCAATGCCTTCAGTCAGCTTTAGAATTGTTTTTTCTAGAACGCTTATGTTTGACTGGAAGAAGCCCTGAACATCGAAAGTGATTTTCTTACCGCATAAATCTATTGAGCAGATGTTGTTTTGGTTTAGAGATGTTCCTTCAAAGCGCCTCATGACTCTTCTTTTTCCTTTTATAGTTTTTCCATTTCTAAGGTCGTCTTTTTGAGGCTCTTTTTCCTGAGCAATGATTATCTTTGAATAGCCTTCTGGAATTGAAGTTATTTTGTCTGACGCAAAGACATGTACTCTTCCTTGCGGTCGGTTTTCAAAAGGAGTCTCTTTTAGCCATTCGTTTATTTCTGGAACTGCGCATGGGCAGTTTTCCAAAGGTATGATTGTGTTTGTCCTCTTGCCCATAAGTCCGCCGTTATGAAATTGAAACCTTGAGCGGTAGTTTTCCGGGCTGCCTGCAATTGACTCAACTTCTGGAATTTCAATTCCTTCGCGTTCAAATGTGTCTTTTAGTATTTGCTTTCTAAGTTCCACTTGGTACTCGTTGTCGCAGTGCTGCATGTTGCAACCGCCGCACTTTTCATAAAGAGGACAGAACGGCTTTACCCTGTGAGGAGAAGGCTCTAAAATATTTACAATTTTTGAAACATAGTAGTCTTTTTTTTCTTCTGTAATTTCAACTTCCAGCTTTTCACCAGGAAGAGCGTACGGCACAAAAACTGTCTTTCCGTCAATTTTAGAAATGCAGTCGCCGCCAAAAACCATTTTTTCTGTAGTTATTGTCTTAATCATTTTATCAACTATAGCAAAAAACACTATTTTGCAAAAGACGTTGCTTTTTAAAGGAAGCGGATATTATAATTATATTATTGAAATCACTAAATCATACTTTGAGGGGCAGAACATGAATACTGAAAAATTTGTTAAAAAAATGAGCGACGGCAATGAAAACATAATACATGCTTGGATTCCAGACGGGAGTGTGAAGGGCGTTGTTGTTCTAAGCCACGGCATGGCTGAGTACGCAATGAGGTATGATTACTTTGGAAAACTATTATCAAACGAAGGATATGCTTTTTATGCGGAAGACCACCGCGGGCACGGAGAAACAGCGGAGCTTGCTAAAAAAAAAGGCACAGGCGGCTTTGGCTATTTAGCTGACAAGAACGGCTTTTTAAGGGTTGTTGACGATATTCACGAAGAAGTTCTTGATCTAAAAGAAAAGTATCATGGAAAGAAGATTGTTCTTTTTGGACACAGCTTTGGCTCTTTTGTCTCTCAGTGCTATTGTGAAAAATACGGCGACTCAATTGACGGCTGCATTCTTTGCGGAACAGCAGGACCTAGAGAAGCGCTTGTTCACTTTGCAAGGGGAATGGCATCTGTAATTAAATTCTTTACAGGAAAAAAGCACGTCTCTAAATTCATGGACGGTATTGCGTTTGGCTCATACAACAGCAAGATAAAAAATCCACGAACATCATCAGACTGGCTTAGCAGGGACGAAGAGAATGTAGATAAATACGTTGCAGACAAATGGTGCGGCTTTACATGCACAATAGGCTTCTTCTACGACATGTTCAACGGACTTTGCATTATCCATGAAAAGAAAAACATGGACTCAATTCCAAAAAATCTGCCTATTTACTTCATAGACGGCACCGGCGACCCTGTAGGCTCTTATGGACAGTCGGTTAAATCTTTATATGATATATATTTAGCTAATGGTATGAAAAATGTCAAAGTAAAATTCTATGAAGGCGCGCGCCACGAGCTTTTAAACGAGACAAACCATGCTGAAGTTGAAAATGACATTATCACTTGGGTAAAAGAATTATAATCTCCAATAGCTCCAATTTTACGAATTGCCTTGACCAAGAACAGAATTCAGCATTAAAATGCCACTATTGTGTTGATTCGTTATTCGGCTGACCTAAAAGGCAAGCCTATTGAAAAAGCTATAATATATACAAAAGAAGAGCATAAAATCTCGCTTGAAAAAATAGATCCAGATGCGTTAAGGGTAATTATGCGCTTAAGAGAATCTGGGTTTGACTCATACCTTGTTGGCGGAGCTGTAAGAGATTTGCTTATTGGAAAAACTCCAAAAGACTTTGACATTGTTACTGACGCAACTCCAAGCAGAATAAAGAAAATTTTTAGAAATTCAAGAATTATTGGAAGAAGGTTCCGTCTTGTGCATGTTTTTTTTGGTCCAAAGATTGTGGAAGTAAGCACATTCCGCTCTACAAAAGAAGGCTCTGTTGGAAACGCCTTTGGAACAATGGACGAAGATGTGATGAGAAGGGACTTTACACTTAACGCGTTGTACTTTGACCCAGTAAAAGAGCAGCTAATTGACTACACGGGCGGTGTAAAAGATATAAGAAAAGGCATTGTGCGGCCTGTTATTCCACTAGATAAAATATTTGTGGAAGACCCAGTTAGAATGTTGCGTGCTGTAAAATACGGAGCTACAACTGGCTGCAAGCTGCCTCATTCTCTAAAGAAAAAAATACAGTCCTCTACGCAGCTTCTTTCTCCTGTGTCTCCATCTCGCCTTACAGAAGAGCTTCTTAAAATTATAAACAGCGGGCATTCTTACGAGATAGTCTCAAGCGCTCTAGAAACAGATATATATCCATACCTGCAGCCTGCCGCATGTGATTTAATTTATGATGATAAGAAGTTTTGCAAGAAATACTTGGAAAGCTTAAAAGAACTTGATAAATATGTGACTGCAAACCCAGACGCACGTCTTGGTGAAAAGCTTGTTTTTATTATAAGGGATTTTATATCAAGTCTAACTGACTGGGGCAAGGAAATTTCTACAAATTCCGCCGCCGCTGATTTATACACAAGAACATGGGCGCAGTGCAGAAATTTTGTTCTTCCAATGAATCCTCAAAGAACAGAATTGGAATATGCTATAAAATATGTAATGAAAAATCTTGGTGTTCAAGTAAAGATTATCAAAAAACAAAGAAGGTTAATTCTTCCTGCAGAGTGAGTTTATTTAATTTGAGGTGCAATTGTAATCTGGTCAATTATTATGCTTACTTCTTCAATAAGAATACCTGTGAAACGTTCAATATTATCTATAACATAGCTCTGCAAATTTCTTATTTCTCCAGTCAGCTGTTTTCCAAACGGCACATCTATTGTAATAATAAGCCTGTATCCGTGGCTGTCTGTTTTTATCAGTAATTTCTTCACCCTTATTGCGTCGTCATATTCGCTTACGCAGTGCATGACCATTTGGCTTAGGGCTGCCTCTGAAATTTCAATTCTGCCTTTTTTGCTGAATTCTGGAGTGACAACTGATTTTTCAAAGAGCTTTGAGTCATTTCCTTTTGCGGTTTTTCTGCCTTTTGAGCTGAAGAAAACTCTTATTGAATTATAAAAAATCTGAGGGTAGCTTTTTTTTATTTCAATCGCGGGCACTGGTATTACGTGCTTTCCTTCTATCTGCCTGCTTCTAATAGCTTTTTCAATTTCTTCACGAGTTGCAATGTCTTCTATTTTAATTATTTTCTCTGGCGGGGGAAGCTGCAGCCTTAATGCTATTTTATTTACCATTTTTTCGCTTGTTCCAAGTATGAGAATTCTTTTTATATGTGATTTTTGAAGCATTCTTGCTACTTGATCACGGTCTTCCTTGTCGTCAAACAGGGCAACACGAACAGCCCCCATATATGTTTTTTCGCGTTTTGCAGATTTTCCAGCTAATATTTTGTCATCTTGAATTAAAAGACCGTCATCTATTATTGCCTGCAAATTGTATTTCTGCGCAAGAAGTTTTGCCCTAAAGCTTTTTCCAGTGCCGCTTTCTCCTACAAGCGCATAAACCATAATTCCGTGATGCGCTAGTTTTGTAAATATATTCATTATTTATAGTATAAGGCCCCCGTCCCAGTTTATCAAGATTGAATTAAGAAATAATTTAAAATCTAAGGGCACCGGAGCTTCCAAATGCTCTGGAAGTTTTAGAGGATTGTCTTTTGGAAAGCACATTCTTATAGCGTGAAGATAAAATTTCCTATAAAAATTGCTTTTTCTTAAAATAACTTCTCCGCCGTAGATGTCGTCTCCTAGTAAAGGAAAGCCATTGAACGACGACTGCGCCCTTATTTGATGCTTTCTTCCTGTTAGAATATTGAATTGAGCCAATGTGACATCTTTGCCGTTATACTTGCCGTAAGCAAGAGGAAATGTTTTTGTAACAGCAATCTGCCCTTCGTCTTTACCGACAATTTTTACAGAATGAAAACTGCTATTTATGTCATTAGAATCTTCTATGCCGTTTTTCCAAGTTTTGCTTGAGCTAAGTTTTCCTTGTATTATTCCAATGTAGATTTTTTTTATTTTTTTATCATCAGTGTTATTTTCTGTTTCACCAGAAATTGCTTTTGAAAACCATTGCGCGCCTGTGAGGTTTTGAGAAAATGCTAAAAGGCCTGTTGTGAACCTGTCAAGGCGGTGAAGCGGACCTGTTCTAAAAGAGAGCGAGTCTTTTTCTGAAGATGATTTAGCCGATATGATTTCCGCTAGGCTTGTTTTTGAGGATTCAGACGGCTGAACAGGAATATCATAAGGCTTGTTAATTATCCAGACATATTCGTTTTTAAATACAGTTTCTATATCTATGCAGGATTCTTTTGAGCTTTTTGACTTATCCGATTCTAAACTGTTTGCTAAATTATTTTTTAAATCAGGTGCACTTAAAAGAAATTTGGCAATTTTAATTTTATCTCCATTTGCAATATGAATTGAGCATTCTGCCTTTTTGTCATTTACTTTAATCAGACCTTTGCGTAAAGATTTAAAAATAACTGATGCGTTTGCATCTGGAAGAATACGTTTTAATATTCTATCTAAACGTCTTCCTTCGTCGTTTTCTGCTGCTGTAAAATAAATGAAATCCATACATTGATTATAGATTAAAAAAAAATACATGGCTACTAGACAAAACTAAGTAATAGATTAAAATATACTGCATGGAAAGCACCAGAGAACAATTAAAATTATTTATTACAAACCCAGTGTTTCTTGCATGTGTATTTAGCTGGCTTTCTGCTCAATTTATTAAAACTTTGATTAAACTTTTCTCTGGAAAAATTCATAGTTTCAAAGAATTGTTTGAATTATTATTTTGGCGAACAGGAAGTATGCCTTCAAGTCATGCGGCTTTAGTTTCTTGCTTAAGCACAACAATTGGATTTAGCAGTGGCTTTAATAGTGATATTTTTATACTTTCACTTGGATTTTTTATGGTGACTATAAGAGATGCCGTTGGAGTAAGACGTTCAAACGGTGTTCAGGCCAAGATGATAAATGAAATGGGCAAAAAGTTAGCGGAAAACGGGCTTATGGAATATAAACCAATTAAGGAAGTGCAAGGTCATACACCAATGGAAGTCTTTATAGGATGTCTGTTAGGTTTTACAATAGGATTTGCATTTTGTGTATTAAAATAGATGAAATCATATTTAAAAAATATTATTCTAATAATGATCGTTGTATCATGCTCTTTGCTGCTATTTTTTTGCAGAAGTGTGCCTGTTTCAAGAATTTGGAACAACTATCAGGTTCTTTATGTAGATAAGTCTGTATCAGAAGATTATGTGTTGAATATGCTAGAAGAAAACGGCTGCAAGAATGTAATTTCGCTTTCTGAACAAAGGCAGCCGTTGGTTTCTCCATTCACACCAGTGGAGCCAGCCGCTGATAAAAACGACTATTTAACAAAAAGGCTCGGATACTTCACAGATGAGTCAAAAAACTATTCTCTTTACTATATTCCAGAAATTTATGAAAATCAGACTTCAAAAGCTGTCAATTATATTGCTAAAAATAAAAAAGCTAACATTGGACTTGACAGCAAGGCTCATTTTCCCTGGATTGTTCCTCTTGTTTGTGTAAGCTTGTATATTTTATTCACCTGTCTTTCTAAAAACAAGAAGTTTTATTTTATATTAGGTTTATTCTCTGTTTTGTTTTCTTTTTCAAAGCCCTTCTATACAAACGCTGCGTCTGTTATTCTTTTTCTTACATGCCTGTTGCTATGCGAAAAATTTTGGAAAAGGAAGAGCGCTTTTGCAATTCTTTTAAGAAACGCTTATACAATTGTCCTTATGACTTCCTCTATTCTCATCTCATTTGTTTCTTCATGGCAAAGTGGATTTTTATTTTTAATTTCAATATGCTCTTCTTTATGCTGCTTTATGATGTATAATAAATTAGTGATAAACAAAGATAAAAAAAATAATTTTTCATACAAATTGATAATTCCAGCCAAAATGATTCCAATAATGTACGCAAAATCTTCAAAGTACTTGTTGACTTCTGCAGCTTTTTTAACTGTCCTTGCAATTATTTTTTTATCATCATCTCATCTTTCTACTTCTAATGTTACTAAAGGTCTTTCTTTACCTTCACCTCAAAAAGAAAATGCTTTTGATGAAAAAACAATTCTGCCTTCAATAAGTGACTATTACAATTGGGCATGGAATACTATTACATTTCCTTATAGAAATTTAAATGAGAAGCAGTTCTCCTCAGATAAAGTTCAAAAAGGCGACTATGTTTCCATAACAGAATATAGTCAGACAGAAAATGGAATTAAACCCTCAGAAAAAATAGTGTATGAATTTAACAACAGTTTTATGAACACAGCAGATAAAACCGTTTACAATCTTGAGTATCCTGCTATTGAAAAACTTATGCTTGCTCAGGAAAGAAACGAGGTTGTTGCTTATTCTCAAAAAGGAAAAAGCGAACCAATTGGAAATAGTTTTAAGAATCTTTTCCTTTTATTTTTTAGTATAGGAATTCCTTTACTTTTATATTTGTATTATAGTATTGTAGGACGCAAGAGAAATATATGAAAACAGTGCATAATTTTGTAAATTCAGAAACACATTCTTTTATTAATTGTGTAAGATCCTTTCTGCCACAATATACAGTAGTTCCTTTTTCACAAATAAGAGGTCAGAACTTTCATTGCACAGTTAAAGATAATGACTCTGTAAAGGAAGGGCAGATTATTGCAGCTCCAGATGATGAAAATAAAGGCGCCTTAATTCATTCTCCTATTCCTGGAAAAATTTGTGGAATAATTAACTGCTCTTTACCAGATGGACAAATGGGAAGGGCTATTAGAATCCGCTTGACAGGAGGCTTTTCTTTCTTAGGAAAAAAACAAAATAAAAATAATTGGCGTGCTTTTTCACCAAAAGAGCTTTGCGATATGTTTTCTAGAAATGGAATAATAAACACATTTTCTAATTCACAATCACTTTCTATGCAAATAGAAAAATGTCAAAAAGAAAATAAAAGAATTCTTGTAGCTCGGCTATTTGATGAAGATCCAAGCAGAATGACAGACAGTTTTGTCTATGAAAAGTATACAGCGCAAGTAGTTGAAGGCATTATGATTATTGCAAAAGCATTGGACGCAGAAGGCATTGTTTTTGCAATTTCTAAATATGCAGAAAAAGATCTTGAAAATTTAAACTCTGACAGTAAATTTCCTTATATGAAAATATCTGTTGATGTAAAAAAATATCCATGTGGATTCAAACAGAATTTAATACAATCTATTAAGAAAGAAGCTAAGAATTTAAAAAAAGATATATTTATAAATGTAAACACAAAAGGTCTTTTTGTAGATTCTGAAACTGCATATTCTGTATACGAAGCAGTTGTTTTGGGAATTCCTGTTGTTGAAAGATTTGTTCATGTTACAGGTTCTTGCCTTCGTTCTGCTGGAATGTTTAAAGTAAGAATTGGAACACCAATACAAAGTTTGACAAAGCAATGTGGCGGTTTTAAAAGAGCTCCTTCAAAAATAATTATAAACGGAATGATTACAGGCTTTGCAATAAGCAATATGGAAACACCTGTTACAAAACTTGTAAAATCTGTGATGTTTGTTTCTGCTAATGAATTGGATGACCAGACTTCAACTCAATGTATAAGATGCGGCAAGTGTAGAATAATTTGTCCTGAAGGAATTTTTCCTGATTTAATCTTTAGACATAAGACTGGTGGAAAACCAATAGGGAAGGACTTGGTTAAAACCGCGAACCTGTGCTCAGGCTGCTGTCTTTGCAATAGCATATGTCCTGCGCGTCTTCCATTGAGCCAAACAATTTCTCTTTTAAAGGATAATGAAATATGATAGCGTCAGTTTTTCATAAAATGGATTATAAAAATGTAACTCTTAGACCGTTTAGCTATATAACTCCATCTATTGGCAATATAAACATAGGGTTGCTGCTTTTATTGATTCCGCAAGTAATTATGCTTGTAATTACTAAAAGCTATGGCTCATTGTTTATAATAATTTCAGCAGAAATAGCTTCATTTACAGCAGAAGGTTTATATAAAATAATAGAAAAAAATTATACATTTTCTTGGATAACAGCGGCTGTTCAAGGGATAATAATAGGCCTTCTATTACCTTCAAATTATCCATTTGTTTCTGTATTTTTTATAACGCTTTTTACTTTGCTTTGTGCAAAATATGCCTTTGGTGCTTATACAAATTCCTGGATAAATCCTGTAGCAATTACTGTAGCTGTTGCTTATTTTTTAAACATGTCTGTTTTTCCAGCATTCCTTCTGACATCATCTGATTTGCAATCTAGAAATTCGGCCCTTGTTCTTATTCAAAACGGTACGGTTCCGCTTTCTTCTGTTGATTCATCAGTTACTGCTTTTTTAAATAAAACAGTATTTAAAATTGCAGGCATAAATATTCCAGAAGGATATATAAGTTTTTTTCTAGATACTCATTCTATAATTCCTGCGTTCAGATTTAATTTTCTTACATTAATTTCTTCTATAATTTTAATTTCTCTTGATATGGTAGATGCGCTTATTCCATCATTCTTTATATTGGTGTATTCCTTGCTTGTTAAATTTTTAGGTCCTGTTTTTTATCATGGAATAAATGGGCAAGGTGATATAATTTTAGCACTGCTAACAAGCGGCACTCTATTTTCAACATTGTTCGTTCTTCAGTATTTTGGAACAACTCCAATTACAATATGGGGTAAAATTCTCTATGGAATATTGGCAGGAATAATTGGATTTTTAATAATGGGCTTTGGAACCTCTTCTTCTGGATATATATTCACAGTTCTTATTATGAATATAATTTCACCTGTAATACAAGTTTTTGAGAGCCGACAAACAAAAAATAAAATAGAACGAAAAATTGTGCCATATATAAATGAAATGTATGAGGTCAAAAATGAATAGCCAAAATCAAATGCAAAAAAAAGAATTGACTTCTGAACAAAAAGAAAAAATAACTTTGTTAAAGCAGTATGGATTGTTTTTAGCAATAATAATTGTAATTTTTGGAATAATTTTTTCTTCAGCATTGTTTAGCAGAAATTCATGGAAAGAAGGATTGAAAAATCAAGTGGAAAGCGTTTTATTGGAACAAAAGAAAGACTATACAGTAGGCGATTTTATGCAGCTTCAGTCTCCTTTTTCTACAAGTTGCGCTGTTTACAATATAAATCAAAAAGGCAAAAAAAATACAAATAAATATGCTGTTATAATTAGATTAACAACATTGTATGGACAAATACCAGCAATATATATTTATGATTCAAAAGAATCCGATGTTTCATTCTTAAAAATGCTTACATTGAACGGAGCTTCAGAAAAGCAAATTGTAGATATTTCAAAACATATGCAAATTTCATTCTGGGCAAAAAGAATCCCTTCAATCATAGAAAATTCTAATATAAATGAAGGAAATAGTAAAAATGAAAAATAAAAATAATTCAATATATTCTTTTATTGCGATTTCCCTTACGCTTCTTGTTCCTGTAGCTGGCAGATTTGCTTATGCAATTGTCCTTGTGTTAGCAATAAATATATTCTTGCTTTTTGGAACTCTATTTAGAAAATTAATATACAAAATACATTTGCAACCCCTTCAACCTGTGCTAATGTCAATTTTCTTAATTGGTTTAGCAATATTCTATAAACAGCTTTTAATAATCTATTCACCTGTTATTGCGCTTACGTTAGGATTTTCAATATATGTTTCTGCTTTTTCTTCTTTTAAAATTGGCAGTCTTTACAAAAAAAGTGAGCAAAACTTATCTTTTGAAATATCGGAGAACATGAAGGCGGGTTTTAAATTTTCAATATTTGCATTATGCTTTTTTTTATTTAGAGATATTTTTGGTTATGGAACAATATCTTTTCCTATAAGGGAAGGGCTTGCGTGCATAAAACTAAGAAGCGATTCTAAATTATTTGCATCTGGAGTTTTTTGGTCTTCTATTCCTGGAGCCTTGATTCTTATTGCATTGATTTTTGTAATTTCCGCATATATAAATAAAAGAATTCAAATATCAAATTCAATTTATAAAAAGAACAATAATTCAGAAGAGGGTAAAAAATGATTTCTATAATATTATATTATCTTATTTTCACTTCCTCTGTCTTTATTTATGGCATTGGAATTAACAAGGCAACTTTAATTAGTGAATCTCCAAAGCATATATTTTTGAATATAGTCAAAATGGTTATTACTGTTTCAAGCTCTTCTGTTTTGACTTATTTACTAACAGAATGGCTTTTGGTGAAAGTTAACTTGGTTGAACTCTATCCTTTTTTAGCGGTTTTGATTTTTTCTTCATTGTCTGTTTTTGTAGAATCTGTTATTCGAATCACAGCAAAAACTAATACTGCGGAATTTGCAGTTTCTGTTTTATGTGTAATTTTATCAGTGAATGAAAGCTCTACTATTTTGGAAAGTTTAGTAATTTCAATTGCATGTTCCCTTTCTTTTTATTTATCAGTTCCGTTTATTTTTTCTATTAAAAAGAGGATAGAAATTTCAAGACCGTCAGATTTCTTTGAAAATTCAAGTTTAATATTTATAAGCATTGCTGTAATTATAATTTCATTTCTTGCTTGGAATGTTTCTTGGCTTAATATGGGAGTTAACAAATGATTTCTTCAATACTGTTTTTAATTCTTTTTACAATTGTACTCTCTGCTTTTTTATTTTTTCTTTTTTGTATTTTGTTTCCTTCTTTAAAAGCTCAGAAAATAAATGCGGAAGATCCTTTATATTCAAGAGAAGAGCTGGAACTTATAACAGCAAATCCACATTTTGCGCATATAGACACAGGTCTGAAAGCTATTGTTCTTTGTTCATCACAAAGAAAATTCTCAGAAAAGAGATTCTCTTATAATGGTGAAAAAGATTGCACTATTTTTGTAAATCAATATGAGACAGAAAATGAATGCACTTGGGGTTGTACGGGCTTTGGAAACTGTATGCGCTCTTGTCCAAGACAAGCCATAAACATAGAAAATTCAACAGCTGTAATAAATGAAAACTGTAACGGATGTGGAATCTGTATTTCTGTTTGTCCAAAACATTTAATTACCCTTATTCCTGAAAATGTTACAAAATATATATTATGCAAGGCACCTGAAAATGAGAATAATATTTGTACAAAATATAGAGATAATTCTGATCTGAATAGAACACAAAAAAAGGGCTTTAATTTTTGGAAAAAGTGTTATAAAATATTCAATAGGAAATAAAAAAGTATGAGTGCCCTAACAATATGTTTAGAACTTGATTGCGATTTTGAAGGTTGCATTGATAAATCTACTTTTGAGAAAAATTATCAAGATGTTTACAAGAAATTAATCTCATTTTTATATGCTCATCCAAAATTTGAATTTTCATTTTTCTTTGCTGGAGAGCAGTTGAAGTTTCTAAAGCAGAAGCATCCAGAAGCCTTAGCTATTTTAAGTGAACTTACATGTAGACATCAAGTGGAAGTTTTAGGCGGCGGCTATTACAATCCAATTTGCTCTTTGCTTTTTCCTGTAGACAGAAGTGGTCAAATAGAAAAAATGACATCTGAATTAAGAAAGACAATTGGCAAACGTCCAAGAGGTTTTTCTTTATTTGAAAGTATATGGGACTCTTCACTAATTACCACTTTACAATCATGCGGCATGGAATATGTTTTACTTGAAAGCAGTTTAATTCCAGAAAATAAAAAAAATTATTCTCCGCTAATAGCAAGTGAGCAGGGCAAATCTATAAAAATAATTCCGACTTTTGAAGATTTAAAACCAAATAAAAATGAAAAGACAGATGATTGGATTTCTAGAATTAATAAAGTATTTTCTAAGCAAGAAAAAGAAAGTCTTGATGAAAAACTAATTACTTTAAGTTTTAAATTAAGTGAAGTAAATGATATTTTGAATTCTGATTTTTTTGAAAAAATAAATGAAATTTGTGTGTCCAATGATTCAATAATTAAATTTTCAACTCCGCAGAACTATTTAAAAAATGCAAAAACTTTTATTCCTTCATATATTCCTTCAGGCATGAGCAATAAAATTACAAAATGGTCTCAGGAGCCTTATGAGATTTTAGAAAATAAAACAAAATTTTCTATAACAATTGCTGATTTTTTAAATACATATTCACAAAGCCACAGATTGTATGAACGAATGATGTATATTAGTATGATTGTATCTCAATCTCATGGTGATAAAACTAGAAAAATTGCTGCAAGAGAAGAATTGTGGGAAGCTCAGTCTGGAGCATCTTATGTTTTTTCACCAGACAATATTTCTAATGCAGCACGTCTAAGGCAAAATGCTTATAATAAATTAAACGAAGCAGAAAGAATAATTAGTGAATGCGGTCAGTCCAATGAATCTGTTACAAGTTTTGACTACAACGGTGACGGCTTAAATGAATATATCTGCCAAATGAAAAAATATAATGCAGTAATCTCATTGCATTCAGGAAGCATTACAGAACTTAGCATTATTCAGTCAGGTGGCAATTACGCAGACAGCCTTACTAGAATGAGCAAGTTTGACAATGTTGATGACAATTATGAAAGAAGATTATTTGTAGAGCATTTGCTAGAAAATGATGACAAGGAAAAATACATAAAGCATATTCCGTGTGGCAACGGTATTTTCTCAAAAGTTCAGTTCACAGAAAGAAAATTTGAAAATCAAAGAAAAGAAATTCAACTTGAGGGAAGAGGTGAATTTTCTTCATTGCAGCAGCCTGTTTGTTTGAAGAAAAATTATCTAGTTACAGCAAATGGTTTTTCTATTCAATACATTTTAAAAAATGAAAGTCCATTGTCTTTGAAAGGTTTTTTCATTGCCGAGTCAAATTTTGCCCAAACTGATTTTGAAAATCAAAGGATTGAGCAATACAACGCAGAAATAATTTTAAACGGCAAACGTCAACAAATTGATAAAAATGATAATTTCAAAACAGATAGCGGCGTTTCTGTTTTAATGATTACAGATATAGTAAACAACATTTCATTTATGTATGAGCCAAATGAAGAGTCTGGCTTTACTTGCTCAACATTAGTTTTTAAAAGGCCTGATAGTGAAGGCAAATTAGTTGAAGCTGCTAGGACTTTCACATCTGCTTTTATTTGGAATGTAGACTTAGCGGCAGGCATGGAAATGGAAAAGACAATAAATATAAGCATTGTCTCTTCAAAAAAAAACAAATCTACAAAACAAAAAAAATAGTTAAGTGAGCCTCTAAAAATTATACCTTTACAGATGCATTTAATTTATTATCTTCCACGAATAAGCTTTAAAACTTTTCTATGCCAAAACGCCCTTAGCTTTTCTGCAAAAATATAAAGAGAATATGATTTAGTAAGAGGGCAGTCTATGCTCCCCGGCCTGTGAATTATTGCTCCACCAAAACCTGTCTTAAATAAATAAAGCCCGTGCATTGGGTGGTTTGGATCATTAGTAGGCGGCATTCCGTAGAAGTCGTACACTGGGCAGCCAAAGTTTTTTGCGTCCTTAATAGCAGTCCATTGCAGCAAGTAAGCAGGCATTAAATTACGTTTAACATTTCCGCTTGCTCCAAACAAATATACAGCCTCCCTTTTGCAGAACAATGTGATTATTCCGGCAAGGCTGTCGCTTTCATTTTTAGCAATGTACAAAGTGACTACAGGATTATTCTTGTCTGAAGAAGGCGCGCCTCTTTCAAGTAAATCTTTGTAGTAAGTTTTTGCATGGGGGCTTATGCCGTCGCGTTTGCCTGTTGTTTCAAAAAGAGAGTAGTAAGTGTCAAATGCTTCATCAAAACCTTCTTCGCCAAAGTGGTATGCTTTTACTTCAACATCTTTTTTTTCAGCGAGCTTTATATTGTAACGCCACTTGTTCTTCATTCCTGCCAAAAGCGCTTCCTCTGATTTATCAAGGGAAAGTATTGTTGTGTCTGGCGGCTGTACAGCAGTAGGGCTTAGTTTAACATTCAAATTGCTCTGCTTTGCTAAAAGTGGCATGCGTTTTGTGTAAGAATCTCGTTCCTCTGTAGTAAGAAAATCTATCGGCGGATCGAAACGTACGCATAATGTATCTTTTTGTATAACTTTTTTTAACTCATTGGCGATTTTTTCAAGTTCTTTAAGATATTCCTGTTCAGAAAACTGCTTTTCATATTCAGGGGCCATTGGAACATAGGCAATGCTGAATTTTTTAAACGCAACAGAGAATGATCTAATTAAAACAGAAAGAAATATATTCTCTTCGTTTGAGTTTTTTTTAGTTGCAATATCTTTATATTCAGAAAAACTCTGGACTTGCTTTAAAGCAGATAAGTCCCATAGGAAGAAGAAAGGCTTCCATCCATGGTTGCCCTTGAAGTTAGCCCAGAATTCTGTTTGAAGAAAACGCTGTTCTTTCATATTTCAGCAGACGTCGCTGTTTGCGGCAATTGATGTAGATAAAGGTTTCCCGTCCACAGCAAGCTTTTTACCACAGATTTCAACGCTGTTGTTGATTACTTTTATCTGCACTTTAAAGAAGTCGTCAGCGGAAATCTCGCTTGGCTTTTCAAAAGAAGCGTCCGCGCCTTCAAGAACAACCTTTGTTCCAGGAGCTGCCCATGGAGCTGTTAGAACTTCAACACAGTCTTTTCCGTCGGAGTTTTTGTAGTCAGCCGCTAGAAGCATTCCGTGGCTTTCAACCCCTCGCATCTTTCTTGGAGCAAGGTTTGCCGCAAGAATAATGTTTTTGCCAATCAACTCTTCTGGCTTTAAATATTCACGGAGGCCGCTTTGAATAATTCTTTCAGTGCCGCTGCCGTCGTCAAGGTGCTCAATGTAAAGCTTTTCACCTTCTGGATTGTTCTCTATGCTTACAATTTTTGCGACTCTAAGCTCAATTTTTTCATTGTAGAATGCGCACTGGTCTGCCGCAAATTCAGGCTCTTTCTTTTCTTTTGCAGGCTGTTTTTTTTCTTCCTTAGCTTTTCTGTCCTTCTGGCTGCCAGCGTATTTTGCCTTGAACGCGTCAGCTGTCTTCTGGTCCAGTGGAGTAAAGTAAACGCTTGTGTTTGCAATTGTGGAAAGTCCTTCTGTGTTGCCAAGATCCGCCCAAGTGTAGCTTCCTTCTTCCGCTGGAACGTCAATTACAGGGTCAGCAATCTTTTTTCTAAAGAAGCCTATGACTTCCTTTGTGTACTGAGGCATGTACGGGTGGGCCATAATCATAAGGTCTTTAATAACATAGCAAAGGTTATGAATAAGAAGAGCCGCTTTTTCTGGGTCTGTTGTGCGTGTCTTCCAAGGTTCAGCCGCCTGGAACGCCTTGTTGCAGATGTCAGAGATTGTGAATATTTCATGGAACGCGTCTTTTAATTCTGCCCATTCAAGGTAGTCTGTAGCCTTTTTCTCATGCTCTTTTACTTGCGCCCAAAGAGTTTCATCTACAGGAGCTTCTGGAATTTTGCCGTCATAGTATTTTGTGACAAAAAGTACTGTTCTGTTTACAAGGTTGCCTAAATTTCCAATAAGCTCGCCGTTGTATTTTTCACGGAATTCTTTCCATGTGAACTGATAGTCTTGTTTTTCCGGCCTGTTGTAGAAAATATAAAAACGCCATGCGTCTGCCTTAATGCCGCTTTCTTTTGCGTCAGAGCCGAACACTCCGATTCCCTTGCTCTTAGAGAATTTGCCGTCTTCATAATTCAAGTATTCTGTAGAGCTCATGTGGTAAAGCTTTGTCCAGTTATGTCCGCTGCCAATTAAGCTGCTTGGGAACACAACTGTGTGGAAAGGAATGTTGTCCTTGCCAATGAACTGGAACAAGTCTACATGAGGCTTGTTTTTTCCTTCTTCGCTTTCTTCAGGGAGCCACCAGCTCTTGTAGTCAAAAGAAGGCTTGCCCTGCGCTTTAAGCTCGTCCGCCAATTGCTTTGTAATAGAAATGTAGCCTATTGGAGCGTCAAACCAAACGTAGAACACTTTGTTTTCATAGCCAGCCTTTGGAACAGGAATGCCCCATTTTAAGTCGCGTGTGATTGCCCTTTCATTAAGTCCGTCGCGTATCCAAGCCTTTGTCATTTGTATTGCGTTGTCTGACCATTTGCCTTCTTTGCTTACTTTGTTCATCCATTCGTCAAGCTTTGGCGCAATTGCAGGAAGGTCAATATACAAGTGCTTTGTTTCCCTAAGCTCTGGAGTTTCTCCGCAAGTAGAGCAGCGTGGGTTCTTAAGATCTGTTGGGTCTAAGAGTGTGCCGCATTTTTCACACTGGTCGCCGCGTGCGTCTTCGTAGCCGCATTTAGGGCAAGTGCCTCTTACAAAGCGGTCTGCAAGAAACATTTTGCAGTGAGGGCAGTAGAGCTGTTTTGAAGTATGCTCTTTTATATAGCCATTTTTATCAAGGTCTAAGAATATCTGCTGAGTGATTTCTTTTATTTGCTCGTTTGAAGTTCTGCCAAATTTATCAAAGGCAATATCGAACCATTTATAAATATCAGAATGAACTGAATAATAATAGTCGCATAGTTCGCGTGGAGTCTTATGCTCTTCAAGTGCGCGTGTTTCTGTAGCGGTGCCGTATTCGTCAGTGCCGCAAATGTATAAAGTGTCATAGCCACGGCTTCTGCAGAATCTTGCAAAAACGTCTGCGCTTAACATTTGAATTAAATTTCCCAAGTGGGGAATATTGTTTACGTAAGGTAAAGCGGATGTAATAAGTCTTCTATTCATAGTAGAAGCATTATAGTTTTTTATCTTTGTATGGTCAATAAAAGCAAGTTTTTATTTAGCTGGAACTGGTTGTGCTGCTGTCTGTTTTTCTTTTGCTTTTTCTTCAGCGTCCTTTTTATTAAGAACGTAATAGTTAGCATAATGAACTGCGCTGAACAAAATGATCATTACAACAAATGTTATTCCTAAGATTACAAATCCTGCAAAACCTCTAAAGTACATTGCAATTCCACAAGTAATGCAAAGGCAAATTTGAACTGTCAGAAGAACATAAAGTACTTGCTTTGAAGTTAATCCTAAGTTCATAAGCTTATGATGAAGATGAAGCCTGTCTGCGCTCATTATTGACCTGTGTTCCCTTACACGCCTCCAAATAGCGGCAATAACATCCATCATTGGAATAGAAACTAAATCAACCATAATAAAAAATTTATTATATTCAAAATTAGCAGTTGACTGATAAAGTGGCAAAGAAGCAATCATAAAACCTAGAAACTGACTTCCACCGTCACCCATAAATATTTTAGCTTTTGGATGTGGGTTGTTGAAAATAAGAAAGCCACCAATTGCAGCTACAAGAATAAAGCATATTGCAGAAGAGTGTGTTGCTGATGATGAGAAAATAATTGCAAGAGTTATAATAATTAAAGAAGAAAGGCCTCCGCACAAACCGTCAATTCCATCAATTAAATTAAAAGCATTTATAATTCCAATAATCCAGCAGAATGTCATAAAATAGCTAAACCATAGAGGCAGTGTGAACGAGCCAATGTTTTTGAATCTATAGCCGCTTAACACAATTATAATACCTGCTACAATTTGAACTACGAGTTTGTATTTTGCCTTTAAATTGCAAAAGTCATCAATTATGCCAAACAGAAAAATAAGAAAGCCTGCAATTACAAAAGGTAAAAGAGTGGAAAGTTTAGCGTCTTTTTCTATAACTGAATAAATTATTGATGTAATAGAAAACGCAACAACAAAGCCAACGCTTCCTAAACGTGGAATATTTCCTTTGTGGACTTTACGTTCATTAACAGTGTCGTACCAATGGTATTTATTGCAGAGTTTAATTACAAAGGGAATTAGAATTGCAGAAAGAATAAAGGCCGCAGCAGCCATTATCCAAATAAGAGGATTGCTTTTTATGAAAATAAAAAAATTTTTAAAAAAAATTACTGAAGAATTTGTAAAATTATTCATCAGTTTATTTCCTTGACTTGCTGCTTAAAAATATTCATTATGCAATTCCCTCATCTTCATAATTCTAACACAAAAAACTTTACTTTAACAGATTTTATCAGATTTCATTATAATTTTTTAAAAAAATAGGAGCAAAATGTTTTAATCCTATTCATGAATGAAGTTTCAACCCTGTCTCTTAAAAAGAAAATGCTTGGGGCATTTACCGCACCTATGCCGTATAGAATCCAATTGTCTCCGTCCCTAAAAACTGTAATCAAAGACTTCATGCTGTTTGGATTTACACAAGTGAATTTATCATAATATCTTAGCTTGTTTAGATTCTTAGATTCATAATAAAAGTACAAGTCTGTTTTATCAGTGTCAATTTGGGTTTTTATTATTCCAAAAGGCTCCATTTCTAAGTCTGCAAAAACTTGTGCTTTATTTGAACTTATATTTTTAGATGTGATTTTAGCAGAAGAATACAAGTCGTACCATGATTCTGCTCTTTCTGAATAATATGGAATGCCCGCGTAAGATGAAATATCTAGGATAGAAGCATAAAGTTTTTCTTCAAGGTCTTCATTTCCTTTGTAAGGCCTTACTTGAATTATTTCTGCTATATATGCTGGCTTTAAATTCTTTGCAGTTTCATAAACTTTTTTAGCGCCTTCATTATCAGACTCTAAAGAAAGTTCTTTCATTGAATCAACGTTTCTGATTAAAATCTTTCCAGAATAAATATTATCTTTTTCAGAATCGCTTATATTTGAATTAAAAGTAGATTTTGAAAAACAAAAAGAAATTGGCATTGCAAAAAACATCATGGCTGCAAATGCATATTTAAATGATATAATTGAAAGTTTCATAATTTCCCCCATTATAAAGATTTTATATATAAAATACAACTCGTTCATAAATTATAAGAAATTATCAAAAGTTGTTTTTTAGAAGCTCACCAAGTAATATGCTCAGCTTATATTTGTATAAACAAAACCTGTGTGATATAATTACAAAAAATATAAACTAAAGAAATGTTTTATAGGAGTAAAAAATGCCAATATCACCTTATATCAAAGAGACAATGACAAGCAAGGGCGCAAGCGTTATTAGAAAAATGTTTGAAGAGGGAACACAGCTCAAAGCTAAGTACGGAGCTGACAATGTGTTTGACTTTTCTATAGGCAACCCTGACTTGGACCCGCCTAAAGAAGTATATAAAGCAATAGTAAAAATTGCTAAAGGCAAGGAAAAAAATTACCACGGATACATGCCGAACGCAGGATACCCTTTTGCACGTGACGCTATGGCAGAAAAAACTTCTCTTGAGCAGGGCGTAAAAGTTACAGGCGACTGCGTTGTAATGTCTGTTGGAGCGGCTGGCGCTTTGAACAGCTTGCTAAAGGCAATTCTTTCTGATGGAGACAATGTTGTAGTTCCTGCTCCTTTTTTTACAGAATACAGGCATTATGTCCACAACTACGGCGGCACTCTTATTGAAGTTCCTACAAAAAAAGATTTCTCGCTTGATACAGAAGCTATAGCTAATGCGCTTACAGAAAAAACAGCGGCGGTTTTAATCAACAGCCCTAACAATCCAAGCGGAAAAGTCTACACTGATGAAGATATAAAAAAACTTGCAGATGTTCTTGAAGCGCACGCTAAGAAATGCGGCAGAAAGCCTTACTTGATTTGCGACGAGCCTTACCGTGCAATTGTTTATGACAATAGAAAAGTCGCGGCAACTTTCCCAGTTTATGACAGCTCAATCATTGTAACATCTTTTGCAAAAAACCTCAGCTTGCCAGGAGAAAGAATCGGCTATATTTGCGTGAACCCTTCATGCCCGGACAAAGCCGATGTTGTTGCAGGCTGCATTTTCACAACAAGAATACTTGGATATGTAAACGCTCCGGCAC
>JBAXYY010000004.1:0-35348 GCA_041670585.1 Treponema sp. | reverse complement strand
GATTTGCTTGTAGAATCGGAACGACAGATTACGATAGCCAAATAAAAAAGCCTGCTGCTCTAAAAAACAACAGGCTTTTTTTATAAGCATAATTTTATCTTCCAAACAATCCCAAGAACCAATCCTTAATAGCGGTAAAAAAGCGCACAATCGCCTTCCATATTCTCATAAAGATAGTCGGATTTCTTAGCCTGTCAAGACGTTTGTAGCCTTCAATAAGCTCGTCCTGCGTAAATTCCTTACGCTGATTATTTTCTTCAATTTCAAGCTCAAGCTGGCTTATTTCATCAAGATTGTCAATAACGTTTGCGTTTATCTTAGTCCAGCCAATTTCCTTTGCGGCTTCAAGGCGGCGCTCGCCTGCAATAAGCTGATTTTTTGAGTTGATTGTAATAGGATTCATAAGCCCGTAAGTGCGAAGACTGTCTTTTAAAGGAGACAAATCGCCCAAATCTTTGCGAACTCTTTTTTTTACCTTGATATCTTCAACATTTACTAACATATTTTCTCCGATAAATATAACTTAATTATAAAGTTTTGGCTATATTTTCTAGTCAAGAAGCCAGTTGCCGTGGATCTCTGTTGAATCAGAATTGTTGTCCTCAACTGAATTGTTGTTATTTACAGAGTCATTGCCATTATTATTTTCATCATCTGTACAGCGCTTTTTACTCTTCAAGAAGCTCAAGTCAAGTGTAAGAGGGGACTCATTAACAACAGCATCATAATTATATCCAGACTTAATTCTGTTGCTTTCAATGCGGTAAAGCCCTAATGTATTTCCAGAAGTATTTCTATGAATTTCGCAGACAGATGTTGGCTGTGTTCCTGTTAGATAATATGCTTCAACTTTATTGTCACCACATTCAGGAGTAAGAATCTGACCGCTAACAGAGCATACAGTTGCCTTTACAATTCCTGTTGCAGGCTCTGAAAATTCTTTATATGGAAGCCCGTCATTTGCCACGTGCATAAAGTCTCCCCATGCAACACCAGCTAAAGTTGAGCCTGTTATTGAAAGTCCAAGAGACTGTCCAGGCTTGTCAAATCCAAACCAGAATGCAGAAGTGTAATAAGGTGTGAACCCAACAGTCCAAGCGTCCGCCCAGTTCTGTGTAGTTCCTGTTTTACCGGCAGCAGGCATAATAAACGACTGACCGTTGCTGTTTTTATATTTGAATTTGTTTCCTGTGCCTTTTCTTTTTCCAGTAACATAATATGAAGAGTCCCAGTTCACGCCGTATTGCAAAGTTCCAGACTCTACAGTTTTAGAAAGAAGCTTGTCCATTATAAATGCAGTCTGCGGAGTGATGATTTGAATTGCATCACCTTTTTCTTGTTGAGCCAGTCGTATGTCTTTTTCTGGATTGAGAACAACATTCCCGTTTTTATCTTCAACTGAACGAATTGCCATTGGCGTAACTTCTTTTCCTGTGTTGCCAAAAGTTGCAAATGCTTTTGCCATTTCAATTGGACGAACTGCGCAAACACCAAGCCCTAAAGGATAAACAGGATCAAAATGCCTTGAAGCAAGCTCACTGTCTGGAATTCCAAGCAATGATGAAGTGCGTTTAATTGCTGCGTCAAATCCAATGCCGTCTAAAACTTTTAATGAAGGTACATTCATAGAGTGGGCTAGTGCGTACCAAAGCTGAACATCGCCTTTCCATTCACCCTTGAAGTTCTGCGGAATATATGGAGTGCCATCTTCCTTGTGGAAAACTACAGGGGTGTCGCTTATTGTAGTTGTCATTGTGAATTTTCTGCTGTCAATTGCTGCAGAATAATATAGAGGCTTGAACGTAGAACCTGGTTGAAGTTTTGCCTGCACTGCTCTTATAAATTGATTTTCCTGGTCGTATTTGCTTCCACCAACAAGCGCGTTTATGTAGCCTGTATTATTCTCAATAGAAACCATTGTGCCTTCAATAGTTGTCTTTTCTGCATTTTGTTTTATAAGCGCGTTTCCTTTGTTAACAACGCCGGTCTTTAAAGTGTCCATGCCAAACATTAATGACATAACATCAATTATAGGATTTATTTTTTCTGTATATTCGCTTATTGCAATTGATTCAGCTCTTTGCTCGCTAACCTTTATGCTTGGAAGGTTAAAGACAAGACTTAAAAGTTCAGTTAGTGGAACATAAGTCTTAAAGGCTTCGTTCTGCCTAGTGCTGCTTGTTCGCTGGTACAATCTATTTGCGGCTTTTATATAGTCGTTCATAATTTCTTCAGCAGCGTCTTGATGAGTTAAATTTAAAGTCGTGTTTACTGTAAAGCCGCCAGTGTAGATGTCCTCTGTTCCGTAAAGCATGTTGCCAAGTTCACGGCGCACATATTCGCTGAACCATGGAGCTTTGTCATCTCTCATTGTGTATGCAGAAGAATTTGTCCTTGTATAGTCAAAGTTTGCCCAGAATGTGTTAAAGCTTTCATCGGCAACTTCTTTGGTTAAGTAGCCTTCTTTGACCATTGAATTAAGAACATCTTGCTGCCGAGCCATTGCCCTGTTTGGATATTCAAACGGATTGTAGTAAGCTGGGTTTGAAAGCTGTATTACAAGAATTGCAGATTCCGCTGGAGTAATTTCTGTTGCTGAATGGCCAAAGTAATATTTGCTAGCTGCGTTAACACCGTATGTTCCGCCGCCAAAATAAATCTTGTTTAAATACAGCTCAAGAATTTCATCTTTTGACCAGCGTCTTTCCATTTGAATTGCCCACCAAAGTTCCTTGAGCTTTCTTACAACAGACATTTCTGTTCTGTCGCAATAAAGTGTGCCCGCAATTTGTTGCGTTAAAGTGGAGCCGCCGCCTAAAGATGTATGTGTTAAAACACCTGCAACTGCGCGAAGAATGGCTTTTGTAGAAAATCCGTGGTGCTCATAGAAAATCCTGTCTTCTCGTGTAAGAAGTGCGTCTATCATATGCTGTGGCAATTTATCAAGTGAAATTATTTCGCGTTTTTCATCGCTTGCAAATTCAGTAATTACTTCGCCGTTTATATCAAGAAGTTTTGTAGGAAGAGATGTTTCAAAGTCTGTGAAATTTTCTGTATTTTTTGTATTTAAATTTATTGCAAGGCCCTTACCAAGCAATGCGCCAAAGAGCACACCGTTTAGCAGAAGAATTATAACTAGCACAAAAGGCCATCTTCGCTTTTTTTCCATGCTCTTATAATAGAAAATAACTGTTTATTTGTCAATGTAAGATGAATTTCCAGCGCATATTTATAAAGGCTTTCTTTAAAATAAAAGAGGCCGGCTGTTACACCGGCCATGCCCATCAGGCAGTCGGACGCCAATGGGTGGGAGGGGATAAAATTGCACGTCCGACATTATATATATCGGCAAAAATTGTTATTTCTTGAGTAAAAAAACAAAAATTAGAAGGTAAATAAAAAAAATTTAAGGGCATCTTTAAAAGATGAAGTTTTTAGAGGCTCGGATAAATTGGCTTTACAGTCTTGTAAAATCTAATCAGATTCTGAAACCGCAGCATCAATGTTTATATCAACAGTATAGCTTCTGCCGTTTACAGCTGTTATGTTTTTGACAATCTCATAGTCGCCAATTACAAAGCGAACCTTATGTTCCCCTTGCTGAACTGCAAATTGTTGCTTTGTGTTTTCTATTTCCTTGTCATCAAAGTAAATAACAGAGTTTGAAGGTGCAGTTATAATAACAGTTGGCGCTATATCTCTAAATTTTATGTTTAGAGATGTTGTTTTTGCCTGTTCAATTGTTACTGTTCTAAGTTCGTTTCTATAAAAATCGCTTACTATGCTTATGTTATGCACACCAGCGTCAAGCATAAGTTTCTTATTTGAAGAATCAACTAAATTTTCATCAATAAAGACAGTGTATGGTTCGGCTTCTTTATCATTGGGCGGCTCTGTTTTTAAAACAAGACAGCCTTTGTTTATTAAAATTGGAGTCGCTTTGATTTTAAACATTGCGCTGTCAATTTCCTCTGGCATACCTTTCATTGCAATCTGAAGTCTAAAAAACAATCTATTGTTTACAGCTTCAGGTATATCTTCAACATATTGGGAATAAGGTGTTTTCTTTATTGAATTATTAGCTTTAAGTGGAACTTGAATATTAAGGCTTAGTGAATTGAACGTTCTTCCAACACCTCCAAGCCTTGTTCCTTTGTAATCAATTATTTTTTCAGAAGGGGAAGGGGTAATTTCATTATAAAATGACCATGCAACAGAGTCGTGCCAAGATGCAACAATTTGCGGCACTTGAATAGCAAGCTCTATTCCTTGAACAAAAGTCATATCTTCTGGAAGCTCAATTGCAATTGCATCGTTAATGCCAGCTTCAATTTCATCTGCTGTCTCATTTACTTTTACAGCAAGTAAATTTGTTTTATGCACGCGGAAAGTTTCTGCCTGTAAAAAAACAACAGAGCTAAAAGAAAATAAAACTGCGATAATAATACTTTTTTTTCTGTAAAACAAATTACTACACATTTCCATACGCCCAAGTCCTTAGTTTAGACTTTACTTTAGGGAGCCTCTAAAAACTTAAGCTTTTAGAGATGTCCTTTATTATAACAAATAAAAATTCATATTTCTAGTTATAAAATGGCTAAATTCATAAATAAGAAAAACTTAAAATAAACAGAAATATTTAAAAATGCAATTTCTAAAAAATTATATCAGTCAAAATATTTCTCTGGATTTTGCGCAGTGCCGTTGACTCTAATTTCAAAATGAAGGTGAGGTCCTGTTGTCTCTCCTGTAACTCCAACTTTTCCAATCACTTCGCCAGAAGAAACAATTTGATTTTTCTGAACAAGTATTTTACTTAAGTGAGCGTAAACGCTTGTAATGCCTGACTGGTGCATTAAAATAATGTAGTTGCCGTAAACTTCATTAAAACCTGTGTAATTAACAGTTCCAGATTTGCATGAATAAACATTTGTTCCAACAGTAGCCGCCATATCTATGCCTGAATGAAATTTCCACTTGCCTGAAATTGGGCTTACCCTCATTCCAAAAGATGAAGTGAGCACATTTTTATCAAGTGGCAGTCTGAATGATGAGTCTAAAAAAAAGGCACGCTCTGTTGGGCTGAACCTTGTGTTTTGCATAAAATAAAATTTTCTTCCGTTGATTGTGTAGACAGGGTAGTTGTTTGAAATTAGTTCAACAGAATGTTCTTTTGCAAGAAGAATTTCAATTGCGGTGTCAGGTTTTTCTGGAATAAAAATTCCGCAGACTGTTGGAAGAACGAGCAGTTTTCCGGTAAGAACTACTTGGCTGTTTTCAAGAGAGTTGGCTGTTACCAGGCTGTCATAAGGTATTGAGCAACGTGCGGCTACAGTAAAAACAGTGTCGTCCCTAGTAGCTTTGTATGAGTACAGATTTAAACTTGCTATATTTCCGTAAGCAATTGTTTTATTAGAGCTAAGTATTTCGTCTTCGTATTGGCTGAAAACTTCGTCTTGTGATTTTAACTCAGGAATAACAGGGTAGTTTTGTGCGAAAAAATAAAATGATTGAAAGAATAAAAAAAATACTGATAAAGAGAATTTAAAAAATATTTTTTTCCCAAAAAAGTTATGATTCAAGTTTTTTAGCAGAAACTGGCTCTTCATTTTTTGCTTCTGATTTTTTATTTGAAGTTTTGTTTTCATCTTTAAAACCGTATGCAAGAATTCCATATATTATAAAAGCAGCAGCTAAAATAACTAACGCAAGAATTCTTTTTGAATTAAGAACAGAAATTATACAGCAAATTATTCCTGATAGAATAACTAGAACTTTAGCTAATTTTTTTAAAAACGCAAGTGCGCCTTGTACTTTTATTTTTTTTATCATCCAATAAATTGCTAAAACAAAAAAAAGTGCAAGAATTGTAAAGCTGTAAGTATTAGGTGAAGATAATGCCCATTTCCACAAAGGGTATACTATTATAAAAGAAAGCCCTATGCACAATACCGCAAGTAAAATAATTTTGCCTATTGAAGAAAAAAGTTTACCATAACCACTTGCTATTTTTTTTAACATGATATTTCCAAAATTATATATGATAGATAATATAAAAACAGGTTTCCGTAATCAAGCAAGTTAATAATTTTTTTTACTAACTTTATCATCAACTACAGAAACCTGCCTTAATAAAAAAACTGTCTGAATTACTCTTCAGAAATTGCACCTGCTGGGCATACAGAAGCACATGTTCCGCAGCTCAAGCATTTTGCTGGGTCGATCTTGCGTTTTCCGTTGTCTTCGCTGATTGCTCCAGCTGGACATTCGCTTTCGCAAGAACCGCAGTTAACACAGTCATCAGAAATTTTGTAAGCCATAATTTTCCTCGCTTATTTTTAGTAAAGATAATATTATACTATCATACCGATTTTTAATTTTCAATATGTCAGAGCATCTCTAAAAACTCATTTTCAGTGGCTTTTGTAATTATTGTAAAATAAAAAGTCAATTGGTATAATTAAAAAAAACATATAGAGGTGTGAAATGACAAAAGAAAAACTTGCTTCAATGATTGATCAGACTTTGCTTTCTGCTACAGCTAGTGAAGAAGATGTAAAAGCTTTCTGTGAAAATGCAAAAAAATATAAATTTGCTTCTGTGTGCATAAATCCTGTATATGTAAAGTTGGCGGAAAAGATTTTAAAAGGCTCAAAAACAAAAGTCTGCACTGTAATAGATTTTCCACTTGGCTCTGGTGGAATAAACATAAAAACAAAAAGCGCTTCTTGTGCAATAAAAGACGGCGCTGAAGAAGTTGATGTTGTTGTTGATATTGCAAAAGTAAAAATGCACGACTGGTCAAATCTAGAAAATGAAATGAAAAAGTTCACTGCATGCGCTCAAACAGCTTCCGACAAAAGAAAATCTTCTTCTAAAAGAGTTTTAACAAAAGTAATTCTAGAAACATGCTACCTTACAGATGAAGAAATTTCAGAAGCTTCTAAGTGCGCAAAAAGGGCAGGCTTTGATTTTGTAAAGACTTCAACAGGGTTTGCAATTCTTAAAGAAAAAGACGGCATGCTCTTGCCAAACGGAGCCACAATAAACGCTGTAAAAATAATGAGGGCAGCTGTAGGTAAAAAAATGGGCGTAAAAGCAAGCGGCGGCATTCATTCAACAAAGGAAGCCCTTGATTTAATTGAAGCCGGAGCTACAAGAATAGGAGCTTCAAGCGGTGTTCAAATAGTAGACGGCTTTACTGAATAACAAAATGTCATTTCAAACAGCTTGCCAAAGCATACGGTTGTCTTTTATGCAGTAAGTGATTTTTTCCTTATTGCACAAGCAGGAAATATAAGAGCGAAGCGTGCATCCGATTAAAATATACTGCCCCATTGCAAGAGGTATGGAAGCGTAGTCAGCAACTTCCTTTAACACTTCTTCTGCAGTGTGAGGCGTTTTTAAAATCTTAAGTACAAGCTGCTCTGTTTCTAGCGTTGTCAATTTGTTCATCTCTGAAATTTCATGTATGTTGTCTTTTGAATAAACATCTCCATGTGATGGAATATAAAAGTCAGCTTCTGTGTTTTCTATTTTTAAAAGAGAGTCCCTGAATTGATTCACATCGTATAAAAATGGAATCCAGTACTTCTTTAGAATTTCTGTTCCAAAAAGCGCGTCGCCTAAAAAGAAAGATTTTTTTTCTGCTTTAATATCGTTTATTAAAATTCCAATCTGATCAAAATAGTGGCCTGGCAGAGATTTTATTGTAATGATAACTTCTGCGTTAAGCTTTTCTTCTGTTGAAATTATTTTTCCATTTGAATCTAAATAAATTACTTCATCAGAATTTAAAATTCTAGAAACGTGAGTTCCTCTTTGAGCCTGGAAGAATTTGTTTTCTATATCTTTGAAAGGCCTTCCACCCCAAACTAAAGAGCTTTGAATTGCGGGAAATTCAATTGATTTGCTTTCACAAAAAGAAGCCCATATTTCACAGTTTGTGTGCTTTACAAAATAATCATTGCCGCCTATATGGTCAGCGTGGGAGTGTGTGTTAAACGCTGCAATAAGTTTTTGTTCAGGAAAAGCTTCTGTTAATATTCTAAGAATGTGTTTGCCTGCGTCAGCGTCGCTTCCTGTGTCTATTATAAATAAAGATGAACCGCAAGAAACAACGCCTATGTTTGTCGCGTTCTTAATCATAAAAACGTGAGGTGAAAGTTTTATTAAAGAATCTATTGTCAAAGCCATTATATTTTTCTCCATTAAATTAAAAAAAATGCAGTAGAAAGCGCCTTTACAAGACATCTCTCTGCTGCATTTGAATTATTCGTTCAAGATAAAATTATTTAGCAACACTAATTGATTTTATAGTGTAGTTGTAATTATTATCATTGATTGTGAATACGCGTTTTTCTCCAACTTTAGCGTCAAGAAGCGCATTTCCAAAAGGAGACATGTAAGAGATGATTCCTTCGTCAGGATTTGATTCCCACGGTCCAAAAATCTTATATGTTTCATCTTTGTTTTCAATTTCATTATGAAGAACAATTTCTGTACCAAAAGAAACAAGCGATGTTGTAATTGTTGTAGGGTCAAATATAACAGCTCTAGAAATTTCCTCACGAAGCTTTGTAAGAGTAACATTAAGATAATGCTGGTGTTCCTTTGCAGAACTGTATTCAGCATTTTCCTTAAGGTCGCCTTTTGCACGAGCGTCGCTAACTTCTTTTGAGTTTTCTGGAATTTGAACTTTCTCAATATCGTCAGCCTGAGCTTTCTTCTCTTCAAGTTTTGCAGCTGTAACAATAAGTCCCTTTGGCTGTTCTGCCTTAGTCTCTGCTTCTTTGAATTTAAAGTCAGGGAACTTTGTTAGAATACCGTTTCTTAACTGAGCTTTGTATTTCTGTTCCAAACCCTTTACATCGTTAACCATTGTATACAACCTAGTGCAAGTGTCTGTTCCTTTTTCAAGCATATAGTTAAGAAGAGTGTTGTCTTTGATAAATAGCAATGTTGAAGCGGCTTTAATAATTTTTTTGTTGTCAGTTGAATTAACATGGTTGTCAATTTCACGGTAGCATATTGAAATAATGTTTATTAAAGCAATGAGCTGTTTTTCATAAGTAATATTTGCTTCTTTAAACCAATCGTCATCCTGACATTCTTTGAAGAAATAAATTGCTGCTTCTCTATAGTCTTTGTAGTTCTCAAAACTGTTAGCAACAAGCTTCTGCACTTTTTCCTTTTTGCCTGCTGTAATAAGAGCTGTAAGAAGTGTTCCTTTCAAAACTGTAGGGAACATCTTAATATACTGATTGTCCCAGTCGGCAAGCATTCTAATGTCTGCAATGTAGTCGTCTTTTAGAGAAGTGTTCTTTGTGTCCTTAAGAAGCAAATACATTTCCCTTGGATTTTCGATTTTTTCATAAAGCTGATAAAATGTAAATTTAGCAGGGTTAACATAGTTTGCGTTTAATTTGGAAATATGCTGAATGACTAAATAAGAAGCAACAACCTGTTCGTTGATAATGCTGAATGATTTTAGATATCCGGCAAAATAGCTGAACATGTCAGAGAAAAGCTCGCTGTCCTTGTCTGTTTCATCATCCTGTATGAAACGCATTATTATGTCTATTCTTGCAAAGAACTGTTTTTCTGCTTTGAACTCATTGGCAAGTTTTTCATCAGGGCTAATGGCATGGTCGCGTACAATATAAACATTTATGTCTTCTGGAGAAACCCCGAATGTTGAGTCTGTAGAAAGAATTTTCTGAGCTGCAGTGTGCCAGCTTGTCCATTCGCCTGGTGTAAGAAGTGAAGGAACAAGTTCTGCCTTAATACGTTTGTCGTCGCATCCTGTGAAGCTTTTTATAATTGTCTTTAAAGCCCATGTCTTGTCATCTTTAATGTGCTTAACAAGCTCTGCTCTTGGTGTGGTAGCTTTTAAAACCCAAATATGATCAGAAGCCAACGGCTGCAATGCGCTTACTGCCATTTTCAATGACATTTCATGTATGCCGTTCTTCTTTCCAAAATTTATTGAGAGCATGTCGCCCTGAACTTTTCGTATAAGTCCTACTCCCCATGAACGGTGGAACACAAAATTCTTTGCGTCAAAGGCAATGTGTTTTTCAAAATCACTTATAGCTTCAAAAACGTTTCTGAAAGACTGGTTCAAGTTAGAAGATTTAATATAATCGTCAAGATGGCTGTGGTCAGCGTATTTTCCACGGAAGCAGTCTACAATTTCTTTTCTAGCCCAAGAGTCCTTATTATCTATAGAAAGAATAAGCTTTAGAATGTCAATTGCTATGTCCCATTTTGCTGTGCTCTTGTAATATTGATAAACTTCCTGCATAAGAAGGGCGCTTTTGTCTTCACTTATTGTCTTCGCAACTTTGCGCTGTACAAGAAGGAAGAAGTCTATTTCTTCTGGAATCATCTTTACAAGCTTTGTCCAGACTTCCTTTACTGCATTAATGTTTTTTGCGCTCACGTAGCGGAGCAATGCTTTTTTATAATAGCTAACAGCAAGCTCTTTATTGCTCTGTGATTCATATCTTTCAGCAAGAATTTTTGCAATGTCGGCCTCTTCAAAATCCTGCTTTACAATCTGTTCATACAAATCCCAAACTTTGTCGTTGTTTGTGTTTTTATAATATTCAGCAAGCTTTCTGAGGGCAAATTTATTCTGAGGGTCTTCAGTAAGAATTGTCTGGCATAAATACTCAACAAGAAGCTCTTTATGGTTCTTTTCAAAAATATCAATAAGAGAAACAAGAGCGCTGTTGTCCAATGCGCCTTTTCCCAGAGAGATCATTCCTGAAATATAAAGCGCTACAATACTGTCCTTTGAGTTTACAAGAACATCATCACAAATCTTTTTAACATCATCTTCACAATTCTCAGTACGGGCTTTTCCAACAATTTCGCTTAATTGTGTAAGATTGTTTTTTGTGTAGTTTCCAATAGCCGCACGTGTCCATGTCTCTTCTTTTAACATTCCTTGGACTTCATTCACTAACTCTTCAGACATACATTACTCCTCAAAATAAATGTAATAACAAACTCTTTATTCCATCTATAAATCACATATTTCAAATTGAAATACAGTTTACAAAGTTACTTTACATAAAGCGCGTATATTGCCGGATCAAGAATTTTTATTCTAAGCAAATATTCATTTGTTTTAGAAACGCTTTCTTTTGCCAAAACATAATTGTCAATGATCCAGAAATACAAATTAAGAAGACGTGGCTTAATTGTAGTACTGTCGTTGTCAGGATCTTTAAGTTCGTTTTCTTTTGCAAATATCTCCTGCCTTATTTTTCCAGACTCCTGCGTTTTTAATTCGCGCTTCACATTAAAAACTCCAAGAATTGTGCCATAAACTGGAATCCATTCTTGTAAAGCAGCACCGGTAAATCCTTTTTTCTTGACTTGCTCAACAAGCAAATTTATAAGCGGCGAATCAAGAAAGCTAATGTCAATCTTTTGCGCATCAACAAAAAAAGCTTCTCTAAAAAGAACTTTTGCTAATTTTGTTTCTCCGCAAAGAGCGTAGCAATCAGCCATTTCAGCAAGAATTGGCGCGTTTCCAGAAACAATTGAATTTGCTTCTGAAAGGCAGTTCAGCGCGGTTTCATAGGAGCCAAGCTTTTTGTAGCAAAGACCTGTCTTTCTATAAATTTCAGCCTTCATTTGTGGCAATGCTTCATCAGTAAGCTTGCTATAGGACTCAAGAGCGCAAGAAAATACTCCTTTTTTAAAAGCGTATACTGTTTTTTCTAAAGGTGAATTTTCATGTTCCAAAAGGATTTTAAACCTTTTCCACTGATTAACAAGACTTTCACCACGTTCAAAGAAATCAAGCTGCTTTAAATTCTCATAAGTTTCCAACCAAAAAGAGCAGCAGTGAACTGCAAAAACTAAATCTTTATTGTCAAGATCAGAGGTAAGCGCATCTTCAAGTAAAATTTTAGCTTTATCTGGATGATTCGTTTCAATTAAAGAATATGATTGTGCAAGTGCTGAATCTGACTGAATACCCATGAATTTAATTATACTGAAATACAAATTTTAGTCAATGAGAATTAAATGAAAAAAGGGAATAGTTTATACAAGCTTTTAATATTTTTGTCAACCCCGTTTCTTTTATATCAAAAAAAATTCTTTTTTTTGATATGTATGAAAATTGTATTTTTAATTGACAATTTGAATTAAATAAATCCGGAGCAGGGGCTTTGGCACGAAAAAATCTGCACACACACAATAGCAGGTGCGTATTGTGTGCCCGAAGGGTAAGCGCGGTAACACTGCAACGAAGTTTCCAGCAAGCCTTTTTCGTGACGAAGACCCTGCGGAAGGCTAATGTAATTATAACTTTTTTAGTATATTAGTATAAACAATAATTAGTAATACAATTGTTGCAATATACCAAATTTTCTTGTAATATGGAAAGATAATGAAAACACCAAGTTTATCACCATCAATTCTTTCTGCGGATTTTTCTAATTTAAAGTCTGCTATAGAAACGATAGAAAGAAAAAATGGCTCTTTTGTCCATATTGACGTAATGGACGGAAATTTTGTTCCGCCAATTTCTTACGGTCAGCCTGTTATTTCTTCAATAAGAAAATGCACAGAGCTGCCGTTTGACGTTCACTTAATGATTGAAAGGCCAGAAGATAAAATAGAGTCTTTTGCAAGCGCTGGTTCTGATTTTATAACATTTCATCTTGAGGCTACAAAACACTCTGACTTTTGTATTCAGAAAATTCATTCTCTTGGAAAGAAGGCAGGAATTGCAATAGTTCCTTCAACGCCGGTGAGCGCTTTGGAAGAATTGCTGCCTTTAGTTGACCTTGTGCTTGTAATGACAGTGAACCCGGGCTGGGGTGGACAGAAGTTGATTCCTTACTGTGTGGAAAAGGTTGCTAAGCTAAAGAAAATACGTGATGAAAATAAAATGCAGTTTCTTATTTCTGTTGACGGTGGAGTAAATTCATCTACAATAGAATCTGTAATAAACGCAGGGGCGGACGTGATTGTCTCTGGCTCTTCTTTTTTCAATGGAGATTTGAAATGGAATATAAATTAAGATGTGTTCATTTTTCAAAGATTTCTAAAAAAATATTTATGGCGTTTTTAATGTGTTCAGCATTACTGGTTAAAAGTTTTGCGCTTGATGAACCGGCAGTTCCTGTAGATGATTCAAATTTATTAGTCCAGGGGCTTGAAGAATACAAGAGCGGCGACTGGACTTCAGCAACTTTCTTGCTGCGTAAGGCTGTGACAGTTCCTGCGAATTCAACAGCAGAAACATGGTACATGCTTATTATGAGCCAGATGTATTCCGAGGACTATTCAAGCGCGCTTATTGACTGCGACTCTTTTTTGAACGAGTTCAGCGAATCTCATTTAGCAAGCTATGTGACTTATCAAAAGGGCAGGGCTCTTCATTATCTAAACCAGAATGATGATGCTGTTTTAGTCTTGAGCGACTTCTGCCATCAGAATCCAGACAATGAAATGTATCCTTCTGCGCTTTATTGGATTGCGGAATGTTTTTACGATGACTACAACTTTGACACTTCTCGCACTCTTTATGAAAAAATTGTCACAAGTTTTCCTTATGATGCAAAGGCAAAGAATGCAGAATACAAACTTAATACAATTTCACAAAGGGAAAGGGAACAGAAATTATTATATTTTCTAAAAATGACAAGTGAAGAGTATTTGAGTTCAAGGGAGTCTTATGAAAAGCAGCTTAAGCAGTATAAGACAGAAGATTCTTTGGACTTACGACGGCAGCTAAAAGCCGCTAACGAAAGAATTGCGGAACTTGAGTCCGCCGCAAGTGAAACTATTGCAGCTGCTAAAAAAGCTACAAACTCGACACCCGCAGAAGATCCTGCTGTTGTAGCGTTAAAATCAAAGGCCGCTGAACTTCAAAAGCTTCTTGACAACCAAAAAAATTCTTCAAAGTGAGGGTTATATGAAAAAAAATATTGCTGAAAAAAAAATTATTATAATTTGCATTTTTATATTGACTGTATTACTGTTGGATTCCTGCGCTTCAACAAAAAAAGCTGAAAAAACAACAACGCAAGAAACGGAGGAAGAAGGCGCACCTGCTGGCTCTCTGCCGTCAACAGCAGATGACGATGCAATTGAACAAAACGCTGTTCTTTCAACAGACGGAACTATAGCTGAAAATGTTCCAAGAGTAGGCGGAGAATCAACAAACGATTCTGCAAAGGATACTGTAAATTCAGAAAAAAATGTTGCTTCTGCAGAGGATGAATCTAACACTGAAAGCAATGATTCATTGAAAAAAGCAGCAGCAAAGAAAAAAGAGACTCCAGAAGAAAAAAAAGTACGTCTGGCGGCAGAAAAAGCACAGAAGGAAGCTCTAAAAAAAGCAAATCAAGAGGCTAAGCAAAAAGAGAAAGAAGCAAAAGAAAAAGCAAAGGCTTTGGCAAAAATAGAAAAACAAAAAAGAAAAGACAACTATACAGGCTGGGTTTATATTCCAAAGAAAAATTTCAATATGACAAACGGCGACATAAAGCTTGACATGAGAGGCAGCACTGGCTCGTTTGAATTATACGCTATTCCAGAAGTTGGAAGCCCTGTGCCTCTTTTAGCAACTTATGATGACTTCTGCTCAACTTTCTTTAGTTTGTTAATTGGCAGAAAAGAGTACCGTTTGAACCGCGAGGCTGGTGTAAAATCAGAGGCGCGTAAAACTGAATACGGCACGCAGATGGCGTATACTATTCCAAACAAAGCGCAGGTTGTAGTGGACTTTAGCTTCATGCCGTCAATTGCAACTTCTTCAAGAATTGATATGCTTCGTGTAACTGTCTATACAATAAATTTAGGAAAGAGCACCCAGTCGTTCTCTGTAAAAGGCGTGTTCGACACTTCTCTTGGTGAAAACACAATGGCGCATTTTTCTACAGCGGCTCACAGTAGAATAAACAAAGAAACGCAGTATTCCGACATGTCTGTAGAAAAATGGATTCGCTCATCAAATGAAAAGGCCGCTATTCAATTTATATTTGATGGATATGGAGTAACAAAGCCAAGGAGCATTATTTTAGGAAACAGGGACTTCCTTTCTACTAGTGTATGGCTTCCTGTTGTTCAAGAGACAAGAAGCTTTAGCTCAGTGCTTGCTTATAACAACTCGGCAATGTCTGTTAACTGGAAGACATCTTATCTTGACCCAATGAAAACTGATGTAATTACATTCTACATTTCTGTTGCGTCAGACGGAAACGAGCCTGCGGGAAAGGAATTTATTGCAACACTTAATTCAGGAAAATCAGCGCTTCCCTCAAACTTGCCAAATTCTGTTCAGCTTACAACCGTTGCTCCAGAGCCAGTGCCTGTTCCTTCAGAGCCAACAACTTATTATGAAAATATGCCTGCTATTTCAGGTGATTCAACAGTTCCGTCAACTGCGGCAGATGTCAATAAAGGAGCTGTTCTTGACACTGAAAAAGAAGAAACCGTGACTGTTCCTGCTATTCCAATTGCCCCTGCTGTTTCTGTTGTTCCATCAACATCTTTGCCAACTACAACTTCTTCTAATCCTGCTGTAACAAATAATAATGTTATGCCTAAAGTTGACTCTTCTCTTGTAAACAAAGCGAACCAGACATATAACGGAAGCTATCCTCTTTCTTCAATTACAAAAGCCCAGCTTGATCCAGAGTACATCCAGACCCTTTTGGACAGAATATCTGATTTGGAAAGCGATCCAGCGCTCGTTGATAAAGCTGAAGTAAAAAGATTAAATGATGAGCTTGACGCAATTTTATCAATAATCAGGAGCCAAGAGTGATATGAGCCGTTCTGTTCTTGACACAGCGCACTTGCTTATAAAACGTAGAAAATTCTCTTTGGCAATCACAATGCTTGAGTCGTCTTCAGAAAGCTACGTAAATGATTTTGACTATTACATAACTTTGGCCATATCATGCCTTTACGTTGGAGACGTAGGAAATGCCTTCGCTTATTTTAGCAAGGCACGTGAAATAAAGCTTACTGACACAAATCTTCTTCTAGGGCAGGCTGCAATTTTTCTTAGAAGGGGAGACACAGACAGGGCTGTTCAATATTACCTTGAAATTCTTAACAACGAGCCTGGAAACACTATTGCAAAGGACGCAATGGAATTTATAAGAAAAGACGGCGACTACACAAATATTTGCAAAATGGTTGACAGCGGCAAAATTCAACGCTTTTACCCTCCAATAGGGTTGAATCCAGACATAATTAGAAACTGCGTTCTTGTTGGGCTTTTGGCAGGAGCTTTTATTTCATTGGGCATAGTTTTTGCGCCAAAGCCAAAGCATCCGTCTATTGGCCCCCGCGCTAATCTTGAAAAACTGGAGCTTACTTCGCAGGAAAAGAAGAGCCCGCAGGAAAAGGACCTTTCTAGCACTGTAGTTCATTATCTTCTTGACGACGCTTCAATAAATAAAAGCTACGAGGACGCAATGCAGTGCTTCCAAGACAAAAGGGACAACGCTTCTCAAGTTGAAATAAACAGGATTCTTAACAGCAACGCGACTTTCTCTGTAAAGCAGAAGGCTACCACATTAATGACATATCTTGCGGAGCCTACATTTGACACTCTTCTTGACAACTACACTTACGCGCAAGTTTCATCAGACTTGACTCTTTATACGGACTGCTGGGTTGTTTGGTCAGGCAGAATCTCAAACTCTGTCAACTTACAGAACGGCGCTTGGCGGTGCGACCTGCTTGTTGGCTACGAGGACATGAAGAATGTAGAAGGCATTGTGCAGCTTACATTTGATGTTGCGCCGGCTCCAGCTATTGACGGTGAAAGGCCAGTGCGCATTTTAGCAAAGGTAGGGGGCGATTCAGGCAGGTTGGTTTTGTCTGGAAAGTCAGTTTACCAGCCTTTGAACGGAAAGCCTCTTCCAGAAATAAAAGCGCAGAAATGACAGTGTTAACCACTGGTACAACTATACAAAATAGTATATATTTTGACAGATTATAAAAAAAACACGAATTTTTACTAAATTTTATCAATTTTTTGGTAAAAAGTGAAAATCGACGCCTAATATATATAGTGAGGATTTAAACACTCAAAGGTTTGTTAAACCTTCACTAAAACGGGAGGACAAAGGTGGCGAAAATGGCAGAAAAAGAAAATCCGACAGAAATGTCAGAAAAGCTAAAGGCTCTTGAGGCGGCTAGGCTTCAAATTGAAAAGCAGTTTGGAACAGGCTCTTTGATGAAGCTTGGCTCAAAAACAGACACTGCGGGCATTGATGTAATTCCTTCAGGATCTATTCTTCTAGACGAGGCTCTTGGCATTGGCGGTTATCCGCGCGGACGTATTATAGAAATGTACGGTCCTGAGTCTTCTGGAAAAACAACTCTTGCTCTTCATGCAGTTGCAGAGGCGCAGAAGCTTGGCGGCATTGCGGCCTTTATAGACGCAGAACATGCGCTTGATCCAATTTATGCAAAGAACCTTGGAGTCAACATAGATGAGCTTTGGGTGTCACAGCCGGACACAGGCGAGCAGGCGCTTGAAATTTGCGAGAACCTTGTTCGTTCAGGCGCAGTTGATATTATAGTTGTAGACAGTGTTGCGGCCCTTACTCCACAAAAGGAAATTGAAGGCGAAATGGGCGACAGCGTAATGGGCTTGCAGGCTCGTCTTATGAGCCAGGCACTTAGAAAGCTCACCGCTATTGTTGGCAAAAGCAAGTGCATTGTTGTGTTTATAAACCAAATCCGTATGAAGATTGGCGTTATGTTTGGAAACCCAGAGACAACAACTGGTGGAAACGCGCTTAAGTTTTATTCATCAGTGCGTCTTGAAATACGCCGCATAGAAACAATTGACGGCAAGGGAGACGATGACGCAATTGGCAACAGGGTGCGTGTTAAAGTTGTAAAGAACAAAGTTGCGCCTCCGTTCAGAAAAGTGGAGCTAGACATGTACTTTGGCAAGGGTGTTTCTGCCAGTGCGAGTCTTCTTGATTCAGCTGTAAAGCACGGCTTTATAGACAAAAAAGGCTCATGGTACACACGCGGTGAAGAAAAAGTCGGGCAGGGCAAGGAAAACGCAGTCGCATTTATAGAAAACAACCCTGACTACAGCATGGAGCTTGAGCATACATTACGCGAAAAGATTTTCCCAGGTCAGGTCCTTAGAACAAAGGAAGGCGAAGTTGTAACAGAGGCACAAATATTGGCTTACGAAAAAGAGATGCGGGCAAAGGGTGTAGGCGTTGGCGGTCTTGCAACAGACAAGATGCCGGAAGAAAGCGCCCCTGCAAAAACTGATGACGCTTCAAAAGCAAAATCTGATGATGCGAAGAAAACAGAAGAAAAGCCTTCTAAGTCAACAGCAAAATCTTCTGCAAAGGCAACATCTTTGGCAAAGGCCGCCGCTTCTGACAAGCCTGTGCCAGAGGAGTTGTTCTAATAAATGGAATATGCAGTGCTTGGGCTTGGGTCGAACAAAAGCTTTGAAGGAAGAAGTCCTTTGGAGCTTCTAGCCCTTGCATGCAGTAAGATTATGTCTTGTTTGTCATGCAACGTAGTTGTTTCGTCTGTGTATAAAACAGGCGCAATGTATGTGACAAACCAGGACGACTTCTACAACATGGCGGTTCTTTGTTTTTACAGCAAGGAGCCGCATGACTTGCTAAATGACATACATATTATAGAAAATAGTCTTGGGCGCAATAGAAGCGTTGAATTCCGCAACGGGCCGCGTCCGCTTGACATAGACATAGAGCTTTTTGGAACAAGGGTTGTAAATGACAGCGACTTGATTATTCCGCACCAAAAGCTGCACGAACGTTCATTTGTTTTAACACCTTTAGTTGAGGTTTTAAAAAAATATGCCGATGATATAAAAAGCAGCCGTACATCAAAAGAAGAAGAAAAGCTTCTTACAAAAGACAATGCAAAATGTCTTTTAGAAAAATATGAGCAGATGCTTAGTGAAATTCAGAATCAAAAAATAGAAAAATATATTGATTCAAGTGAATTTATAAAGATGATGCAATAAGAAATGTACGGTTTCCACAAGGAAGGCATTTTTATGGAACAAAAGGATAACAATCAGGCGGCAGTGCAAAAGCAGGCTGTTAAAGAGCCGCAGGCGCAAGTGCAGCAGGCTTACAATGAAGGTGAAGAGGAAGAGGCTGCTTCCATACACAGAAAGTTCACTGCGGGGCAGTTTGAAGGTCCTCTTGATTTGCTATGGAGCCTTATCCGTGAAAATAAAATCAATATTTATGATATTCCAATCGCTGAAATTACAGAGCAGTTCTTGGACTACCTTGACTATGCAGTTAAGACAGACTTGCAGGACTTGAGCGAATTCTACAGCTGGGCCGCAAAGCTGATTTATATTAAGAGCCGAATGCTTTTGCCTGTTGAAGTTGCATACGATGACGACGAGGGCATGGAAGATCCAAGACAGGAGCTTGTAGACAAGCTTATTGAGTATCAGAAGTTCAAAAAACTTTCAAACCTTATGGAAGAACAGGAAGAGCAGAGCGAGTGGGGCTTTGAAAGAAAGCAGATTGAGCGTGTTCTGCCTTTTGAAGAGGACAATCTTTGGGAAAAAATGGACACATGGTCGCTTTTACAGGACATGCAGAAGATTTTCCGCAACCTTACAAACACCAACCCAGACGAGCGAATTCTTAATATGAACGAAGAAATCACCGTAAATGAAAAAATTACGCTGATGAACGAATTGTTGGAAAAAAACGGAGAATGTCTTTTTACACAGCTTATTACTAGAAAAGGAAACGAACTTGATGTAATATGTGCATTCATGGCAATATTGGAAGCTGTAAAATTCAAGATGGCTGAGATATACCAAAATAGAATGTTTGGAGACATAAAAATATGCAAGAAGAAAGCGGCAGCGTAGTGAATACGCCAGCAACAGTTGAAGAAAAAAAAGTAGAAGTTAAAAACAAAAAAGCGTCTAAGAAAAAAGAAGCTAAAATTCCAACAGTAAACGATGTAGTTGAAAAGGAAGCGCCTTCTTCTAATGAAAAAAACAATTCTGAATCAGAAGATGAAAAAAAATCATCTGGTTCAGAAAATATTGAAGCTAAAAAAGAAGAAAATACACAACCTGAAAAAGAAAAAGTTGAATCTAAACAAGAAGCAAATAAAGCAGAAATAAAAGCTGAATCTTCAAAAGAAAATGCTACAGTTTCTGCTGCAGAAAATTCAGAATCTTCAAAACAAGAACCAAAATTAAAAGAACAAAATAAATCTAAAGAAGAAGTGCAGCCTGCAGAAGACAATTCTTCTAAAAAAGAAGACACTTCTAATACAGAAAAGCCTGAGTTAAAATCAGAAGAGCCAAAGTCTACAGAATCAGATGAAGCTGAAAAGAGCGAATATCCAGACGAAGAGTCAGAGGACGATGAAACTGCTCAGCGCCGCGCAAACCTTAACTTGGACAGCGAGACTGCTTTAATAGAGACAATCTTGTTCCTAGAAAGCGAGCCTCAGAACACAGAAAACCTATCTAAAATATCACAGCTTTCAGTTGATGTAGTTAATGAAGCATTGTCACGCCTAAGGGAAAAATATTCAAACGCAGACAGCGGAATAGAAATTGCAGAAATAATTGGCGGCTGGATGCTTGTTCCAAAAAAAGAAAGCTTTGACTTGGTAAAGGAAAAATACGGCAAGAAGAACGAAGGCCGCTTGAGCAAGGCTGCTATAGAAACACTTTCAATAATTGCGTACAGCCAGCCAATAACACGCGCGGAAATAGAAAGCATAAGGCATGTTAACGCTGACAACATGATGAGGATTTTGCTTGATAGAAAATTCATAAAGGAAGTTGGTAAAAAAGACATACCTGGAAAGCCAATACTTTATGGAACAACAAAAGAATTTCTTGAATTCTTCCACTTGCAGAGCATTAGCGACTTGCCGCAGCTTGATGAAAAAGAAAGTGAAAGATTCGAGCTTGCACGTTAAACAAGAAAGGAAAAAATGGAAAACAATAATATCAATACAACAGACGCTTCAGAAGAAAAATCAGACAAAATACGCTTGCAGCTTTACATGGCGCGTGCAGGAGTTGCCAGCCGCCGTGCCAGCGAGCAGATAATTACAGACGGCCGTGTTACTGTAAACGGCGAAAAAGTAACAGAGCTTGGCACAAAAGTTTCATCAGAAGACAAAATCTGCGTTGACGGCAAAGAAGTCCATGTTGAAGAAGAAAAGCGCTACGTTCTTTTAAATAAGCCTTCAGGATATGTCTGCTCTTCCTCAGATGAACGTGGAAGGCCAATTGCAGCTGACATTTTAAAAACAGCATACACTGAACGCCTTTACAATGTTGGCCGCCTAGACATGTTTTCCAGCGGACTTATTATTTTTACAAACGACGGTGAATTTGCGGCGCGTCTTTCTCACCCGTCAGCTGAACTTGAAAAGGAATATATTGTAGACACAAGCCTTCCTGTGCCAAGAAATTTAGCGCAAGAGTTTATGGACGGAATAAGAATAGACAATGTTTTTTACAAATGCCAGACTGCCGAAGAGCTTAACTCCCACCGCATGAGAATTGTGCTTGTAGAAGGCAAAAACCGTGAAATACGAAGGGTGTTTGACTCAAAAGAAATAGGCATAAAGCACTTGATGCGCATAAGAATTGGCTGTGTTGGAGTAGGCGACTTACAACCTGCGCAATTTAGAAATCTTACAAAAGATGAAGTGCAGGGTCTTTTGTCTTTGTGCAGGCCACGCGAATAAAATTTATAAAACCGGAGCGTTGTTTTTCAAAAGAAAGTTTTTTTTAAGAGGCATTAAATGGTAATAGCAATTGACGGACCGGCTGGAACAGGAAAGAGCACTGTGGCACATGCAATAGCAGAAGATTTGCATATTGTTTATTTAAACAGCGGCAGTTTTTACAGGGCGCTCACTTTAGCTTTGTTGAATTCAAAAATTGATTTAGCGGACACAGGCAAGGTCCTTGATTTTGCAAAAAAACAGAAACTTGACTACAAAAACGCCCATCTTTTTCTAAACGGAGAGGACGTAGAAGACAAGCTGCACAGCGATGAAGTTGACTCGCATGTTTCTGCGGTCTCTTCAATTCCTGAGCTTCGTCATTTTGTAAACGAGCGTATGCGTGAAATTGTAAAAAGCATGGACATAATTTGCGAAGGCCGCGACATGACAACTGTTGTGTTTCCTAACGCAGAGTACAAATTCTACCTTGACGCAAACGCAGATGTTCAGGCAAAAAGAAGATTTGACCAGGGTGTAAGCAACTTAACTTTGGAAGAAATAAAGCAGTCAATTATAAAACGCGATGAAATGGATAAAAATAAGCCGGAAGGTTCATTAAAAAAAGCACCAGACGCGCATTATATTGATACATCTGACTTGACCATTAAACAGGTTTGTGAGATAATCAAGACCAAAATTCACATTAAAGGGTTTACTATGGAACAGAAGGAAGTGGAAAAGAATGAAGCCCAGAGCTCCAGCGACAACATTCACACACAATTAGAAGCATCTCTTAACAAAATGGAGCCAGTGGAAAACGGACGTAATATTGACGGTACCGTTGTAGAAGTTACAGAAGACACAGTTTTTGTTGATGTCGGCTGCAAATCAGAAGGAAAAATTCCTGTTGCTGAATTCAATGGCACTTTGCCAAAGAAAGGCGACGTAATTACTGTATTCCTTATCAATCAATTTGGTAAATACGGTCCTGAGGTATCTAAGACAAAGGCTGATGAAAAGCGTCTTTGGAAGGAATTCAAGACTGCTTATGAAGAAAAAAAGCCTGTTGAAGGAACTATTTCTACTCTTACAAAGGGCGGCTACATGGTGTCTTTAGGCGGCGGAATTAATGCGTTCCTGCCAATAAGCCAGTCAGACAGCCAGAAAGTAGAAAAAGAAGAAAAGCTTCTTGGACTTAAATCAAAATTCTATATTGAGCGCTTGTACAGCGGCAGCAAGGAAAATGTTGTTGTTAACAGACGTAAATATCTTGAAGAGCAAATTAACGCCAACCGTGATAAATTCTTCAGTGAAATTAAGATCGGCGACACTGTGAAGGGAACTGTAAAGTCATTTACAAGTTTTGGCGCTTTCATAGACTTGGGCGGATTCGACGGACTTCTTCATATCAACGATATGAGCTGGGGCCATGTTACTCGTCCAAAGGATTTTGTAAAGAAAGGTCAGGAAATTGAGCTTAAAGTTATTCGCCTTGATCCAGAGGGAAAGAGAATCAATCTTTCACTTAAGCACTTTACAGAAGACCCATGGGTGCACTTTGAAGACAAGTACCATGTGCATGACATTGTTAAAGGCAAAGTCACAAAGCTTACAGAATTTGGCGCTTTCATTGAACTTGAAGAAGGAATTGAAGGTCTTGCTCATATTTCAGAATTCAGCTGGACTAAGAAAATCAACAAACCTTCAGACATGGTAAAAGAGGGCGATGAAGTTGAGTGCATGATTCTTGGCTACGATATTCAGGCCGGACGTGTTTCTTTAGGACTTAAACAGGTAACTGCTAATCCGTGGGACACAATTGGCGACAAATATCCTGTTGGAACAAAACTTACTGGCAAAATTGTAAAAATTACAAACAGCGGCGCTTTTGTTCAGCTTGAAGAAGGAATTGACGCTTTCTTAGCAAGCGAAGACCTTTCTTGGACAAAGAAAGTAAAGCATCCGGGCAGCGAAGTTAAACAGGACCAGGAGCTTGAAGTAGTAATTACAGAATGTGATACAGAAAATCATCGTATTAAAGTAGGCGTTAAACAGCTTACAGACGACCCTTGGAAGAAGTTTGCTGACGACCATAAGCCAGGCACAACTCTTGAAGGCGAAGTTACTTCAATCACAGACTTTGGTATTTTTGTAAAGGCTCCAGAAGGAATTGAAGGTCTTGTTAACAAGGCTAACTTGAGCGACGACCGTGAAGTTCCTTATGAAGACGCTGTAAAGAAATACAATGTTGGCGACAAAGTAAACGTATACGTTGTTTCTGTAGACACAGCAAAAGAAAAGGTTGCTTTCTCTGTAAAAGAGTATAAAAAGGCACAGGCTAGAGCCGAAATTTCACAGTACATGTCATCTAGTGGAAACGATGATGAAGGTGCTTACACAATTGGCGACAGCTTGAAATCACAAAAGGAAGAAAAATAGCGTAACCTCAATGAGTGACATAGATTCTATTAACCCTAGAAAACTAAAAACACTCGTTGAAATTAACACTCGAATAAATTCCAGTTACTCTGATGTGAATGCATTGCTGGTTTATATACTTGAATCGGCAATGCATCTTGTTGAATGTGAATCTTCCTCCCTTCTACTTATAAATAAAGACGACAATACACTTAGATTTATGGTTGCTTTAGGACCAAAAGGCGCAGAGGCAAAAAATATTCTTGTTGATAAAAAGAGTATTGCCGGCTGGGTTGTTTCAAATAATCAATATTTAATTGTAAATGATGTCCCAAATGATCCAAGGTTTTTTTCTTTTGTACAGGAAAAGACTGGGTATGTTAGCAGAAATATGATTGCAATACCAATGCATGTTAAAAACGAGTGTATTGGTGTAATAGAACTAATTAACAAGGCTGAAGGAAAGCAGTTTGATCAAGAAGATCTTGATATTCTAGAGCTGCTTGCAAATCAAGCGGGCATTGCTTACCAGAACGCAGACAACTTTAGAAATGCCCAGGATAAAATTACTGTCTTACAAAATGCTGTTAAAAATGGCGAGCAATACCATACCTTTGTTGCCAAAAGCCCAATAATACTTGACTTGATTCATGTAATAGATGAAGTTGCAAAGACAAATTCTTCTGTTTTAATTATGGGAGAAAGCGGTGTTGGCAAAGAGCTTTTTGCAGAACAGCTTCATCTTAAGAGCAACAGAAACGGCAAGCCTTTTGTCAGGGTGAACTGCGCGGCACTTTCACCAGCGCTTCTTGAAAGCGAGCTTTTTGGTCATGTAAAAGGCGCGTTCACAGATGCTGTGTCAAATCAGAAAGGCCGTTTTGAAATGGCGGACAAAGGCACTCTTTTCTTAGACGAAATTGGCGAACTTCCACTTAATCTTCAAAGCAAACTTTTACGTGTAATTCAGACAAAGCAGTTTGAAAAAGTTGGATCAAGCGAAACAATTTCTGTAGACGTAAGAATAATTGCGGCCACGAACAGAGATTTGGAAGCTATGGTAAAAAATGGAACTTTTAGAAGCGATTTGTATTACAGATTGAATGTGCTTCCATTAAATGTTCCTCCTCTAAGACAAAGAAAAGAAGATATTGAGCCTTTGGCAAATTTCTTTTTAAATAAATTCAGCGCAGAAACAAAAAAGAATTTTGAAGGATTTTCTAAAGCGTCAATGGAAGCTCTTTATGACTATTATTGGCCTGGAAATATTCGTGAACTTGAAAACACAGTAGAAAGAGCTTGTGTGTTAGGACATCCTGCTTTTATTCAAGTAGGTGATTTACGCATACCAAATTCTGTTGAAAAACAAAAAGAACAATCTTCAGAAGTAGACGGGGTAGTTAAAGAGTTATCATCAGAAAATGATAAAACATTAAAATCAGCATTGAATGAATTTAAAAAAGCTTATGTTATAAAGATTTTACAGCAGACAAACGGCAACCAAACAGAGGCCGCTAAATTGCTTGATGTGCAAAGAACTTATGTTTCAAGGCTTATGAATGAGCTTGATATTAGAACCAAAAAATAGTAATATGACAAAACATTTTAAAGGAGTTACAAAAAATGTCTGATAATGTAATTAAAATGAAAAAAGAAAAAAAAGATCCTTCTGAGCAGTTAGGAAATTTTGTTACAAAATATCGTAGGCCAATTCTATTAGTTGTGATTATTCTTGTTGTAGCTGCAATTGCAGTATGCGTAACAGTTGGAGTTACAGATAAATCAAGAGAGAATGGCATTGCAAAACTTGATACAATTGAATATGTTTTTACAAAAGACTCTTCTTCTCTTACTGACGAAGAGATTGCTTCCCGTGAAAAGACTGTAATGGATGAAATTCAGCCTTATTTAAATAAAAAAAATGTTGTTGGCGTAAGGGCGAACATGCTTGCAGCGAGCATTGCTTTCCAGAAAAAAGATTATGAAAACAGCAAGACTTATTGGCTTGCCGCATTTGCTTCTGGTAAAAAATCCTATACAGCTCCTGTTTGCAAATACAACGCCGCTGTTTGCTGTGAAGAGCTTGGAGACAATACTAAAGCCGCTGAGTATTATGAGTCAGCTTCTGATGCCAAGGACTTCTTGCTTGTAACACATTGCTTGTTCAGCCTTGGACGCGTAAAGGAAGCTCTTAATGATTTTACAGGCGCGTCTGTCGCTTACAATAAACTTGTAGACAAATATCCAGATGACGAGTGGACAAATGTTGCTCAGAGCCGTCTTATTACACTTAAGACTGAAGGCAAGATTACAGATGCAGTTGTAGAACCTACAGATGCTGAAAAATCTACTGACAAAGAAAGCAAGTAACCTTTTATAAATATTAGTGTTTTTTTTAATATGAACAAAGCAGGAAAAATGTGGAAGAGAACTGCAGGTACAGCTGTTCTTTCTGTTTCCTGCTTTTTTTTATTATCAACTCTTAGTTGCGGACTTGACACTTATCCGTACTTGTATGCGCCATCAATAGTGCATCAGTCTGATTACAATTCTTCCGACTATTTATCAAATTACTTTAGTTTTTATACCGCAGATTCTAAGAACAACGGTTTGACCGCTGTTACCTTTAAAGGTACTGAAGTTTATTACAAAATATTTAATAATTATTCAACAATGACAACTTATCAGGGCGCAATAAATACTTTAATAAATGATGATGATTTCACAAGCGCCGCTGAAAAAATTATAGAAACTCAAGGATATAAAACAATAAAACTTAGCACAGGCAGCATTACTCCATTAATCAAGCAAGACAATGGGAATGACAGATATGTATATATTCGTTTAACTGATTACAATGACGGTGATTTAAAAGCGGGTATTTGTTTGAATAATACAGATCCTATGTCAGTTTATGATGAAGCATATGCCTTAACATATAATGGAACTGTTGTTTACCCACGAAGAAACATAAGCTCTAAATATTACACATTTAATTTTGGTGGTGATAACACAGATACAGATGTTGTTCCAAAAGAAGGCGATGACGATGTATGCTATTCCGAAACAGCCTCTGAAGAAGGAACGTGGTATGTAAGCATGTATGTTCTTTCTGTTGGAATAGACACTTCAACTTGGATAAAATATTACAGTAAGCCAATTTTGCTTGGTTCAGTTTCTATTGTTGAAGGTGAAAAAAACTGATTTCTTTTGAAAAATCAAATCATTACCTGTTGCACAAAGTTAAGATTTATAGTATTTTATTTGCGTTGACCCTTTAGCTCAGCTGGATAGAGCATCTGCCTTCTAAGCAGACGGTCGGCAGTTCGATTCTGCCATGGGCCATTTTCCTTCCGCAAGTTCGGAAGGTTTTTTATTTTAAAGCAGATTTGTTCATAAAAAAAGCCTGCGCTTTGAATGAATGAAGAAAACTTCATACAAACAAGCACAGGCTTTTGCTTTAAAGGAGCCTCTAAAAACCGCAGCTTTTAGAGATGCCCTTGATAAGTTAACTAAGTTTACTAAGTTAACTAAGTTTACTAAATTTACTTAGATTCCTGAACTTTGTCGCGTGGAATAATCAAGTTAAGAAGAATGCCTACAACTGTTGCAAGCGCCACTCCGCCTAAGCTGAATGTAAATCCATTGCCAACTGTGAACTGCAAAACGCCGCCGCCAATTCCAATAACCATAATTACTGAAGAAATTGTGAGGTTCCTTTTGTTCTGGTAGTCAACGCCGCTTTCTACAATGGTTCTAAGACCGCTTGATGCAATAAGTCCGTAGAGAAGTGTGCAGATTCCACCAAGAACTGGTGTTGGTATTGTCTGAATTATAGCGCCAAATTTCTGGCAGAAAGAAAGAATAACTGCAATTACAGCCGCTCCACCAATTACCCAGACAGAGTATACTTTTGTGATTGCCATAACGCCAATGTTTTCGCCGTAAGTTGTGTTTGGCGGGCCTCCCCAAATTGCAGCCCATGCTGTTGCAAGGCCGTCGCCTAAAAGTGTTCTGTGAAGCCCTGGATCTTCATAGAAGTTCTTTCCTACAACTTTAGATGTTGTAAGCAAGTCGCCCAAGTGTTCGCAAATTGTTGAAATAGAAATAATGATGAATGTAAGAATTGCTACAATGTTGAATTTTGGTGCCATCCAGAAGTATTTGCCAGTTTCTGCGTTCAACTGAAGGAATGGAAGTCCAAACCATTTTGCGTTTTCCACAACTGTAAAGTCAATAAGGTGGTATGCAGGGAAGAAGAGTCCCATGATCAGTGTAAAGAGGTAGCCTCCAACAAGTCCAATAAGAATTGAAAGTGTGTTGAAGAATCCCTTTAGGAATATTGTTGCTACAACAGCGATTGTTAATGTAACAGCCGCAATGCTAAAGTAGACTAAAGAATAATCTTGTGGGTTTCCTGTTGCTCCAACATACATTGCTTCTTTAATAGCTGTAGGGGCAAGGCACATTCCAATTACTATGATAACTGAGCCAATAACAACTGGTGGCAATGCAACGTCAATCCACTTGCGTCCAACTAATTTTATTATAAGCGCTACTATGCAGTAAAAAATACCTGCGCATATTGCGCCTCCCATTGCGTAAGGCATTCCGTACTTTTGCCCAATTCCAATAAGCGCTGGAATAAATGCAAATGAAGAGCCTAAGAACGTAGGAACTTTTGCGCCTGTTACAAGAATGTAAATTAAAGTACCTGTTCCCGCTGTAAAAAGAGCGGTTGAAGTGCTTAATCCTGTTAAAAGCGGAACAAGAATTGTTGCACCGAACATTGCAAAAACATGCTGAAAACTTAATGGAATCCAGCGACTAAGCGGCGGCCTGTAATTTGGCCCCATGATTTCTTGATTAGAGCTCACTTTTTCCTCCAGAAAAATAACGAAAAAAATTTTTACAAGTATATCACAGAAAAAGCTGTTCATAAAGAGTTTTATTTAAAATAAGCATCATTATTAGCTGTCAAAAAACTCCATTTTATGGTATTCTTAAGAATACTAACGTTTTTGGAGATAATCTATGAAAACAAAACTTTACAAGCTGATAATATGTTTGTTTATTTTTAGCTTGTGCATTGAATTTACATTTGCAGCGGCAGGAGACACAAGAACAGCTAGCCCCGATGATTTTTTTGCCGACTATGTAAGCCGTGTTTGGACAGCGGCAGACGGGCTTCCTGGCAACACTATCACGGATGTAATTCAAGACAAAACTGGTTACCTCTATATTGGAACTTATGACGGACTTGTAAGATTTGATGGCGTTGAATTCACTATATTTAATCATACAACAAATGCTGACTATAATTTTGTTTCTGCAAGAACTCTTTTTCAAGATTCAAAAGCAAATATTTGGGTTGGAACAAATGACGAAGGCATTGTAAAGATAATGCCAAATGGAAGCGTAAGACAGTTCACTACAAGCAATGGGCTTTCAAGCAACTCTGTTAGATCAATTGCAGAAGATAAGGACAATAATATTTGGATAGGAACTGCTGGCGGTGTTTCTTATATTACAGAAGACGAGAAAATTGTTAATCCTTTAGGTCTTGAAAAATATGAAGATTCACAAGCTCTTATTCTTTGCCTTTACTGCGACAGTGCTGGAAGAATTTGGGTTGCAAGCTCTAAGGAAAACGGAATTTATTATTATACAAACGGAAAGTTCTCTAGGTATGATGGAATCACTTCAATAGAAAATCCTGTTGTGACAGAAATTGCGCAGGACAATACGGGAGCGTTTTGGTTTGGTGTAAGCCCTCATTATGCTGTTAGAATTGATGAAGGTAAACAGACTGTTGTTGATTTGGCTTATGGTGAACAGCCATGCACTATTGTTAATTCAATTTATCAGGATAGAAATCACATTATTTGGTTTGGCACAGACTCAGGGGTCTGCATTTTAAATGGCGGTCATCTTGACTACTACACACAGGAGTCGGGGCTTGCTGATAACAATGTAAACAAAATACTTGAAGACAGAGAAGGTAATATTTGGTTTGCAACAGACAGGGGAGGGCTTGAAAAAATAAGCATTGGCCGGTTTAAAACAATATCGCTTCCTACAACAATAAACGCTATTGCAGAAGATACAAATACGGGTCTTATTTGGCTTGGCGCTGACAACGGCTTGTACTGTTACAACAACATGATGAGAGTTGAAAATGATATTACAAAATATTGTTCTAACGTAAGAATTCGACATGTGGAAATTGCAAAAAACGGAGACTTGCTTGTAAGCACTTATGCAAAATTCGGTATGTTGAGAATTTCTCCAGACGGGACAATTAAGTCTTGGATGCAGAAGGACGGTCTTACGGGCGACAGAGTAAGGGTTTCTCTTGAAGCTAATAACGGTGATTTGTACATTGGAACAACAAATGGTTTGAATGTTATTGATTCTGAAACTGGTGCAATTACTTGCTTGACGCGCGAGCAGGGGCTTCCTAATGAATACATAATGTGCCTTTACGAAGATAAAGACGGAAAAATTTGGTGCGGCACTGACGGCGGCGGAATATTTGTTTTAAACAATGGAAAAATTGAAAATCTTTATTCAACAAAAAACGGTCTTGCAGGAAATGTTGTTTTTAAAATTGAAGAGTATGAAGGGGAGCTTTGGATTTGCACAGGCACAGGCTTGTCAAGATTAAAGGACGGCAGCTTTTATACATTCAATTACGCAAACGGAATGGGAACAGACAGCGTGTTCCAAGTGCTTGTTGACTTTACGGGCACTGTCTGGTTTACAAGCAACAGAGGCATTTCTTCTGTAAAGTACAAGTCTTTGGAAAATGTTGCAGATGGCAATTCATCACATATCACTGCAAAATTCTTTAGTAGACCAGACGGACTTCGCTCAGGGGGTGTAACATCAACTTCTCTTTCTATGAAGGATTCTTTGGGTCGTCTTTGGTTCACTTTGATAGACGGCTTTGCTGTTTACGATCCTGTGAAAGTTAAATCAAATATGACTGTTCCTGTTGTTCATCTGCAGACTATTACGACCGACACAGAGACTGTAGCTTTTAATGGACAAAAAATTGTTCTTCCGCCTGGCAACAAACGCTTGAGCATAAAGTACACTGGCTTGAGCTTTATTTCCACAGAGATGACTCAATTTAGTTCTCAGCTTCTTGGATTTGACTCTACTTATTCTGACTGGTCAACAGCTAGAACAGTTTCTTACACAAACTTAAAGCCTGGAAAATATTCATTCACTGTAAAAGCTGAAAATAGCGATGAAGTGGAAAGCTTACTTTCTCAAGAACTTTATATTGAACAGAAGCCGTATTTCTACCAGATGATTGTATTCTGGATAGTCCTTGTAGCATTTATTATCATTGCAGTGGGATTAGGTGTAAAAATAAGATTTAGTAGAATGAAGAAAATACAAGCGCAGCTTGAGACAATGGTTGAAAAGAAGACAGAGGACTTGGAGCATGAAAAGGACAATTCAGAAAAGCTTCTTTTAAATATACTTCCTCCTGCAATTGCAAAGCGTCTTAGCAACAATAAAAATGAAGTTATTGCTGACCACTACAATAATGTTTCTGTTCTTTTTGCAGACATTGTTAGCTTTACAAAAATAACAAGCGGTTTGGACGCTTCAACAATTGTAAACAGACTGAATGACTTGTTCTCTAGGTTTGATGAACGTGCGCAGAAAGAGGGCATTGAAAAAATAAAGACAATTGGCGACGCTTATATGGCGGCAAGCGGTCTTACTGTAAAAAATGAAAATCCTTCACTTCACTTAATTTTGTTTGCAAAAGGAATGCTTGCTGATTTGGACGACTTCAACAAGACAAGCAATGTAAAATTCACAATGAGAATTGGAATTAACAGCGGTGAAGTTGTTGCAGGTGTAATAGGAAAGTCTAAATTTATTTACGACGTTTGGGGCGACACTGTAAATGTTGCAAGCAGAATGGAAAGCAGCGGAGTTCCACAAAAAATACATGTTACAAAAGAGACAATGGAACTTTCAAAAAACTTAATTCATTTTGGCGAGGAAGTGACAGTTGAAGTGAAGGGTAAAGGTGAGATGATCACTTACTTTGTTAGTTAATATAACTTATAAAAAAATATGTTCTTATAAGTTGCATAGAGATTTTATAAAAGACTTGGAGCCTATTGTTCTACCTCAGCAAGCTGTTTTAAGCAGTCTGAGTTGTTGGGGTAGTATTCCAAGCCTTTCTTGTACCAAAGAATTGCCTTGTACTTTTGATTTGTCTTGGAAAATGCGTATGCGGCGGCTGTTGCAATGGAAAAGTAGTCGTCCTTTTCTTTTTTCCATTTATCATCATTTAAAGAAAGCATAAGTTCTGAGCCTTTTTTGTAGTTGCCGTATGGTGAGGGAATTATACAAAGAATTGCGTATTTCATTTGGTATGCAGGAGTGTATGTTGAATTTAGTGAGATTGCTTCGTCGCATAGGCTTGTGATTTTTGGCACCCATTTTAGGCCGTATGTCATGGATTTTACGGAGCTGTTCTGCAGAAGAATCTTTGTGTACGCTGTTATTCCAATAGCGGTTCTTTTTATTTCCAGTGATTTGTTCACTTCTGAAATGCCGCTGTCAAAGCAATCGCCTGCTTTTTTTTCTTCACCCTTGTAGTAGTAGTCCATTCCTTTCATGTAATTGCATAATGCTAAAAGAGTGTGAAGGTCTTCGTTTTTGTAGTTTGTGTTTGCCTCTGTCACCGCGTTGTCGTAAAGAGATGCTACTTCGTTTTCTGTGTTTGTTGTTCCATAAACCGCGTCGCGTAAAAGCACATATTTTTCAGGCAGCTTGTTTTCCAAAGGCTCTACAGCAAAACATAATGATGTCGCAACGGCTAAAAGTGATATAAGCAGTATTTTTTTCATTTATTTTTTCCTTATATAAATATATATAAATATTTATGTAATCATGGTAGACCAGTTTTGCAAAAAAAACTATAGTTTGTTGTAAAATCATTATAAAAATAAAAGAGGCAAAAAATGAAGCGTATAGTTACAATTCAGGACATTTCTTGTGTTGGAAAATGTTCTTTAACAGTGGCACTTCCAATTATCAGCGCAATGGGAGTGGAAACTGCGGTTATTCCAACAGCGGTTCTTTCAACTCATACAGCGTTCAAAGGCTTTACTTTTAGGGATTTGACTGATGATATTCAAAAGATAACTGACCACTGGAAGGAGCAGAAGATTTCTTTTGACGCAATATACACAGGCTATTTGGGCAGCTTCAAACAGCTTGAGCTTATGTCAAAGTTCTTTGATGATTTTGGCGGCAGCGGCAAGCTTGTTTTTGTTGACCCTTGCATGGCGGACAACGGCTCTTTGTACCCAGGCTTCACTCAAGAATTTGCTTTTGCAATGGCAAAGTTGTGCGGCAAGGCTGACATAATCGCACCGAACATTACAGAGGCTTGCTATATGCTTGGCGAACAGTATCCGGGCGACAAATATGATGAAAAATATATTCACGACTTGATGAAAAAACTTTCATCACTTGGCGCAAAAAAAGTTATTCTTAAAGGCGTGGCTTATAAAAAAGGCAAGTGCGGTGTTCTTACTTATGACAAGGAATCAGATTCCTTCACTGAATATTTCCATGAGCTTCTTCCTGTAAAGTTCCACGGCACAGGCGACATTTTTGCGTCTGTAACAGTTGGCGCTTTGCAAAGAGGCAAGACTTTGGAACAGGCAGTAAAACTTGCGGCTGACTTCACAGTTCTTTCAATCAAGAAGACGCTTGAGCACAAGGACTACAACTGGTACGGCGTTGACTTCGAGGCTGCGTTTCCGTTCCTTATTGATGAATTGAACAAAGAAAACAAACAATAATTAAATAACAAAATACATATGACGAACGCATCAGGAAATGTATTGGGACCTGCCGCGACTCTTGCGGTGATGGCGGGCTGGACGGGGCGAGAGTGGCACCCAATGCATTTTCTGTTGCGTTCTATAATTTCATTCATTATCTTTTTTTAAAATTCATCAATAATAACTTCATAGAGGATGATTTCAGAACAAAAAATACATGGAAGGATTTTTTTCACACAAACACTCAAAACTACTGAATTTATTATCAAAATATGCTAGACTGTTGCCGCTTATGGTAAAAATCAGTATCTTAAAGATACAAAAACCTAGCGTTTTAATAGATAATTATTCTGAAGTTGAGATAATCAAATAGTAAGATTGTAATTGTCTATAATATAAATAATTAACTGTTAAATAACAGATTTATGGAGTTCATTATGGCGGACAATATGCTTGAGATTAAAAAATTAAATGTTAGCATAGAAGAAAAATCAATTCTGCATGATGTGGAATTCAATGTAAAGCCCGGAGAAACACATGTTCTAATGGGACCGAACGGCGCTGGAAAATCAACTTTAGGATACGCTCTTATGGGCAACCCAGAGTACACTGTGACAAGCGGAAATATTCTTTTTGAAGGCAAGGACATTACAAACGAAACTACAGACAAAAGGGCAAAGGCTGGTATGTTCCTAAGCTTTCAGGATCCGCTTGAAGTTCCAGGCATTTCCCTTGAATCATTCATACGCTCTTCAATGCAGCAAGTTTCAACAGAAAAAGTAAAGTTGTTCGCGTTCCAAAAATCTATGGAAGAAGCAATGGACATTCTTAACATGGACCATTCTTACGCGACACGCGATTTGAACGTAGGCTTTTCTGGCGGAGAAAAAAAGAAGGCTGAAATTTTGCAGCTACTTATGCTAAAGCCAAAGTTTGTAATTTTAGACGAGACAGATTCAGGGCTTGATGTTGACGCTGTAAGAACTGTTAGCAAGGGCATAGAAGAGTATCAGAAAAAAATGAACGGCGCGCTTTTAATAATCACTCACTCTACAAGGATTCTAGAAAGCCTTCATGTAGACTACACTCACGTCATGGTAAAAGGCCACTTGGTGCATACAGGAGACGGCTCTTTGGTGCAGGAAATAAACGAGCATGGATTTGAGCAGTTCATTCCGCAAGAAATAAAGGACGCTGAACGTAAGGAAAAACTAGCACTTGCCGCAAAAGAAGCAATGGACGCAGCCAAGGCAATGGGGCAGGGAGCGTTCTGATGGAAGAAAAAACAAAAGTAGCAGATATTGACAGGTCAATCTACGACTTCCGCTACGAAGAAAACGACAAGGAATTTTATAAAATAAGACAGGG
>JBAXYY010000003.1:0-36033 GCA_041670585.1 Treponema sp. | reverse complement strand
GCGTATTTCTTTTTATTAAGTCCGCTTGTCCTCCAGTCTTCTACAAACTGTATTTTTTCATCCTCTGTAAATTTTATTCCCATAAATGTTCCTCCATTCTTGGAAGAGTATAAAGCAACTTTTCCATTGGTTTAATGGGGGAATTAATTGACGGTTACGATGTACTCTGTTTTTTCTCAACTTTCAATTGATTCCATGATAGAAAAAAATGGACTAATTATTCAAATTTCTTGATGTAGATGGGATAAATGACTTTGCACAATTTATAATCCATAACCTCTTGTATGGCAAAATATTACAAAATCTGCTAAACTGCTGTATCATTCGTACAAACAAGGAAGAAATAAAATGGCAAATTCAAACGACATATTCAAGCAAATTGTTACAGAGGCAATAAACGAATTTAAAAAAGAAAAATCAATTCAATGCGATGAAATAAAATCAGAAAATGTAAAAGTTGAAAATCCACCAAAGCCAGAAATGGGCGACGCTGGAAGTCCAATGTTCCTGTTGGCAAAATCATTCCACATGGCTCCTGCTGCAATTGCGCAAGGTGTTGCGGAAATTATAAACAACGCTATTCAAAATAAAAAAACTTTGGGCGGTGTTAATCCTTCAGAGCTTGGAAAATTTTCAGCGGCAGGTCCTTACGTAAATGTAAAGCTTGACAAGGCAAACGCATCAACTGGAATTTTAAAGACAATAGAATCACAAAAAGAAAACTACGGCTCGTTCGATGAAAGCGGCAAGAAGCCTTTTGACGGCAGAAAAGTTATGATTGAATTCTCAAGCCCTAACACAAACAAGCCGCTTCACTTGGGCCACATGAGGAACGATGCGCTTGGAGAAAGCGTAAGCCGTATTCTAAAAAAAGCAGGCGCTGACGTTTACAAAGTTGACTTAATCAACAACCGTGGCGTTCATATTTGCAAGTCTATGATTGCGTATAAAATGTACCACGAAGCAAAAGGCGAAACTCCAGAAACACTTCACATGAAGGGCGACCATTTTGTAGGACAGTGCTATGTTGAATTTGACAAGTACTTAAAGGAGCACCCGGAAGCCGCGCAAGAAGCAGAAGACATGCTTGTTAAATGGGAAGCCGGCGACAAGCAAGTGCGCGACCTTTGGCAGAAAATGAACTCCTGGACTTTTGAAGGAGTAAAGGAAACTTACGCAAGAACAAATGTTTCTTTTGACAAATATTATTTTGAAAGCGACACATATCTTTTAGGCAAGGAAGTGATCGCAAAAGGTTTGGAAAAAGGAATCTTCTTTAAAGCTCCAGACGGCTCTGTAAGAATTGACATTACAAATGTTGTTGGAAAAGACAAGGACGGAAATCCGCAGGAAAAAGTTCTTCTTAGAAAAGACGGAACTTCTGTCTACATCACACAGGACATAGGAACCGCTATTAAAAGACATGAGGACTGGCCTTATAACCAAATGGTATACGTTGTTGCAAGCGAGCAGATTTATCACTTCAAAGTGTTGTTCTATATTTTAAAGCAGCTGGGCTATGACTGGGCAGAAAAGCTCTATCACCTAAGCTACGGTCTTGTCAACCTTCCAAGCGGCAGAATGAAGAGCAGGGAAGGCACTGTTGTGGACGCAGATGATTTGATTGACTCGCTTCATTCAGACGCGCTCAAGGCAATAAACGAAAAGGGCAGGGAAGACGCAGTTGGCAACCCTGATGACGTTGCTGAAAAAGTTGCGCTTGGTGCTTTGAACTATTACCTTCTTCAAATAACTCCAATAAAAGACATGCTCTTTAATCCAGAGGAAAGCCTTTCTTTCACAGGCAACACTGGACCTTACTTGCAGTACATGGGCGCACGTATTTCATCAATTCTACGCAAGGCAAAAGAAAGCGGGGTTGAGCCAGACTCAAGCGACGAAGCGCTGGCCCTTTTAACAAATGCTTCTGAATGGGAGCTTGTAAAGGAGCTTGGGCTTTTCCCAAAGACTGTCGCAAAATCAGCGGAAGACTTGGACCCAAGCGTTATTGCAAACTACTTGTACGACGTAAGCAAATGCTTCAGCGCGTTCTACCGTGACTGCCCAATTCTTTCAGCGGCAGAAAAAGAGCCAAAGCTTTCAAGCGCAAGACTTTTCCTTGCACAATGCACACTCACTGTCATGAAGAGCGCAATGGACATGGTTCTTGTTCCATACCTTGACATAATGTAAACAGAATAAAGATGTCATTGCGAGGAGCAAAGCGACGTGGCAATCTCTTATATAAATAAGCACTTTTTATAAAACAGATTCCTCCACTTCGGTCGGAATGACATCACACATTTTAATTACAAACGAAACTTTATAAAATAGTAAGAATCTATAAGAAAAAAGCCCTACGTTTAGCGAATATAGTGTATATTTATCGTAAAAAATAGTATAAATCTCTTCTAAAAAAGATAAAAGTTTTGGCGCAAAAAGTCATTGCTTTTATCTTTTTATAATATATACTCCAAACCATGAGTTCATTTCAGTGGTTTAACACATTTTTAAAGAAACACTTTCTTAAGATGTTTTTTGGTCTTTTGATTATTGCTGTTGTTTCAACAATGTCAGTAATCAACCCAAAAATTTCAGGCTTCATTGTCGATACTGTTATTTTAAATAAGCAGTACCAGTATTTATGGACATGTGTTATTGTTCTTCTTGGAGTTTCAATATTCCGCGAAGGATTTCAATACCTTGCCCTAATGCTTTTTGAAAGAAGCTCACAAGGTGTCCTGTACGATATGAGGGGCGCTGTTTACAGAAAACTTCTTCATGAAGATTTTACTTTCTACAACAAGAACCGCACCGGCGACTTAATGTCTCGTCAAACAGGCGACATGGACGCAGTAAGGCATTTTGTTGCATACGTAATCTACAATATTTTTAGAAACGCAATTTGGTTCATAGCGGCGTTCGTAATGATTTTCTTTGTGAACGTAAAACTTGCTCTAACATTTATTGCTGTTGTTCCATTCAGCGCGCTTGTTGTTTATTTTCAGATGAAGGCAGTGGGACCTGCGTTTGGAAAAATAAGACAGTGCTTTTCAAGTTTGAATTCTTACGTTGGAGAAAACATTGCGGCTAACAGAGTTGTGCGTGCTTTTGCAAAAGAGGATTTTGAAATAAACCGCTTTGAAAAAGAAAATGCAAAATACAGGCAAAGTGAAATTGACGCTTCAAAAATTTGGAAAAAATATGTTCCACTATTTGAATTTCTTGCGACTGTTATAAATGTAATCCTTATGGTTTACGGCGGCTATCTTGCAATAAAAGGAAAAGAGGCTGGCGGAATTTCATTAGGAGATTTGGTAACAGTAAACGGCTACATCTGGATGATTACAAATCCTCTTCGTCAAATAGGCTGGCTTATTAACGATGCTATGAGGTTCAAGGCTTCTATTGATAAAATTTACAATACGTTCACAGCGGAGCCAGTTGTTCAACTTCCAGCAAATCCTGTTGAAAAAAAAGCTCTTGATGGCGATGTTGAATTTGACCATGTTGACTACAGCACTGACGGCGAGTCTATTCTAAAAGATGTTTCATTTAAAGTGCAAAAAGGCCACAGCGTTGGAATTATAGGAAACACAGGAAGCGGAAAGACAACAGTTATGAATCTTCTTTGCAGATTTTATGATGTCACAAATGGCAATGTAAAAGTTGATGGCATAAATGTAAAGGACATTGATATTTACAATCTAAGGCAGAACATTGGAATGGCAATGCAGGACGTGTTTTTGTTCAGCGACACAATTGAAGGCAACATAGCTTACGGAGATCCAAACTGTCCTTTTGAGCAGGTGGAAAAAGTTGCAAAACTTGCTGATGCGGACTCTTTCATTAGAAAACTTCCAGACGGCTACGACACAATGGTTGGAGAAAGAGGCGTTGGCTTAAGCGGCGGTCAAAAGCAGAGAATCTCTTTGGCACGTGCGCTTTTAAACAATCCGTCAATCATAATACTGGACGACACAACAAGCGCTGTTGACATGGAAACAGAAACTCAAATTCAAAAAGCGCTAAAGACTGTTACTCAAAATAGAACTCTCTTCATTATTGCATACAGAATATCAAGTGTAAAAGACTGCGACCAAATACTTGTAATGAATGATGGAAAGATAATAGAGCGTGGAACACATGACGATCTTGTTAAGCAAAACGGCTACTACGCTTCTGTGTTCAAACATCAGTATGGCGACTTCCAAAACAACAATGAAAAGGAAGGTGAATAAAATGGCAAGAAATAGATACGACATAGATGAGTCAATTGAAGACAACTACGACTTCACTCAATTGAAGCGGTTGGGAAAATATGTAAAACCTCACGCTAAAACAATGGTAGGAATTCTAATTCTTATGCTTGTAACAAGCGCACTTGGAATGCTCTTCCCTTATTTTCTGCAGCTTGTAATGGATGACTATATTCCAAACAAAGATTTCACACACATAATTTACTTAGGAATAGCCACTCTTGCAATTTCTGTTTTTACAGCGCTTGCTTTAAAAAAGAAAATCACAATGATGACAAAAGTTGGGCAGGATATTGTTCACGACTTGCGAAGCGATATTTTCAAACATGTACAGGAGCTTCCTTTTTCTTATTTTGACTCACGGCCGCATGGAAAAATTCAAGTTCGTATTGTAAATTACGTTAACAATCTTTCTGATATTTTGAGCAACGGTTTGATCAACACTATTACAGATTTGTGCTCTTTGATTTTCATAATCATCTTTATGTTCTACCTTAACAGACCGCTTACTTTAGTTGTTCTTTGCGGACTTCCAATTTTCATAGTATATGTTTTTGCACTTAAAAAAAGGCAGCGGAAGGCATGGCGAATTCAAAGCAACAAGCAGTCTAACTTGAATGCGTACATTTCAGAAAGCATAAACGGCATAAGGGTCACACAGTCTTTTGTCCGTGAAAATGAGAACATAAGAATATTCGACAATCTTTCTAACTCATATAGAGCTTCTTGGATGCACGCAGTAACACTTTCATTTTTAATGGGACCGTTCGTACAAATAATTTCCAGTTTAACAATGGGCGCTGTTTTTGTTCTAGGTGTGAACTGGATTCAGACAGGCTATTCTGGAGTAACTGTTGGTGTGCTTATTGCGTTCACAGCTTATATAAGCCGCTTTTGGCAGCCTATTAACACGCTTGCTGATTTTATAAACAACCTACTAACAGCTGTCTCTTATGTTGAAAGAATTTTTGAGACTATAGACACAGAGGTCAATGTTAAAGATTCTGTTGATGCTGTAGAAATGAAGCCTATTGTTGGAAAAGTTGAGTACCGTAATATTAACTTCAGCTACGACAAAGGTGTAAAAGTTCTTGATAATATAAATTTCAAAGTTGCACCAGGCGAGTCAGTGGCGCTTGTAGGTCCAACAGGCGCGGGCAAGTCAACACTAGTTAATTTGCTAAGCCGTTTCTACAACCCAGACTCAGGACAGCTTTTAATTGATGATGTTGATATTCAAGGCGTAACAATAAAATCCTTGCGTACACAAATGGGCGTTATGATGCAGGACAGCTTTATTTTCAAAGGCACTATCATGGACAACATTCGCTACGGAAATTACACCGCAACAGATGAAGAAGTAATGGTGGCAGCTAAAACTGTTTGCGCGCACGACTTCATAATGAAAATGGAAGACGGCTACAATACAGAAGTAAATGAAAGGGGCACTCGTCTAAGCGCAGGGCAGAGGCAGCTTATTTCATTTGCAAGAGCGCTTCTTGCAAATCCAAAGATTTTAATTCTAGATGAAGCTACAAGTTCAATTGACACAGAAACAGAAATACTTTTGCAGCACGGACTTAACAAGCTTCTAAAGGGAAGGACATCTTTTATAATTGCGCACAGGCTTTCTACAATAAAGAACTGCGACACAATCTTCTATGTAGACCATGGCAAAATTGTAGAAAACGGCAGCCACTACGAGCTTATGGCAAAGCAAGGCGAATACTATAAGTTGTACACCTCTCAGTTCGCTCTTCTGTAAAAAAAAAAGTTATTTGGCAGCAGAATTTGTAAATCCTCCTTTCAAATTCTGCTGTTTTTTTTATGCTGTCATTGCGGGCACCGAAGTTTATGTGCTATATCTTTAAAAAAAACTTTAGTTTAAAATGAAATTTGATTTTTTCTCTAATCTATTATATAATGTTTCTATAACGTGTTACAAAATAAATTGAGGTGGAAAAATGCCAACTAAGCAATCAGAACTTTTAGATAATTCAAGAATAGAAACTATAAAGGAGCTGTGCTCTCTTCTTGCAGAAGTAAAAGATGAAGAACTAATTTATGACTTCTTTGGCTGCTTGTTTACAAAGGCTGAACTTAAAGATTTTGCAAACAGATGGGACTTGGTAAAAGAGCTAGATGCAGGAACTACTCAGCGTGAGATAGCAAAAAAATACGGAATGTCCCTTTGCAACATAACACGTGGTTCCCGTGAAATGAAGAAGGAAAATTCCGCATTCAAAAAATTCTTGGAACTTCTTAAAAAAAATAAATCTAAAAACTAAAGAAGAAGCTTTGAAATTTCCGGTCTCTTCCAACGGGTGGCAATTTCGTATGGAGTTTCACCAGCGTTGTTTTCTTTTGTCTTATCAAGCCCCATTTCTAGAAGTTGTTTTACAGTTTCTGCATTTGCGCTTCGTGCCGCATAATGAAGAATTGTATCACCTTGCAGGTCAGAACGATTTCCCGCGTCTTGAACAAGCTCAGATAGTATATCTAAGTTTTCAGAATTGAATGAAAGTGTAACAGCGCAGTTTCCAACATTATCAAGTACAAAAGGATCTGCATTGTTCTTTAAAAGAATCTTTGCTAAGTCGTGTCTATTTTCTTCAATCGCAAGTCCAAGCGGTGTAAGGCCTTTGCCATTTCTTTGGTCAATTGAATATCCTTTGTTTATTAGCATTTGCAATATTTTTGTAGATGCCCTTGAAGTAATAGCCGCATGAAGTGGATTGTTGCCGTCGCTGTCTGTAAGTGTTACATCGTTTCCAAGAACTGCGTCAATTACAGATGTGTCTTTTCCTATAGAAAGAGAGAAAGGTGTCTTCCCAAAAGAGTCACGGCTTAATGGATTTCCACCAGCGTCTCTAATAAGATTTATTATTGTGATGTTTCCAGTTTCAGCGGCCTCGTGGTAGGAGTTCCTTCCATACATATCTTGAATATTTACTGTCGCGCCATTTGCTAAAATCATTTGAACCATCTCGCCATATTCAGACTGGACTGCCTGTGTAAGAATTGTTTTTCCTGTAGCATCGCTTGAATTTATATTAGCGCCTTTAGAAAGAAGAAGCGCCACCATTGATTTTGCGCCGGAACGTGTCGCGTCGCTCAATGCTGTTTTTCCGGAGAAATTCTTCTGGTCAATATTGCATCCTGCGTCAATTAGTTTTTTTGCAGCCGCTATGGAATTCCATCTTACACTATAATGCAAAGGTGTATTTCCTAAAAAATCTTTTGAGTTTGCATTTGCCCCTTTAGAAAGAAGAAGCTCAACCGTTAAAGCGCTGTTTGACTTAACTGCATTGTATAAAGGTGTTTCTCCGTTAGAATTCTTTTTATCTACAAGCCCGCCTTTTTGAATAATGTACGCAATAGAATTATCAAGTTTCCACTCCGCAGCGTAATGAAGTGGAGTGTTTCCATTTCCATCGTCTCCAGAAATTACTGTTGAGCCTAAAACCCAATCTTGTGTAGTGCCGCCGTTTGTCATAGCAAGCCTGAGCGGTGAATAATTTGCAGTGTTTGTGGCATAAACATTTGCGCCCTTGTTAATTAAAATTTGCCCAATTTCCTGCATGTTGTTTTTTACAGCAAGATAAAGAATACTGTCGCCGTCACTGTTTCTTGCGTCTATATCTGCGCCGCAACTTAACAAATAATTTACATATTTCATGTCAACTTTTTTCAAGAGCGCAAGATGAAGTGGAGTGTTGCCTGCAGAGTCTCTTGAAGAAATATTTTTTGAATTAACAAGCATTTCAAGAACAGATATATCTTTATTTAAGAATGATTTTGTAAGAGGAGTCTCCTGAAATTTATCTTCTGCGTTTATGTCAGCGCCCAAGTTAGCATAAAATTTTATATGCTCTTTTAAATTATTATCAACAGACAATGCTAACGGAGTAACTCCAGATTTATTTCTCTCATTTATATCAGCACCAGCATCAACTAATTTCTGAAGAATTCTTACATCTACCGCGCTCATTGTTGCAATATGGAGAGGAGTGTCTCCGTACAAGTCTTTAGCGTTTGCGTCAGCTTTGTTCATTAACAGCACTGTGTAAATTGAGTTTTGTGATTTTGTTATAGGAATAAGAATTGGTGTTTTGCCAAGACTGTCGCGTGCATTTATATTTGCTCCGTTATCAAGCAGTGTTTTTATAATCTCAACATTGCCTTTTCTAACAGCTTCGTGCAAAGGAGTTGAGCCTAAATTGTTTTGAGCTTTTGTTGAAGCACCGTTTTTAATTAAATATTTGATAATTCCATTGTGTCCAGCACCTGCCGCAATGTGCATTGGTGTCTGGTTGTCGTCAGAGCGTAGAGAAACATTGTGTGTCCTAACTGCATCCTCAAAGTAGCTGAACTCACCTCTAACAGGTTCGCATTTTGCCATAATTAATGAAGCTGCAATTTCCACAGACTTCAAATCATTTACATTTTCATAAGCTAATGCAAGCGGTGTTTTTCCTTCAGAATTTTCTTTTGAAAGATAAACATTTTTCTCAATACATTTATTTATTGCCTTTTGATTTTGTGTTTTTACAAAGTAATGAATAATTGTGTTTCCCTTGCTATCTTCAATATTGCAAATCTTTTCTGTGATAAACGCGTCATACCATCCATCTGTATCATAGGCAGTAATTAAGTCTATTGCATTCTTGTCTTCAGAATCTGTTGTAAAAATATTTTCTCCTATTTCTGCAAGAATGGTTGAAGTTGAATATTTGCTATTTTTTACTGAAACAAGAAGTGGTGTGTTCCCATCGTCATTTTTTAAAGTGCTGTCTGCTCCTTTAATTAAAAGAAAAGAAACTAAATCGTTGTCACCAACTTTTGCGGCCGCATGTAGAGCCGTATTGCCATTCAAATCTTTTTCATTGATGTCAGTTTTTGAAAGATACATTTCTTTCGCTTCATCAATTCTTCCTGCAAGAATCAAGTCTTGCACAGAAAGATCTTCCTCTTCTTTTTTTGTAGTTAAGCAACTTGTCAAAAGGGTTATAGTTAATGCAAGTGCAAAAAGTTGTAATAATTTTTTCATCAGAATATCTCCAAAAATAAATAATGCTAATTTTAAACATTTTTACTTTTTTATTATCGGAATTTACTGATTTCAACATAAGGACATTTATATGCAGATGTTTTTAATGTTCAATTATGCTTTACAATCTCTTTGTCCTAAGCCTGAGCGCGTTTGTAACAACAAAGACACTGCTGAACGACATAGCAAGGGCCGCGTACATTGGCTTTAGCAAAATATGGAACGCTGGGTACAAAACGCCCGCCGCAATTGGTATGCAGATTATGTTGTAGAAAAAAGCCCAGAACAGATTCTGCTTAATGTCGCGTATAGTAAGTCTGCTCAACCTAATTGATTTTGCAACATCCATAAGGCTGCTCTTCATCAAGATAATGTCAGCGCTTTCTATTGCAACATCGCTGCCGCTTCCTATTGCCTCCCCAACATCAGCTTGTGCAAGGGCAGGCGAGTCGTTTATTCCGTCGCCAACCATCATTACTTTTTTGCCTGACTTTTGAATTGAGGCAACCACTTTAGATTTGTCTTCCGGCAGAACTTCTGCAATCACTTCATCAGAGTCAATCTGCTTTCCAATATATTTAGCCGCCCTTTTGTTGTCGCCTGTAAGAAGCACTACATGAATACCCATCTTATGAAGAGCCTTCACCGCTTTAGCTGAATCTTCTTTTATTGTGTCAGCAACAGCAATAATTCCCTTAAAATAACTTTCACTTTCTTCATTAAGTTTTTTTTCTGCCGACGCGACATACATTGCAGTTTTGCCTTCTTTTTCAAAAGATTCTATTTGTCCAAAAAGTTTTTCTTTTTCTTCTGCTGATATGTCGAACACAACGTTGTTTTCTTCCATGAACTTTTTGCTGCCAACAAGAATTCTTTTTTCATCATCGCAATATTCTGCTCCTCTGCCTGGAACAGTTTTGTTAGTTGAAGTTTTTTCACCACCCAAAGAGCATGCGCAAGTGCATGATAAAATTGCCTCTGCCAGCGGGTGGGTGCTGCCTTTTTCTGCTTTGGACGCAAGAGCTAGAAGTTCTTCTTTAGTGCAGTTAATTGAAATAACATCTGTAACAGAAGGCTTTCCTTTTGTTACAGTTCCTGTCTTGTCTAGAACAACAGTGTCAATGTTGTGAGCGTTTTCCAAAGACTCGCCGCTTTTTATAAGAATGCCGTTAGAAGCGCCCATTCCTGTTGCCACCATAATTGCAGTTGGAGTTGCAAGCCCCAAAGCGCACGGGCACGCAATGACAAGAACGCTTACAGTTGCCTTCAACACAAACCCAACGTCAATTCCAAGTGTTAAAAATGAAGGGACAATTCCTTTGCTTCCTAAAACGCCAACAACAGTCCAAGCCAAGCAGACAATTGCCGCAATGCAAATAACTACTGGAACAAAAATGCCAGCCGCCTTGTCAGCAACTCTAGAAATTGGTGCCTTTGCCGCCTGCGCCTCTTCAACAATAGAAATAATTTTGCTAAGAGTTGTGTCCTCTCCAACATTTGTGACGCGTGCTTCAAGAACACCGGTGCCGTTTAGAGTGCCGCCTGTAACCTTGCTGCCAGCTTGTTTTTCAACAGGCATGCTTTCACCTGTAATCATTGACTCGTTAACGCCGCTGCTTCCTTTTTCAACAATGCCGTCAACTGGAATTTTTTCACCAGATTTTACTAAGACCAAATCGCCAGCTTCTATTTCTTCAAGAGCAGTTTCTTTTGCAGTGCCGTCTGTAGAAATTACAAACGCTTTTTCTGGAACAAGCGCCACAAGTTTTTCAACAGCGCTCTTTGTTTTTCTAACGCTTCGTTTTTCCATGTACTTCCCAATGCCAACGAATGTCACAACAACAGCCGCGCTTTCATAAAAAAGCTCATGAACATAATGCCCGTTTTGTCCAATTAAAAACGTGACAGCGACGCTGTACACAAAAGAGGCCGTGCTTCCCAATGCAACAAGCGTGTCCATGTCTGGTATTCCGTGCAGCAGAGATTTGAACCCGCGAACATAAAAATGTTTTCCGCAGTACATAATTGAAATGGCAAGCAGCATTTGTAGAATTGCAAAATTGTACGGTGAATATTCCATGCTGAATAATTTTGGAAAGGGCATGGACTTAAAAATCATAGTGCCCATTGAAATAAAAAGAAGAATTACAGTTAAAATGATTGACGCAATAAGTGTGCTTTTTTCTTTTTTATCAGCAATGATGTCAGCTTTTTTTTCTTCATCAATTGATTTTATTTTTTGAGATTTGTTTTTTTTAGCTTCGTTTTTATTTTGAATAAGCTCGCAGCCAAACCCTGCGTTTGTAACTTTTGCAATAATCATTTCAGGCTTTACTTTTGAACTGTCGTAGTCAACTGTAAGTTTTCCCGTTGCAAGATTCACAGATGCGTTTTGCAGTCCGTCAAGCTTACGTGTCACTTTTTCAACAGAGGAAGAGCACGCCGCGCAGGACATTCCAGTGACATTGTATGTTTCATGTATTGTTGTGTTATTATTTTCGTTCATATTATTTTCCTTGATTACAATATATACTCTAGTGGGGTATAATGTCAATAAAATTAGCATAGGGTAACTGAAATGATAATTTGTCATTTTACACGAACAGCTGTCATTCCGACCGCAGTGGAGTAATCTCTTATAGTAATTTAGAAAATAGTATCATACTGATGTAATTCTATGCAATATAAATAAATATATTTAAAAATATTTTTCAATAAAATTTAAAGAATTCTTGTAACCATTATGTTTCAATATATGTTTAATGATTGATTGCAAGAGCAAAAAAGCCTTTTTGTTCGTTGAACAGAAATACTTTTATTCAATCACGCAGTTTTATAGAACTTGTATGACGCACACACCATACATACTTCTCTAATTTTCTGCATCCTCCTCTCCTTTGATCCAGCCTAGCTTGTCAAGTTAGGTTGGATTTTTTTTGCACACAACACATAAATTTCTTGGCATTGATCGAGGAGGATGCAGAAAAAGTTTCTCCGTTAAAGTTTGATGCAATAAATAAGCAAACCAACTCGCTCCATAACGCACCCGTCGTGGGTGCGTTCCTCCACTCGTACCTCTCCTTTGATCCAGCCTAGCTTGTCAAGTTAGGTTGGATTTTTTTGTCTAAGTTATTTTAATAAAACATAGTTCATTTTAGTCAACAATGCCTTCCGCCGTGTCTTCGTCCCGAAAAAGGCTTCCGCGCTTCGCTTGTGCAGATTCTTTCGTGCCAAAGCCCCGGCTCCGGCAATATTTTTGTTAATTCAAATTATGTTTTATTAAAATAAAAATATTTATTTTCAGTTTAACTTTCGTGATAAATTCGTAAAATGTGCTTATTGTAGAAATAACTTCTAACGGTTATAATAAGAAAAACTTGACCGCATAAAGCGGCACTTTGGGGTAATTTTATGTCAGATAATATTTCAGATGAAGTAAGAGTTCGTTACGCGCCTTCTCCAACAGGAATGCAGCACATTGGTGGAGTAAGAACTGCGCTTTTTAATTATTTATTTGCACGTTCTAAGGGCGGAAAATTCATTCTGCGCTTGGAAGACACAGACCGCACACGCTATGACGAAAAGTATGTGCAGAATCTTTACGACACAATGGCATGGCTTGGACTTGACTGGGACGAAGGTGGCAAAAAGGGCGGGCCTTATGCGCCTTATGTTCAGAGCGAGCGTTTTGACATGTACAAAAAATACGCTGAAGAGCTTGTTGCAAAAGGTGAAGCATACTACTGCTTCTGCGACTCGGAGCGTCTTGAGCGTATAAGAAAAATACAGACAGAAAACAACATGCCTCCAGGATACGACAGAAACTGCCGCCATCTTACTGCAGAAGAAGTAAAGGCGAATCTTGACGCAGGAAAGCCACACGTTATAAGACTAAAGGTTCCGCTAGAAGGCGAGACAAAATTCCACGACCATCTTTTAGGCGATATTGTTTGGAAGAACGAGGACATTTCCCCCGACCCAATTCTTTTAAAGAGCGACGGCTTCCCAACATACCATCTAGCAAACATTGTTGACGACCATCTTATGCACATCACACATGTTATGCGCGCGCAGGAATGGATTCCTTCAACACCGCTCCATGTTCAAATGTACAGGGCGTTCGGCTGGCAGCATCCAGAGTTCTGCCATCTTCCAATGGTAAACGGCTCTGACGGCAAGAAGCTTTCTAAACGCCACGGCTCAACTAGCTTGAATGAATTCCGTGCAAGAGGATATTTGCCAGGCGCAATTATAAATTACGTTGCGCTTTTAGGCTGCTCATACGAAGAGGGCAAAGATGTCTACACTCTGGAAGAGCTTGCTAAAAATTTCAAACTTGAGCATTTAAATAAAGCCCCTGCTGTATTTGACTACAAAAAGCTTGAATGGTACAACGGCCTTTACATACGCGCATTGAGCGATGAGGAATTGTACAAGTGGACACTTCCGTTCATTACAGGAACAGGTGACGCTACTCTTGATATAAATCCAGAGAACCCTCAGCCAAAGCCAAAGGTTGGACCTGAGTACAGCGGAGTTTCTCTTGGTGCAGACGGCGAGCCAGTTTGTGTTGACAAGAGCATGAACATGACAAGCGAGCAAGTTAAGAAGCATCTTCTTGAGCTTATGCCTTTAATTAAAGAAAGGCTGCACTTCCTAACAGACGCAGCGGAAATGGTTCACTTCCTTTTCACAGAGCCGCCTGTTTGCCCTAAGTCAGAAATTATTCCAAAGCATATTGATGAAGCAAAGACAAAGGATGTTCTTAATGAGGCAATCAACTTTATAAAGCAGCTTCCGTCATTGGACCACGAGGGAGCAGAAAACTTAGCCCGTTCAACATCAGAAAAGATGGGAATAAAAATGGGTGACTTCATGATGCCTATAAGAATAGCAGTTACAGGCAGCAAGGTAAGCCCGCCACTTATTGGCTCAATCCTAATTCTAGGCGTTGACAAGTCAATAGAGCGTGTAAAAAAGACATTGGCAACTTTGAACTAAAGCCGCCTTTAAAATAAGAAAGCCGTTTGCCCAGCAAAATCTGTTGAGCAAGCGGCTTTCTTGTTTATCTAATTTGTAATAAGGTAAGCGCAAGGATGCGCGTTCTAATTTAGTAAGAATTGCCACTTGCAATTTAGCTCCAAAGACAATTCTTACAACACATTAAAATACATGGATGTATTTTAATGTGTAATTTCCGCTAATTTTACCGCGTTGTAAGCTCCATCGTAAATTCCTTCGTGGAAGTTTTCCTGTATATGTTTACAGTAGAGCTTAAGCAAATCATCTTGCTCAATAAGCTCTTTCAATGTGCGGTGAAGCGCCTCTACTGAATCTGTCTCAATAGTGCCGTCTCCAATTTCACTGCCGCGTATTGCGCCCCATGCTTCATGCCGTCCAACTCTATGAATAAAAAGCTTAGGAACAGGGTAGTAAGAAAGCTCCGAAGGCTTTGTAATCATAACATCTGATATTCTCATAAGAAGGTTTGTCGCGTAGACCGCCGCATAGAAGTCATCATGCAAAAATATATGAACACCGTCTGCATAGCTCACGCTTTTTTTCTGAATAAAAGATTTTGTCTCTTTCCAGTCAGAGTGCATTGTGTAAGAAATGCCGTCCTTTTCTAGATATTTCTTTAGAACTTCCCAGCGTCCTTTGTGGTCGCCCATGTTTATAAAAAGACAAGCCCTTTGAGTGTCAATGTAAGGCTTGCAAGTGCGAGCAATGTCAGCGAACTTTTCTGCCTGTGCTCCAGCTCCGCCCATTGTAAGCAAGAAGCGGCGCGGCTCTTTTACAATAAGGCGCTGTATTCTTCTGCCGCAGTCAATTTCAATGTTGCTAGTAATTTCATGGTCAACGTAATGACCTGAGCAGATGATGTCTTCTTTTGGAACGCAGTGTGTGATTTTGCATCTGCCAGCTTCCATGCCAATAAGCGTTCTGTAGCCCATATATGCAGAAGGAGATTGCGCGCAGTGCTTAGAGCCTTCTACAAGCCAGAAAGCCATTGGGCAGTTGTCTGGAATAATTGTAGTAACATGCTTCATTCCAGCCATAACAGCAGTATGCCCAACCCATGGATGAGCTGAAACAATAGGTATGTCTTTTGGAAGTCCTGCTATTACTGGAACAAAAAGCTTGCTCAAATTGTTTTCACGGACGCAGCTGCTTAAATTCATTCCGCCGGAAGAAGTTGCCTTTTCCCAAATATGTGTGTTGAACCATTTCCAAGTCTGGGAAATTCGTGAGCCCAAGTTGTACCACCGCTCAAGGTAGTTGATCGACTTGTTAGCGACAGTTTTATCAAAAGACTTCAAATCAAGAAGATAGCCCGTGTAACCTAGGTAGTGCGCAGCGGAAGCAATTGCAATAGACATGCGCCAGTGGCCAAAGCCCATGCGCATTGTTCCAATTATAATTGCCCTGTCTTTGTCAATTGGAAATTTCTCTTCTGAAGTCTCGTCATTCTTGTCAATTAGAGTAAGAACTCCAAAGTCGTTGTAAACTTCACCGCGTTTTACCGCCACAAGCTCAAGAGGCTCTTTGTCTTCCCCAAAAAGAAAATGACAGATGCCGTATGAAATTCTAGTGCCGAACAATGCGGCTCCAGAAATCTCGTTGCCAAAAACAGTTGCTTTTTTCATTTGCCCACCCAGTTTGTAAAAAATTATTTTATTTTAGTCTCTTCTGACTTTACACTTCCCTCTGTAACGGTGTTATTTTCATCTGATACTGTTGTGTCAGTGGCAGTTTCTCCATTTGTAGAAGATTCAACGGATTCTGTATTTACAGTTTTTTCTTCTGTAGATTCAACAGCTTCACTATTGCTTGCTTTTTCTTTTTCACCATTTACTTCAGCAGAATCTTCTTTGGCTTCATTTTTTTTGTCATCTGATTCTTTCTCAGTATTTTCTTTTTTCATTTTTAGAGCGTTCTCATCTTCAAGTTTTTGAATTTCAACATCATCAATTTTTTCCTGTTCTGATACTGATGGAATTTTAACTTGAACATTTGAATCAGTTTTTATTTTTACAGCAAGCCCTGAAACTTTAGCAATTACAAAACTTTCTTTAGAAAATGCTTTGTATGTGTTTGGAACAATTGTTGTAGTTGTTGTTACATAAATTACAGTGTCGGCGTTGTTGTATTTAGCCGCCTGAATCATTTTATAAGTTGCCATAGCAATTGCCTTGTCAATAATGCTCATATTTGTGTCAATGTTTGAATTTATAAAACCATACTTTCCACTGTCGCCAGAAACTTCATATTTGTTATAAACCTGCAATCCTGTTGCTTCAGATTGAATCTGCTTATTTATAACATTTGTTTTTGCTGTAACTCTGCCTTCTCCTTCAACAGTACCAATAATCACATATTGGTCGCGTGGAAGAGAGCCTAAGTCGAGCTGTGCTTCTTGAATTGTTGAATTGATAGTCTGAACTTTTGTAGTTGTGCAAGAAATGCTTAAAATTGATAAAATAGCAGTTGCTAAAAATAAAACTTTTGCCTTCATAATAAAAACTCCTCTGTTAAATACTTTTGATTTTAGACTTTTTAGAAAAATACATTTCCTAATCATTTTAGTGTACACCAGATTTGAGAAATTTTCAATAAAAAGCAATTTTAAACTAAAATGAGAGTTTAAAAACTTCAGCTTTTAGAGATGCCAAAATATATCAAAAAACAAACTTTTTAAGTCAACGTAAAACCTTGCATTCTTTTGCAAAAGTATTGAATATAGGCATACATTTTGTTATACTTATGCAATATTTGTGATAAGGAGTGCATAACTATGCAATTTATAGATGGCGGAGTAACTGCTCCGAATGGTTTTACTGCGAACGGAATGTTGTGTGGAATTAAGGCCGGCAGAACTAAGAACGACACCGCTTTAATTTATAGTGAATGTTTATGCACTGCGGCGGGCGTATTTACTCAGAACAGGGTAAAGGCAGAAAGCGTAAAGCTCACAAAGAAAAACATTGCCAACGGCAAAGCGCAGGCTGCAATTGCAAACAGCGGCAACGCTAACGCTTGCACAGGCGCACAGGGCGAACAAAATGCGCTCCGCATGGCAAAGGCCGCCTCAAAACAGCTGGGCATTTCTTCAGAAGATGTCATTGTCTGCTCGACAGGCGTTATTGGCCAGCAGCTTCCTGTGGAAAAAATAGAAAGCAATATAGAAAAATTAGCAAAAGGCTTGAGCAAAAAAGGCCACGAAGAAGCGCGTGTTGCAATTATGACAACAGACACCCATTACAAGGAATGCGCTGTGGAAACAACAATCGGCGGAAAAACAGTGCGTCTTGGAACAATGTGCAAGGGCAGCGGAATGATCCACATAAACCTTGGAACAATGCTTGGCTTTATAACAACCGACTGCGCAATTACAAGCGCCATGTTGGAAAAGGCTCTACGCTCTTCAATACTGGGAACTTACAACTGCGTTTCTGTTGACGGCGACACAAGCACAAACGACACTTTGACAATTATGGCAAACGGCATGGCGGGCAACAAGGAAATATCATCAGAAGGAAAAGACTACGACGATTTTCTTGAAGCATTGAATGCTGTAAACACAGAGATGGCAAAAAAAATAGCAGGAGACGGTGAAGGCGCTGACCGCTTGATTGAATGCAACGTGACTGGCGCAAAAGATGTCCAAACTGCGCGCGCTTTGGCAAAAAGCGTTATTTCTTCTTCCTTAGTTAAAGCCGCATTCTTTGGCAAGGACGCGAACTGGGGAAGAATATTGTGCGCAATGGGCTACAGCGGCGAAGTGTTCGACCCTGACAAGACATCTGTTGGATTTTCAAGCGTGAAGGGCGCAAAAAGGCATGGAGCAACAGATGTAATTGGCGTTCAAGAAGGTGGCTCTTCAAGCATAGAAGTCTTTAAAAACGGCACACCTCTAAATTTTGACGAGGATCTGGCAAAGAAGATTCTTTCTGAAGACGAGGTTGTAATAAATGTAGCTTGCCAGGACGGAAAAGCTTACGGCACCGCGTGGGGCTGCGACTTGACATACGACTACGTAAAAATAAACGGCGACTACCGCACTTGATGTCATTCCGACCGTAGTGGAGGAATCTCAAAAGGAAATATTTATGGAAGAAGAAAAAACAGAAGACCCAAGAATTGACAACGCGCACTGGGCAGATGTCCTTGTGCAGGCGCTCCCTTATTTTAAACAGTGGGTTGGAAAAACCGTTGTTGTAAAGTACGGCGGAAACGCAATGCTCAACGAAGAGCTAAAGAACGCAGTAATGAAGGACATTGTTCTTTTAAATACAATTGGCATTCATGTAGTTTTAGTTCATGGCGGCGGCCCTGAAATTAACAATATGCTCACACGTGTTGGCAAGGAAAGCAAATTTGTAAACGGACTTCGCTACACAGACGCAGAGACAATGGAAATTGTTCAGATGGTTTTAACAGGCAAGCTTAACAAGGACATTGTTGGCATTCTTCTTCAGGAAGGCGGGCAGGCTGTTGGATTAAGCGGCGTTGACTCAGGGCTTTTACGCGCAAAGAAAATAGAATCTAACGGAGAGGACTTGGGCTTTGTTGGAGAAGTCACAGAAGTGCATCCAGAAATTCTACAGTCACTTTTAACACAAGGCTTTATTCCAGTTGTTTCAACAGTTGCGTTGGGAGAAACCGGCGACACTAACCGCTACAACATAAACGCTGACACAGCCGCTGCAAAAATAGCGGTCGCTTTGAACGCAGAAAAATTTGTTCAGCTTACAAATGTCCCTGGCATTTTAAAAGATGTTAAAAATACAGACTCGCTTATTCAAAGAATACCAATGCCGGAAGTTCAAGGCTTGATTGACTCTGGAATAATAGAAGGCGGCATGATTCCAAAAGTAGAATGCTGCATGATAGCGTTAAAGGGCGGAGTGAAGCGCACACATATTATAGACGGCCGTGTTCCCCATTCGCTGCTAATAGAAATGTTCAGCGACCGCGGAATTGGCACAATGATTTATTGATATTGAAAAGAGGCAAGATATGAATAGCAAAGTAGTAAATAATTATGGCTCATTTGATGTTACATTCAAATCAGGAAAAGGCGCTGTTCTAAAAGATGTGAACGGCAAAAAATACATAGACTTCTTGGCGGGCATTGCTGTTAACTGCTTAGGCCACAACTACGGTCCGCTTGTCCGCGCAATAAGGCGGCAGGCAAGAAAGCAGATTCACATTTGCAACTACTATGTAAGCGACGTTGGTGTTTCCTACGCGGAAGAGCTTTTATTTGCAACAGGATTTGAAGGCGTGTTCTTTGGCAACAGCGGCGCTGAGGCTAACGAGGCCGCAATAAAGCTTGCAAGAAAATACGGAATGATGAACGGCGGTAAAAAAAGAAAAACAATTATAACTTTGGAAAACTCATTCCACGGAAGAACACTTGCTACATTGGCAGCGACAGGCCAGGACAAGTTCCATCCAGACAGCTTTGCGCCATACCCAGACGGATTTAAAACAATAAAGGCAAACGACTATAAAGCAATAAAGACAGCTTTTGACGACACAACAGCAGCCCTTATGATTGAATGCGTGCAGGGAGAAGGCGGAGTAAATTTAGTTGATTCCTTATGGGCGCAGAAGGCCGCGGACGAGGCAAGAAAAGCCGGTGCAATAGTGATTGCTGATGAAGTTCAAACAGGCATGGGCAGAACAGGCTCACTTTTGGCAAGCGAGCAGCTTCAGTTCAATCCAGATGTTGTTACATTGGCAAAAGGAATAGCGGGCGGCGTTCCAATGGGAGCGTGTCTTTTCAGGGGAAAGGCGAACGGTGTTTTCACAGCGGGCGACCACCAGTCAACATTTGGCGGCAACCCCTTGGCGTGCGCTGCGGCGCGTGTTGTTCTAAAAACATTGACTTCTCCAGACTTCCTTGGCAAAGTAACAGAAAAAGGCGAATACATGCGCACTGTAATAAAAAGCTGGAACCTTCCATGCGTAAAAGATGTGCGGGGCTTGGGACTTATGACAGGTGTTGAAGTGAACGTTGACCCTGTAAAAGTTGAGACCGACTGCTTGGAAAAAGGCCTTTGCATTTCAACGGCAGGCTCCAACACATTGCGCTTGGTTCCACCTCTTGTAATTACAAAGAAGCAAATAGACCAGGGCTTGGAAATTCTAAAATCAACACTCAATAATTGTTAAGGGAGCCTCTAAAAACTTCAGCTTTTAGAGATGCCCTTAATTACCTTTTCATAAAAAAATAAAAACGGTATGATATGTGCATATGAAAAAGCGTATTGTACCGGTTATTTTTATTTTACTTTTTGCAACACTTGTTGTTATTTTTATCAGCGGCAAATTTTTATATAAACCTGAATCGGCCATGGTCCAGCCAAAGGTTGTTGTCCCACAGGCAGATAGCTCAAGCAAGAAAGAGGACTCTGAAACGACATTGTTGAGCGAAGACGCGGCTCTTGTTTCATTGATCAAGCTTAATCAGGATGAAACTTTAATCAGCATAGTAAGCATGGACTTTGACGGCGACGGCTTTGAAGACCAGGTGAACGCTATTAAAACAAATACAAGCCCTTACATTTCACTTCTAATTGGACTATACAATCCCAAAAACTCTTTGTACGAAAGAATGGGCGTTATTGCGACAAAAATAATTCAGACAAAAACTTTTGCATACACAGGAATGGACATTACTGGTGAACATAAAATTTCTCTAGTCTATCAAGGATATGCAGAAAACGGCAACTCAATTTTGCAGGCGTATTTTATTTCAAAACAAGGCGGCAGGATAAGGCTTAATCAGATAGCAAATTTTGAAGGCGATGGCACAATCTTCATTCAGCAGCTTGACCGTTATGATGAATATGACAAGACGAACACTCCTGGCCAAAGCTTTCCTATATGGGTGTACACTTCAGACACTGCTCAAAGCGACGCTGTGAACACAGATCAGCTTCAAATAAAATACGACTGGAACTCAGAAGCAAAAAAATATATAAAAGTTCTGCAGGTAAGGGTTCCAGGAAATAAAATTGCGGAAAAAGAGCTTGCTAGAATACAAGATGGCACAGAAAAAACATTTGCAAATTTTCTAGAGGGCTTGTGGTATAAAACTGACAATGAAGGCGCTGATATCCGTTATCTTTCATACAATTACGACAGCCGTGAAATTATTTTTCTAGACAGCGACACAGAAGAAGTCTACAGCTGGGAAAACACAAACCTAAGAAGGAACGGTGCATATCTTTCTGCGACAAATCAGGAAATTCAAAATCTTCAAAGACGCATAAATATTTCCCTTAGAAGCATAGATACAATAAATATCAAAATACAAGATGATGTTCGAATGTTGATTAACGAAGGCAACTTGTGGGACGGTGAATACAAAAAGCTAAATACAAACGCCAGCTTCTCTAATCAAAAAACAAAACAAAACTTAAGTGAAGATTATAAAACAGAACTGGAAAAAGGACCAATATGGAAAACTTCAGATGGTTCAATCATAACGTTCGGCTATGGATCATATACTGCGACTGGTAGCAGCATTTCTGAAACAGGCAAATTTGTTTTTGAAAATGCGGATGGTAAACAGTTCATTCAGTTCCGCTCTGACAAGGAAGACTCCCTGTTTTCTGGAATGTATTGTGTTTCTTATTCAAAACAAAAATCTGACTCAACTTTGCAGCCTAAAGGCAAATCAAAAAATGCTGCTGAAGCTATTCAATACAACAAAAACAGTATTATTCTTGTTCCTTACAAGCTCACTCCAGAAGGCTCTTATCCCCTGGAAGGTCATACAATTATATTAACAAGAAGCACTAACGAACAGCAATAAAAAAGCGCTTTGAAAAGAAGAAAATCTCCAAATCAAAGCGCTTTTATTTAATCTAATTCTGTATTTACAAAAGACTAGTTGTTTGCAAGACGAATGTTGTCTACAAGAATTGTGCCGCCCTTGTTTTCACCAACAACATTGAACATTCCTCTCTTTATAAGAGTAGCATCCTCTGGTTTTGTAATGAAGCTAAGGTCAAATTTTACGTTTTTATTTTCGCCAATTCCCATTTTCTGAGATTCTGTCTGGTACCATGTCCAGCCGTCTGTGGCCTGAACTGCCAACTGCAATTCAATTGGCTCTGTGTTTGTGTTCTTTACATCAATATAAGCATATTTGTATGCTGACCAGTCAACTTCTACAAGCGCGTCGCAGAAGAATGTAGCCTGTTTAGAGGTGTCCGCAGTTGCTTCGTCAAATGTCCAAGCAGCTCCTGTTGTTCCGTCTGTGGCATAGTTTTCTGTTGTTTCTGCTTCTAGAGAAAGGTTGTGAGCACCCCACTGGTCCCAAGTGTCGCCAACAGCCTGCCAGTAGTTTCCTTCTTCAAAACTATCTAGCAAAAGAACATCGCCTGTTGGTGCAGGGTTGTTAATACATGCAACTGCTTCTGTTGCTGGTGTTGCAGCCGCATCTTCTGCTGGTTTTGATTCAGCTTTTGTTGAAGCACAGCTTGTTGCAGCAAGTACAAGTGCTGTTGCGCTAAGAATTCCGATAATTTTTTTCATTAAATAATCCTCCTGTTGATTATTGAATTTATTATATCTTGTTTTTGAAATTAAGCAATGAGAATTTAGAAAATAAAGTTTTTAACTTAAGATAAATGACATAAAATCGTTTGATAAAAGAAACCCCATTTGCATAATAGCGAATGGGGTTTTAATTTAAGTAATTATTCTATGGTTTTTAACTTTATAATTAGTCGTTTGCAAGGCGTACATTGTCAATGTAAACATATCCGCCGTCTGTAGCTCCGTCAACTGCGAAAATCAATGAGTTCATGTTCATAGAATCTTCTGAACCGTAAAGCATTTTGCCGTTAGCCATTGTTTCTTCAAGGGACATCTTTACGTTGATTACTTCTTCGCCAACTTCAACTTCGTTTGGATTCTGGTACCAAGTCCAAGCTCCGCCCATGCAGCAGAAGCATACTTTTACAGGTGCTGATGTTGCGTTCTTTACATCAAAGTAAAGGTATTTGTATGTAGACCAGTCAACTTCTGCAGGAGCATTGCACTGGTACATAGCCCATTTGCCTGAATCCTTTGTGTTTGGACCTACTTCAAGAGCAAGGCTGCTTGTTCCTTCAGAAGCCCAGTCAGAAGAAATATCAACTCCTGTTGCTGTAGATGTGTCTGTTGCTGCTGAAAAATAGTTTCCTTCCTCAAAGTTGTCTAGAACAACTACATCTGCTGTTGGCGCAGGGTTTTTAACAACTGCTTGAACTGCTGGTGCTGCTTCTTCTGTAGCTGCAGCTGCGTCTTTTGCAGGTTCTGCCGCTTTTGTTGTAGCGCAGCTTGTTACTGCAAGCAAAAGTGCCGCTGTGCTAAGAATGGCTATAATTTTTTTCATGAAATAATCCTCCTAATTGATTATTACATTTTATTATACAACTGAAATAAAAAAAAACAAGTAAAAATTTGCGGAAGTGTACTAAAAAATATAAATAGTTAGCTTAAAAATATGGTTAAAATAAAAGTTAAAACATTTTTTTATAACTAAAATTTAATCTTTTTTTATTGCTAAATCTGACTGCATGGTGTATGATATAATGAACAAACAAGTGAGGTTTTCCTAGCAGATGAAAAAGAAATTAGCATTTAGCATAACCTTAATGGTTTTTATTACAGGAATTCTCTTTGCGCAGGGCGTGGAAAAGAAAGTTATACGCTGGTCAAGGGGTAGTTCAATCAATGAATATCTAGAAAAATATAAGGATGCGCCTTACCCAGACAAGACTGTTGTAATTGACGCACTTTCTTATATATCAACTTCTCCAGATGCAAAAATTGAGAAGCTAGACGAGTACAAAGGCAAACAGAATGTCCTTGCTTGGACAGATGAGTCCGGAACTGTGACATGGCCGTTTACTATTGAAGAGTCTGGCATTTATTATATGTCTCTTGATTATATTCCTCTTCCGTGCAAAGGGATGAATATTGAATTTGAAGTTAAGGTTGATGGAAAAATTCCTAATGATGATTTCCAGTCAGTTAGGTTTTCACGTGTTTGGAAAGACAGCCATGAAATAAGGCGTGACAAGAACAACAATGACCTTGTCAGCGACTCTGAGGAAGTTCCAACATGGACAGAGCGCGACTTTATTGACACACAGGGGTTCTATAACAAGAGGCTTCCTTTCTATGTAGAAAAAGGCAGCCACACATTAAGCCTTACTTTGGCTCGTGAAGCTGTCTGCATAAAATCAATTAAAATATATAATCCAAAAGAGCTTCCGTCGTATGCGGAAATTTCAAAAAATTACAGCAGCCTTTCTTCACCTAAGAAAAAAATTGTAAAAGTGCAGGGAGAAAAGGCCTCGTTAAAGTCAGAGTCTGTTCTTATACCAACAAGCGACAGAATTGATGCCGCAACAGAGCCAAGCTCACCTTCAAAAATAAGGCTTAACACAATTGGAGGCAACTCTACATGGAAGTCTCCAGGTCAGTGGATTGAATGGGACATTGAAGTGCCAGAAGACGGGCTTTATAAAATGTTCATCAAGGCCAGGCAGAACACACAGCGCGGTATGGCAGCCGTCCGTGAAATTTATATTGATGGAAAAGTGCCGTGCAAAGAATTTGAAAGCGTGGAATTCGCTTATGATTTAAAGTGGAATCAATATGTTCCGCAGATTAAATCCACAGGGGAGCCGTGCTTAATTTACTTAACAAAAGGTGTTCATAAAGTAAGAATGGAAGAGGTCTTGGGCCGTCTTACGCCAATTCTTACTGCGGTTGACGACCTTACTTACGAGTGCAATACGTTGCGCCGCCGCTTTATAATGATAATGGGAAGCGAGCCTGACTTGTACCGCGACTATCAGCTTGAAAAACAAATTCCAGGGCTTATAGACAAACTTCAGGAGCTTGCAATTCGCTTTGAGCAGCAGGCAAACAGCTTTGAAGACATTACAGGGCAGAAGGGCAGCGAGGCTCAGACATTAAGGACTGTAGTTGACCAGCTTGAAATTTTTGCAAAAAAGCCAGAGGACATTCCTGCAAAACAGTCAAGCTTCAGGGACAACATTGCTAACCTTGCAACATGGATCTTGCAACGCAAAGAAATTCCTCTTGAAGTAGACTATCTTGGATTTGCCAGCGTTGATTCTAAAGTTCCAAAAGCAAAGGCAAACTGGTTCCAGTCAACTTGGATGGGCATACGCTCGTTCTTTGCTTCTTTTGTTGAAGACTACACAAGTGTTGGCGGCAAGGAAAAGGACGCAGTTACAGTTTGGATTTCCGCAGGACGCGACCAGGCTCAGATTTTAAGAAACCTTATTACAAACGACTTCACTCCAAAGACTGGAGTAAAAATAAACCTTTCTCTTGTTCAGGGCACAATTATAGAAGCGACAATGGCAGGGCGCGGTCCGGATATTGCAATCAACACTTCCCGCGGACAGCCTGTAAACCTTGCGTGCAGAAACGCATTGTATGACTTGAGCACTTTCTCTGATTTTGATGAAGTTACAAATCGCTTTAGGGACAACGCAATGATTCCTTATCAGTTCAAAGGCGGAACTTATGCTCTTCCTTTAACGCAGGATTTCCATATGATGTTCTACCGCACAGATATTTTTGAAGAGCTTGGTATCGAGCCGCCAGAAACGTGGGACGACTTGTACAAGATTATTCCTACGCTTCAAAGAAACAATATGGAAGTAGGCTTGCCGTACCAGTCAACAGACAGCATTGACCTAATTGACGCTGGCATGGGCGCGCGCAACTTGTTCCCGACATTGCTAGCTCAGCACGGTGGAAACTTCTACAAAAACAATGACAAAGAAACAGGCCTTATGGAGCCAGAAGCATACGCCGCTTTTAAGCAGTGGACAGACTTTTACAGCGCATACGGCTTCACTTTAAAATACGACTTCTACACAAGGTTCCGCTCTGGTGAAATGCCATTGGGAATTATTTCTTATGGACAGTACAATATGCTAACAGCGGCTGCCCCTGAAATTAGAAACATGTGGGCAATGAAGCCAATCCCTGGAATTAGAAAAGCGTACGGCACAATAGATAGAACAGAAAGCGCCTCAGGAAGCGCTATTGTAATGTTCAACAAAATAAAAAATCCAGAAGACGGCTGGGAATTCCTAAAGTGGTGGACAAGCGCAGATGTGCAATTAAAATATGCGACTCAGCTTGAAACTCTTATGGGCGTTGCCTCCCGTTTGAACACAGCGAACACAGAGACGTTCAGCAGAATGGGCTGGTCTAAAAAAGAGCAGGCTTTGTTGAATTCCCAGTGGGACAATGTAAAGGAAATACCAGAAGTTCCAGGTGGATATTACACAATCCGTATGGTCGATATTGCGTTTACAAAAGTTTACTATAACAACAACAATGCACGCGCAACTTTAAACAAATATTGTGAAATGATAAATGAGGAAATACTCCGCAAGAGAAAGGAGCTAAATATAAATGACTAGCACAAACACATCTAAATTAACAGAGACAGTTCTTAATAAAAAAAAGCACAAGGCTCATTGGGAAACACGATCAAGCTACCTAATGCTTGCCCCTTGGCTTATTCTATTCACTGTTTTTACAATTGTTCCAATTCTAGCTTCAATTGGGTTAAGTTTTACAAGTTTCAACATGCTTGAAAAACCAACGTTTGTAGGATTTAACAATTATGTTCGTCTTCTTCTTGATGATGAAATATTCCTTCAGGTTTTTAAGAACACACTTGTTTTTGCATTTGTAACAGGGCCTGTTAGCTATGTTCTTTCATTTTTGCTTGCATGGATGATTAACGAATATACACCTGGAGTTCGTTCAATATGGACTTTGATTTTCTACGCTCCTTCTTTGGCGGGAAACATTTTCTACGTATGGACAATTATTTTCTCTGGCGACTACTACGGATTTTTGAACAGCTGGCTTATGAAGTTCGGTATGATTAAAGAGCCAATAGACTGGATAGGAAACAGCAGCTACGTTCTTGGAGTTCTTCTTACAGTTCAGATTTGGCTTAGTTTTGGAGCCGGCTTCCTTTCATTTATTGCAGGCTTCCAGGGCATAGACAACTCTTTGTACGAAGCGGGCAGAATTGACGGAATTAGAAACAGATGGCAGGAGCTTTGGTACATTACAATTCCTTCAATGACACCACAGCTTTTGTTCGGCGCTGTCATGCAGATAAGCAGCTCTTTTGGTGTAAGCGAAGTAATTAAGCAGGTAGGCGGCTTCCCTACAAGAGGCTACGCAGGAGACACAATAGGCACGTACATAATTGACTACGGAACAGTTCGTTTTGAAATGGGCTATGCTTGCACGCTTTCTGTTGTGCTTTTCTTAATAATGGTGTTTACAAATTCACTTATTACTAAACTTCTAAAGAGGAACATAAATGACTAAAGAACAATTTAAAACAAAGTTGCGCCATTTAAGATACCGTGGCGCAAAAAAAGCAAACCGCTCAAGGGGCGTTGACTTTCTCTTAGGGCTGTTCCTTGCAATACTTGGAATATTTATGATTCTTCCAATTTGGTATGTCATTATTTCCGCATTCAAGCCTATGAACGAAATATTCTTGTTCCCTCCGCGTTTGTATGTGGCTCACCCAACATTTGACAACTTTACACAGCTCATGCAGATTCTTGAGAACATGTGGGTTCCTTTTAGCAGGTACCTCTTCAACTCTGTTCTTGTTACTGTTGTTGCGACTGTTGGACATGTCGTTGTTGCAAGCCTTGCGGCATACCCTTTGGCAAAGCATAACTTTCCTGGAAAAAATATTATTTCTCAAATTATAGTCTTGGCGCTGTTGTTCACAACTCAGGTTTTGTATATTCCTCAGTACATTATTAGCGCAAAGCTTCATCTTATAAACACTTACTGGTCTTTAATACTTCCTGTTGTTCAGTCAACAATGGGCGTTTTCCTTATGCAGCAGTTCATGGGGCAAATACCAGTTTCATTGCTAGAGGCCGCTAGAATTGACGGTGCTGGTGAATTTAAAATTTGGTGGAGCGTTGTTATGCCTTCTGTAAAACCAGCTTGGCTTACAGTTGCAATCTTTGCTTTCCAGAACATTTGGAATCAAAACGGCAACCTTTACCTTTACAATGAAAGTATGAAGGTTCTTCCTTCTATAACATCACAGGTTCAGGCGGGCGGTATTGCGCGAACAGGCGCTGCTTCCGCAGTTATGCTTGTCTTGATGATTCCACCAATTGTCTTCTTCCAGTGCACTCAGAAACAAGTTATAGAAACTATGACAACATCTGGTATTAAGGAGTAATGCAATGAAAAACAGAATGATAAAAAATATTACAGCATGTCTTTTTGTTGCGGTTGCATTTATTGCGAATGTAAATGCGATTTCTCCAAAAGAGGCTCCTGTTCCATACCTTTCATACTCTTACGGAACATGGGGCGACGCAGTTCCAGCGACTCCTGCATACGAACCAAACGGTGTTGTGAACGGATTTGACTTGGGCATAGGAGCATTAAAGTCTCCTTCTGATTTGTGCAAGGATTTAAATGGCAACATCGCAATACTGGACGCTGGCAACAAAAGAGTTGTAATTGTAAATTCAGAAATGAAGCTTGTTAACACAATAGAAGCTGGCAGCGGCAAGTCTTTTGAAAGCGGCGTTGAGCTAAAAGACCCACAGGGCATTTGTTTTGACAAGCACGGGCGGCTCTACATTGCTGACAAAGTTGCGCATGCGGTTTTTGTATGCAATTCAGACGGCACTTTAATTAGAAAAATCATAAAGCCTATTTCAGAAATAATTGACGAGAAGACTGAGTTCCAGCCAATAAAATGTCTTATAGACTCAAACAATATCCTGTATGTGCTTTCATTTGGCTCTTACGAAGGCGCATATACTTTTGATGAGAACGGCGACTTTCTAGGATTCTTTGGCTCAAACAAAGTAAATGTAAACTCGCAGCTTTTGAGCGACAGGTTCTGGCGGCATTTTACAACAAAGGCACAGCGTGAAAGAATGTACCGCTATGTTCCAATTGAATACGAAAACTTTGCAATTGACAGCAAGAACTTCATCTACACAGTTTCTAATTTTGGCGAGCAGGAAACTAAAGGCCAGGTAAGAAAATTAAATCCTCTTTCACAAAATATTTTATATTATGGAAAAAAGCCTAACACACAGTTCTTTGGCGACATTGATACTACTTGGTCAAACGTAGTTGAGCGTTCTTCATTAGTCGCAGTTGACGTTGATGAAGACGGATTCATAAACGTGCTTGACTTTGGGCGTGGAAGAATTTTCCAGTACGACAAGGACAGCTACCTTCTTACAATTTTTGGAGGCAACACAAACCAAGTAGGCTCTTTTACAAGTCCATGCGACCTTGTAAGCGTTAAGGGCAATATTTTTGTGCTTGATTCTGTAAAGGGCAGCCTTACAAAATTTCAGGCTACAGATTACGGCAAGTCTCTTCATGAGGCGCTTATTCTTCATGATGAAGGATATTACGAAGAAGCGTTAGTTCCATGGTTCAATGCGCTAAAGGCAGACAGCACAAACTGGATGGTCTTAAAGGGCATAGGGCTTTCTTATGAGCGCGCAAAAGACTACAAGTCGGCAATGCACTATTTTAAGCTTGGAGAAAACAACAAGCTCTACAGCGAAGCGTTCCATGAATACCGCACAGAAGTATTAAGAAAAAACTTCGGCTGGGTAATGGCAATAATAATTGCACTTCTGCTTATTCCGTTAATTAAATTCATTTATAGAAAAGCCAGGCACATTCAGCCAAAGCCTGTTGACCATGCTGAGTATATTTCAAAGAATAGATTTCCTTTCTACATTATGGCTCATCCATTTAAAGGTTGGGAAGAGCTAAAGCATGAAAAGAACGGCTCTCTTCTTTACGCAAATATAATTCTAGTAGTCTGGTTTATAATGCAAATACTTGAGTATCAGTACACAGGTTTTTCATTCAATGGAAACAGGCTTGATGAAATGAACATCTTTGTTATTCTTGGCTCCACTTTTGGAATATTCCTTTTGTGGTGCGTGTGCAACTGGGGCGTTTGTACTTTGTTTGATGGCAAAGGCACTTTTAAGGAAGTGTGGATTTTTAGCGCATACGCTTTGTTGTTCTATGTAATTTTAATTCCAATAATTATTTTACTTAGCAACGTGCTTTATCAGGGCGAAGCTTTCTTCCTAGGCCTTGTGCAAGTAGTTCAGAAATTGTACTTGATTTTACAAATGGTGCTTGCTGTAAAAGCTGTGCATCAGTACACAATGAAAAAAACAGTTGGCTCAATTTTGCTAACGCTTCTTGGCATTGTGCTTGTTGTGCTTGTAATACTTTTGTTCGTGTCGCTCTTTACACAGATGTGGTCGTTCTTGGAAACTGTATTCCAAGAAATTCTTATGAGATTCTAAGGGAGAAGATGAAAATGAAAATGAATCTAAAAAAAATATTACTTGCGCTTGCTGCTTCTCTTTTAGGAGCTTGTTTGTTTGCAGTATCTCCGGTTTCTTCTCATTACACAGAGGAAAAGCTTAAGGACATTGGCTATATTCGTCAGGCAAAAAACAAAGACCTTGAGCTTTATTACAACAAGGAAAATGCGGCTTTCGCAGTTCGTGTTGTGAAGTCGGGTTATGTTTGGTATTCGTCACCTATTGACTGGGAAAACGATGAAAAGGCAAGCGGCTTTACAAAGAACGCTCTTCCTTCAATATTGAGCATACGTGCTAAGGACAAGAACGGAAGCTTTAGGCCTGCAAACAGCTATGTCAACGTGGTAAAAAGAAAAGGCTTAAAAACAAAGAAAATTCAAAATGGAATAAGGCTTAATCATAACTTTAAGCGCGAAGGAATTTATATTCCAGTTGATATTACAATTGACGGCGACAGTCTTTTAATAAGCGTTCCAATTTCAGAAATTACAGAAGACGAAGAGTCAACTAGTGAACTTAAACTTCTTGACTTTGAAGTGGCTCCTTATTTTGGGGCTACAGAGTCGTCAGAAAATGGCTTTCTTTTTGTTCCAGACGGCAGCGGCGCTATAATAAATTTCAACAACAACAAAAGCGAGGCTGTTTATAAACAGTATGTTTACGGCCGTGACAAGTCTGTTATTCCTGTAAGAAAAACAACAGTGGAAGAAGAAGTAGCATTGCCTGTATTTGGAATGAGCCGAGAAGGGGCAGGCTACATAGGAATTATAGAAGATTCAACAGCGCGTGGAGTTATAAACGCAGAAACTTCAGGACAAGTAACAAACTACAATGCCGCAAGCGCAAGTTGTATTCTACGCGACTTTGACTCTTTTACATTCCGTGAAAGAACAGGTACTCCTCGCGATATAAAAGTGTTTGAAAAAACAGAGTTTATAAATATGCAAGAAACATTCTCTGTAAGGTACCTCTTCCTTAATGAAGAAGAAAACAATGTTGCAGGCATGGCGAACGAATACAGAAATTATCTTCAGAAAAATGGAAAGATGACTACAGAAAAAAATAAAGACGAGCCGGCAATGGTTATAAACTTTATTGGAACAAGCATAAAGAAAAAGCCTATTGCTGGCATCCCAATGAATGTCGATGTAAAATTCACCACTTTTGAAAAAGCAAAAGAAACAATTGAAGTTCTTCAGGAAAAGGGAGTTGACAACTTCGTAGTAAAATACGACGGCTGGATAAAAGGCGGCATTTTAGGAAAATATCCTTCTACACCTAACGCTTCAAATTCTTTAGGCGGAGACAGGGAACTAAAGAAATTTATAGAGTGGCTTAACGAGCAGGGCATTCCTTTCTATGCAGGAGCTGACTTTGTAAATTTGTACGACACTGACTTGGACCACATGAAGGAGCTTACAGTAAACCATGCTGTAAACCGTTCACCTGTTAAAGTTCCAGACTATAGAATGTCAACATACACAGATGAAAAGACTAGCGACGACTATCCTTACTACATTATGAGAGCTACGAATGTTGCTGAATGCTACAAAAAATTTATGAAGGCTCTTGATAAAAAATATCCAGACATTGGTATTGCTCCAGACAGCGTTGCTACTGTTGTTGGCTCCGACTTTGGAAAGAAGGGCACTTCAAGAACACAGGCTGCTGAAATATTAAGAGGACTTCTTGAAGAGTCATCATCAACAAGGAACATAATGCTTAGCAGGCCTTTTGAATATGCGTTGCCTTACACAACTTACATAACAGATGTTCCAACAAAAAGCAGCATGTACGACATAGAAAACTATTCTGTACCTTTCTACCAGATGGTTGTGCGTGGATACATACCGTTTAGCAATCTTCCTGCAAACAGAAACACTTCTATTGAAGACTACAAACTTAAACTTATAGAAACTGGAAGTGACATTTCTTACTTGTGGATTGCAGACAAAGAAAATGACGCACGCGACAGCAGAATGCAGTGGTACATAAACGTGTACAGAAACGACTGGATTGAAGAAGCTGCAGATTTGTATAATGAAGTTACAAAAGTTAATAGCAAAATAAAAGGTGCATCAATAAAATCTTATACAGTAGACGGAGACAAAAGGACAACAGTTTACTCTAACGGCGTAACTGTTTCTGTTGACTACAAAACACAAACATACTCTGTTACAAAAGGAAGCTCAAAATGAAAGATAAAAAAAATAAAACAAAGAGTGTTAAAATTCCAGATACGCTAGAAAAAAGAAAAGGCAGATGGGGCTACGTCTTCATAGCACCGTGGATTGTTGGATTTATATGCTTCTTTGCAATACCACTTGTTAACGCAATTTACTATACGTTTACAAAAATAACTATCACACAGTCAGGCTTGAATTTTTCTTGGGTAGGATTTGAAAACTATTTGCAAGCGTTCACAGTTGACCCGGACTTCTCTAGAAACATAGTTGAATCAATTTTGAACATAGTTTACCAAGTTCCAATCATTGTGTTCTTTAGCTTGTTCATAGCGCTAATTCTTCATGGCGACTTTAAAGGCAGAACTTTAATGCGCTCAATATTCTTCTTGCCTGTAATTATTTCAAGCGGTGTTGTTATTACAATACTTCAGGAGAATGTCATGACAAGCGGAACAGGGCAGGCTTCAACACTTTTCCAAACAGGCGTTCTAAGCCAGATGCTTGTTCGCTCAGGATTTCCGTCTCAAATTGTTAAAGTTCTTACAGACACAGTTGGCGCAATATTTGACTTGACTTGGAGAAGCGGTGTTCAGATTTTGCTTTTGCTTTCTGCTCTTCATTCAATTCCTGACAGCATGTACGAAGCTGCAAAAATTGAAGGTGCAACTGGATGGGAAATTTTCTGGAAGATTACATTTGTTATGATTTCACCAACGCTTATAATGACAATACTTTATTCCATAATTGACTACTTCACTGACTACTCAAATAAAATAATGCGCATGATAGTCGATTATGTTTCACAAGGAAGATATGAATACAGCACAACAATTTCTATAATTTACTTTGCAATTGTCATGGTGATTATTATGCTTATAAATGTATTCTTAACTAGAGCAAGCAACAAGGCTTTGAACTAAGGAGCGCAGAATGAAAGAATTAACACAAAAAAGAATTGCTGAAAAATCACTCAAAGTAATTTCTTCCGTTTTACGTTTCTTGTTTCTTTTAGGAATGGCGTATGTTTTGCTTTACCCAGTTTTGTTTCTTGTTTCAAACGCTTTCCGTGATCCAATTGACCGCCTTGACCCAACTGTAATTTGGATTCCAAAAACATGGACTTTGCAGAACTTTGTCTTGGCCGACCAAGTGTTGGATTTTAAAACTTCTATAATTAAAAGCTTGGAAGTTCTAATTCCTTCTGTAATCATACAGGTGTTTATTTGTTTAATGGTTGCATACGGATTTGCGCGCTTTAAGTTCAAGGGCCGTGACTTTTTGTTCAGCTGCGTTCTTTTTACAATCATTGTGCCTACATCAACAATTATAATTCCATTATATGTTAAGTTTAGGTTCTTTGACTTCTTTGGAATAGGGCAGCTCTTGCGAATATTCAACCATGGCGAGCTTGTTTCTATAAACTTATTGAATTCACCGTGGCCGTTTTACATAATGAGCTTGACAGGCGTTGGATTAAGAAGCGGCTTGTACATTTTTATGGCTAAGCAGTTCTTTAAAGGAATGCCTAATGAACTTGAAGAGGCGGCATTTGTTGACGGATGCGGACCATTTGAAACATTCATTAAGATAATGCTTCCTAATGTTGGAAGTATCATTGTTGTAATTACGTTGTTCTCAATAGTGTGGCACTGGAACGACTATTATCTTTCTGTCATGTTCTTTACAGACGAGTACCCGCTTTCTGTAAATGTAACTTTGCTTCAGAGCAGGCTGCAGCTTTTGAGCCAAAATATGAGCGCCGCTGATTTGGCATTGAGTCAGAACAGCATTCTTGAAGCTGCGTGTTTCGTTGTAATTTTACCTATGCTTGTTTTGTATATATTCTCTCAGAAATATTTCACAGAGAGCATTACAAGAACCGGCTTGGTAGGTTAATATATAGTTAGTATAGTAAAGTTTTTTTAGGAGGAAATAATGAAAAAACTGGTAGCTTGTTTGACAGGAATGCTTATTGCATTTTCTTCACTGGCGTTTGCAGGTGATTGGGATATTACAGTATTCCGTCCTGCAGTTAATCCACGCGACCACAAAAACGATGTAATGGTTAGGGCCGCTGATAAGTACAAAGCAGAGACTGGTGGTAAAGTAACATTTATCATGGGCGACTGGGTCGAAGTGCCTTCTAAGGTTTTGTCACACATGGCAGCTGGAGATCCAATTGATGTTGTATTCTGCCGTGATCAGGACTTCCCAAGATTCTATGTAAAAGGCTTCTTACAGCCAGTTGAAAAATATGTAGATATTCCTAACTTGACAGGTTTTGATGGAAAGAAAATTCCAAACACTGTTGCAGAAGACAAAGTATTTAAATATGACGGACATTATTACGCTGCGTCCCATATCACTTCAAACCATTTCTGGCAGGTTATTTATAACAAGAGCTTAATGGAAGAGGAAGGCATTAAAGAAAGCGAGCAGCCATTGGCACTTTACAAAGCAGGCAAATGGGACTGGGAGCACTTTGCTGCTCTTGCAAGAAAGCTTACAAAAGACACTGGCGGAACTGGAACAATTGACCGCTGGGGATTTGGCAACTGGAACACACAGGCGTTTGTCTATATGAACGGATCTGAATTCACAACAAAAGATGCAAAAGGAAATTTAAAGCTTAACTTTAGCGATCCTAAACTTCTTGAGGCACTTTCATTCCTTGAGCAGGCAAAAAAAGACGGCTGGTATCAGCAGGATTCTAGCATTGCTCAAACTGGACTTCAGAACAGAACAGTAGCAATGTACATGGAACGCGAAGGCTTCCAGACTCAGGTAATGGCTCAGACAGATGATGAAATTGGTTTTGTTCCACTTCCACACGGTCCTAGTGTAAAAGCGGCTCCAGCTATTTTTGAAACAGACGGCTATGGAATTGGCAATGGTTCTAAAAAACAGGTTGCTGCAGGAAAATTTATAGAGTACGCTCTTAAAGAATGGTACATAAGCGACATGGCAACACGCAACAAAGAATGGACAGATGAAATGTTCGCTTTTACTGCAGAAATGAACAAAGACCCTTATTATCCAGGTCCAACAGCTTCTGCGATTGACAGCATTATGAACGACTTCTTAGGTGAAAT
>JBAXYY010000002.1:0-63339 GCA_041670585.1 Treponema sp. | reverse complement strand
CCGGAAGGAACTAGAAGCAGGGACGGCAACTTAGGCCCGTTCTATTCAGCAGGATTCAGAAGAATTGAAGAGACTGTCCATTTGCCTGTGGCCGTTTGCGCTTTGGACGGTGGATGGAAAATTTCCAAGCTAGACCAGATAATGCGCAATTTGTACAAAGGCAATTATCGTGTAAAGGTTATAAAAGTATATCCAGCGCCTACCACGAAGGAAGAAGAAAAGAAAATCCTTGAAGAATCACATGAGTTAATACAAAACCAATTGGAAAAGTGGAGAAAGCTTCCTGCTAATTCAACATCGGTTTAACTTCAAGTACATCATTCTTTCATGAAAATGGCATAAAAAAAGACTCCTCAAAAGGGAGCCTTTTCTATTTTAGATAAAGAATGTGAACTTGCAATAAATTGCAAATATTAAAGGCAACTCTAAAAACTCACTTTCGTAATTTTTCAGAGTTGCCTGCGAGTTCTAATTCGCTATAATAGCGCGCCTTAGAACATCGCATTTTCAAAGTTGCCTCTAAAAGCTTGAGTTTTTAGAGGCTCCACTTAATTATTTAAAATCCTTAGGTCTGCGTTCAGTACGTTTGCACTTCTGGCATTCCGCAACATTCTTAAGTCTGCCATTATCACATATGGTTTTCATAACAATTTCGCCACCACAATCAGGGCATATGAATTTCTGAGTTGCAACTGTAGTACGAGAGTTTTTACTAGCTCCAGCCATGACTATCCTCCATCAATTAAATGATATTCAAAGATAATACACAATTTTGCCTGTAATTGTCAATAACTTATGCATAATCTAAATGAAGAAACTTGTATAAATTAGCTAAAACCGTATATAAAAATGAATTAGCAAGTTTTCTTACTTGACTAATTCTTAGTGATTAGCTAAAATAGCGTCTAGTTTTTGTTTGGGGGTATTCCTTTGGCAACTAAAAAATCATCTGCAGAAAAAAGACATGCACAGAGCGAAGTTCGTCGCTTGCATAATAAAGCAGTAAAGTCTGAATGTCACACATACGCACGCAAGTACATGGATGCAATTCAGAAGAAAGATCAGACACTCGCTGGTGAAGCACTCAAGAATTATGTTTCAGAACTTGACAATGCATACCGCAAAGGTGTTATGAATCTACAGGCAATGTCACGCAAAAAGAGCCGTATGATGAAGCTCTACAACGTAACATTTGCTGCCACTGCACAATCTGCAGCAAAATAAAACAGACGGGGTGCTGTAAAAGGCATCCTGTTTGTTTTAGTAACAATTACTTTTCAATTTTTGTCGAGGTGTATAATGTCCGCTAAAAAAATAACAAAATATGATTTAGTTGAATCTGTGTACCAAAATACAAAATGCGAAAAGCGTGTTGTTCAAGACATTGTGGAAAGCTTGTTGGATGAACTTAAAGAATCTCTTAAAGATGGAAACACCATTGAATTAAGAGGTTTTGGAACTTTTGAGCCTCGCTTAAGAAAAGGAAGGGCAAAAGCAAGAAATCCAAAGACAGGAGAACAGCTTTCTGTTGCTCCACACTATGTTGCGGCGTTCCGTTCTGGTCAAGAATTAAAAAAATCATTATGGGACTTGCCTGTTGAACCTGTAAAAAATGACTGAGATAAAATCAGAAATTTCAAAAGTTCAAAATAAAAAATCATCAATAAAAGAATGGTGCCTTGTAATAATCGGGGCGCTTTTTTTTTCACTTTCGCATCCTGGAATATTTAACAATCAAGGCATTTCTTTATTTGCATATATCTGCCTTGTTCCTGTTTTTTTAATCATTAAAAATTCTAAAGTAGAATTAGCATGGGCTTTTGGCTTTTTGTATGGGGCGCTTTCTTACGGCCTTTATTGCTTTTGGCTTTATAAATTTAGCAAAATAGTTTTTTTCTCTGTTATTTTGATTTATGGAATTTACTTGTCTTTAGTTTTTCTTTTGATGAAATCAATTTTTGTTTTATTCAGCGACAATAAATTTGTAAAAAATAATTCTCACTTAATACAATATTTTTTATGTGGCTTAATTTGGTGCGTCTATGAATATGTAAAAACACTTGGCTTCTTTGGGTTCAGCTATGGAATACTGGGCTACACTCAATACAAAGCTCCTTTGCTTTTGCAGTCGGCGAACATTGGCGGCGTGTGGACAGTCTCTGCTTTTTGCGTATTTTGCAATGTGATGATTTTAGTTTTATCAGAAATTTTATTAAATAAATTTACGGAAGATAAAAAAAATAAAATTAATTTTATTGTAAAATCATTTTCTTTATTAACATTGGTGATATTAGCTTTTTTAACTTATGGATGTGTGTCTATTGAAAAAACAAAAAGTGAGCCTTGTAAAAAAATAAAAATAATTTGCGTGCAGAACAACACTGACCCTTGGAAAACAGGAGTTGAGTTTTATAAAAAAGATGTTCAAATATTAAAAAGCCTTGCAGACAACTGCCTTGAAAAAAATCCAGATGCAAAAATAGTTGTGTGGCCTGAAACTTCTGTTGTCCCTCCAATAGTTTATAATTATGTAAAAAGAAAAGATGCCGCGCGCTACGAAATGATTTTAGATTTGCTAAATTATTTTAATTCAAAAGATTGCGCATTTGTAATTGGAAACCAGCACAGCGAGCAGAATGGCAAAAAATATACTGACGATTATAATTCATCTCTTTTGTTTGACAAAGAAAAAAATAATATTGTTCCGCCAAATCCTGAAGTGTACAGAAAAATTCACCTTGTGCCTTTTACAGAATATTTTCCTTATGAAAAAACATTTCCTAAATTATACAAAATGCTTCTTAACGGAGACACGCATCTTTGGTCGCCAGGAAAAGAATACTATGTTTTTAAAAGCAAGGGAATAAAATTTTCAACGCCAATTTGTTTTGAAGACACATTTGGAAATTTGTGCAGACGGTTTGTGAAAAATAAAAATGAAAAAGACGGCGCTGAACTTTTTATAAATTTAAGCAACGACGCATGGTCAAAAAGCGAATCTTGCCAAGCGCAGCATTTGTCAATGGCAGTGTTGCGCTCTGTTGAAAATAAAGTGCCAACAGCACGCAGCACTTCAAGCGGCGCAACTTGCCTTATTGCTTCAAACGGCGAAATTATTTTAAAAGCAAAATCATTTTGTGAAGAAGCAATTTGCGGTGAAGTAAATATTTCTTTGAACAGAAAAAATACATTTTACACAACTCATGGCGACTGGCTTCCTATACTTGAAATGATAATAATGATAATTTGTGTTGTGATTTTATTAGTAAAAAGGGTAGTTGCAAGAAAATCAAAAAATGGAGTAAAATAAGGCATGGCAAAAGAAAAAGAAGAAAACATTACTGTGTTTGGAAAAGAAACTGAATTTGACGGCACTTTGGAATTCACTGATAATTTAATAATAACAGGAAAATTTAACGGCACAATAAAAGCGACAGGCTCTTTGGAAATAGAAAAATCAGCTGTGTGCAATGTTGATAAAATGTCCGCAGAATCAATTGTTGTTTCAGGTGACATAACAGGAAACATTGAGGCAAAAGAAAGAGTTGAACTTTGCAACGGCAGCAAAGTAAAAGGCGACATAAGGACTGCTAGATTAAGAATTGGCGATGATGTTGAATTTGAAGGTCAGATTTCTATGATCGATGAAGTTCCAGATGTTGATATTTTCAATGTTGCATCTGCTGAATTTAAAAATGCCCTTATAATGAAATCAGATGAAGCGCATTAATTTTACTTGCATTTTCATTATTGACATAAAACTAATTTTACAGTTATAATTATTTCATTCCCAATCATAAGAGATATTTTTTTTTGAAATCCAATAAATTTATTTTATATAATTTTTTAATTCTCATGGAGAAATTGTAAATGGCATTAATTTCAAAACGCCGTTTTACGGACACGTCAGAAGATGTGCAGCCGGAAAACTTTGAAAATCCAGAAAACGGTACTGAACAAAATCAAGAAAATGTTCATGTAGAGCAAGTTGACAATCAGACAGACCAAAATGCAACAGTTGAAAAACCAAAAAGAAAACGTGTAGTTCATGCAAAAGTTGCTAAAGTGAAAGTATCATCAGAACAGCCTGTAAAAGAAAATAATCAAAATACAGAAAACAAAGACAGTTTGGAAAATCAAGAAAATAAACAAGCGCAGAACTTTGATAATTCTGAAAATAAAAATTACAATCAAGAAAACTTAAGCTATGAAAGTCCTGCAAGTCCTATAGAAAATCAAAATGATAATTCTGACAGTGAGCAACAATCTATTGCGGCTGAACAAACACCTGCTGCAGACCAAACAACAGATGCTTCGCAGTCAGAGCAAAGACCTAATGAAAATGGACAGCGCTATGACGGCAGAAGAAACTGGAACAACAACAGAAATAACCGCTATCAGAACAACAGACGCTATAACAATAACAGGCAGAACAACTACGAAGGAAAATCTTCTTACCAAAATCAGCAGCGGGCAAATGATGCAGAAGTCTTGCAGAAGCAGGAAGTTCCAGAAGACTATGAGTCAAAGCCAAGGCTTGAAATAAACAATTTGACAAAAATGAGTATGCCTGAGCTTCGCAACTTGGCAATTCAATACGGCATGTCTAGCGATGACTTGGCCCCAATGAAAAAACAGGAGCTTATTTTTGTAATTCTAAAAGCGCACACAGAGCACGGTGGAATTATTTTTGCAAGCGGAGCCCTTGAAATTCTTCCAGACGGCTATGGCTTTTTAAGAAGCCCTCAGAACAGCTATCTTCCAGGACCAGACGACATTTACATTTCTCCAAGCCAGATTCGTCTTTTCAACTTAAAGACAGGCGACACAATCTACGGACAAACAAGAAGCCCTAAGGAAGGCGAGCGTTTCTTTGCGCTTCTTAGAATAGAGACTGTAAACTTTGACGATCCAAGAGTTGCACAGACACGTATTCCTTTTGAAAACTTAACACCGCTTTATCCAAATAAAAAATTCCATCTAGAGACAGTCAGCTCAGAGCTTTCTACTCGTATTGTTGACTTGTTCTGTCCAATAGGAAAAGGCCAGCGTCTTTTAATTGTTGCTCCTCCTAAAGCTGGTAAGACAATTCTTATGCAGAAGATTGCAAATGCAATTACAAAAAACAATCCTGAAGTTTATTTGATTGTTCTTTTAATTGACGAGCGCCCGGAGGAAGTTACAGAAATGGAGCGTTCAATACACGCAGAAGTAATTTCTTCTACATTCGACGAGCAGGCAACACGCCATGTTCAAGTTGCGGAAATGGTTTTGGAAAAGGCAAAGCGCCTTGTTGAGCATAAAAAAGATGTTGTTATTTTCCTTGATTCAATTACACGTCTTGCACGCGCATACAACCAGACTGTTCCTACTTCTGGAAAAGTGCTTTCTGGCGGTGTGGACAGCAACGCATTGCACAAGCCAAAGAGATTCTTTGGTGCGGCAAGAAATGTTGAAGAGGGCGGCTCTTTGACAATTATTTCAACAGCGCTTATTGAAACAGGCAGCCGTATGGACGAGGTTATTTTTGAAGAGTTCAAGGGAACTGGTAACAGCGAAATTGACCTTGACAGAAAACTTGCTGAACGCCGTCTTTTCCCTGCTATAAATATTAAAAAGAGCGGAACAAGAAAAGAGGAGCTTCTTCTTACAGACACAGAGCTGCAGAAGCTTTGGATTTTGCGCAAGGTTCTAAACCCTATGGAAGACGTTGATATTCTTGAGCTTATTATGGACAAGATGAAAAAGACTAAGGACAACGAAGCCTTCCTTGCTTCTATGAACACAGGAAGCGCGGCTGTTGACAACAGCTAGAATGCAAAATTTAGTTGACGTAATCTTAGGTTTTTAGTATAGTAGTAAAATATCTTGTGGCAGCGGCTTGATTGTTAACGGTAAGGGAATGATACAGCGCTTTCTTCTTTTGAAGAATTTTTGCATGTAGTGCTGACCGGGCTTTCTACACTGTCGGGCAAGAAAATAGGAGTAATTGTTATGAGAAAGGGAATCCACCCAGAGTACAAATTGACAAAAATTACTTGCGTTTGCGGTAATGTCATTGAAACACGTTCTACAGTTCAAGATATCCACGTTGAAATCTGTTCTGCATGCCACCCATTCTTTACTGGAAAACAGAAGCTTGTTGATACAGCTGGTCGTATTGATCGCTTCAACAAACGTTATGGAATTAAAGCAACAGAAGAGGAAAAGAAATAATAATATAGCATGTCTTTGGAAAATCAATTTTTCTGAGGCTTGCTTTAGTTTATTATAATTTGCGTGAGTAAAAGCCGGTTGTATTTTACAGCCGGTTTTTTTATGCCCAAAATACTTTTGAAAGAAATGACTGTAATATTAAATTCTGACTAGTTTCCAGCAGCGGTGAATCTTTGCGTTCCTGTAGTCTTCTGGAATTGTCTGCGGTGTAATGTCGGTCGCTGTAAAGTCAATTTTGCAATTCTTTTTAAGCTCGTCTTCGCTAAATGAAAGCCTTCTGCTGTTTGTGCTAAAGTACAATGTGCCGTGCTCTGTTAAAAGGCCAAGGCATTTTGCAACAAGGTAAACCCAGTCGCGCGTTATGTCCAAAGTTGTGTCTGTTCTTTTTGAATTTGAAAAAGTTGGCGGGTCTAAAATAATTATGTCCCATCTGTTTGTAAAAAGGCGTTCTCCGTTTTTTAAAAACACAGGCTTTTTTGAGTCAACTGCTTCGTTTGGAACTTCTGCGTTCTTCTGGTTTATAAATCCAACAGCGTCCTGCCGTGTTAAAGTGTATTTTGCGTCATCGTCAAAGCCGTTTAAAACAAGGTTCTCTTTTGCCCAGTCAAGGTATGTTTTGCTAATGTCAACGCTTTCTACAGAGTGAGCTTTTCCTTCTGCGGCATAAACTGTGAAGCTGCCTGTGTAGCAGAAAAGATTCAGCACTGACTTGCCGGAGCATGTGCTTCTTACAATTGAGCGGAGCGGGCGGTGGTCAAAGAAAATACCTGTGTCTATGTAGTCAGTGAGGTTCACTTTGAACAGCTGGCCTTGTTCTTGAATTGTTCCTGTCACGTGATTGTCTGTCTCTATTTTTTCATACTGAGTATTTGAGTTTTCTGTGCGCTGGACAGAGCGTGTCTTTGTAATTACGTAATCCTCTTTTATGCCTAGAACTTCCGCTGCCTTTTCTGCCATTGAAGCAAGCCACGCTTTTTCTTCTGACTCTGGCTTTTCATAAGGGCGTTCGTACAGGTAAAGATGTGCCCATGTTCTTTCTGACATGTCATCAATAACAGATTTTGAAGACGCGTTGTTAAGGCTTATTGCGTTGTTTTCATCAGAAAGAAATTTTGCGGCCTCTATTTTGTCTGTGATTTCATTTGGCAGGAATTCATACAAGTCTAAAGCGAGCGGCACTTCTGGAATGTCGCGGTCATAAAGCCTGTAGCAGGTGACACGGTTTTTTCTGGCCCATTTTCTAAGGGGCTTGTATTGTTTTGCGACTCTGTTTCCAAAAAGCTCTGCCTGGTACGCAACCTTTTCTGGAGTGTCAGGCGTATAATTCTGATTATTTGCGGTATTTTCCATAATTTTCATATACTGTACATTATTTTCTGAAAATTGTATACTTAGTTCGAGATTTAAATTCTTATATTTAATCTCTAACTAGCGAATTTTTAGTAATTCTTTTAGTTGTAGGAATTACCAAAACATCGCCAGAAGATTTTTATGTGAGAAAGATAGATGCTGAAGTTTTTATCTTTTCAGAACATAAAGATTTTTTTCTATAGCAACAATAAACATTAAATTGTTTAACAAATATATTTAGGAATATCAATAAATGAAATTTACAGAATTTACTTTGAATGAAGATTTGCAGAAAGGAATTGCAGATGCTTCTTATGTGGAAAGCACGCCTGTTCAAGAGCAGGTGCTCAATGCTTCTTTGGAAGGAAAAGATTTGTATGTCCAGTCACAAACTGGAACTGGAAAAACAGCGGCTTATCTTATTTCTTTAATTCAGGAAATGGTCACACGAAGTGCTGTTGAAGGCAAAAAGGCGCTTGTGCTTGTTCCAACACGTGAGCTTGCGGTTCAGGTTCAGGAAGAGGCGCAAAAGCTTTCTAAATACACAACGCTAAAATGCGAAAGTTTTTTTGGCGGCGTAGGGTACGACAAGCAGGTTGCGGCTCTAAAAAAAGGTGTTGATATTATTATTGGAACACCAGGCCGTGTTATTGATTTAACAGAAGGCAAGCAGATGGACTTGTCAAACGTAGCTTTCCTTGTAATAGACGAAGCGGACAGAATGTTCGACATGGGCTTCTACCCTGACTTGCGCACTTTGATAAATGTAATTCCGGCGGCAGAAAAAAGACAGACTATGCTTTTTAGCGCGACACTAAATTCCTACGTTAAAAACCTTGCATGGGAATACACAAGGGATCCAAAGGAAATCACAATTGACGCAGAAAATGTAACAGTTGATGAAATTGACCAGGAGCTTCTTCATGTTTCCAGCGATGAAAAGATGAAGCTTCTTATAGGGATTATATCTAAAGAAAAACCAGAAAGCATGATTGTGTTCTGCAATACAAAAAGGGCTTGCGAAGTTGTTTCAAAAAGGCTTGTTCTTAACGGAATACAAAGCGAATTTATTATTGGTGATTTGCCGCAGGTGAAAAGACAGAAGATTATGGACAGCTTTAAGGCCGGAAACATTAAATGCCTTGTCGCGACAGATGTTGCTGCCCGAGGAATTGACGTGAACGACTTGTCAATGGTAATTAACTACGACCTTCCTAACGAAGCTGAAAACTATGTTCATAGGATTGGAAGAACAGCGCGTGCCGGCAAGTCTGGCAAGGCTTACACTTTCTGCTCAGAACAGGATGTCTACAGTCTGCCTGCAATAGAAAGATATGTTGGTAAGCCAATACCAGCCCATGTTGCAGAAGCCGACATGATGGCAGAAGACAAGTCAGCTGGTGTCTATATTAGAACAGACAACTACCGCGAAGACTACAACGACAAGGGCGAATTTGGAAGAAGACGTGCTGCTGAATATTCTAGAAGCGGCCGTGGAGAAAGGCACGAAGGCGGAAGGCGCACAAGTGGCGGCTATAGCTCTGGCTCTGGAAGTGGCAGATCTTATGACAGACACGACAGGCCTTATGATAAAAGAAATTCACATTCATCATACGCGCGTGGAAACGGAAGGTACTCTTCAAGAAACGAAGAAAAGGCAAATGTTTACAAGAGGGACAGACGTGTTTACACTCCAGAAGAAGAAGCTCAGCTTGCTACAATGTCAACTGATGAAAGAATGAAGCTCTACAAAGAAAAGTACGGCTCAAGCCAAAATAACACAGGCTCTTCAAAAAACAGCTACAGTTCAAGCAACTCTAACAACAACAAGAACAACAATAAGAGCAGGAATAGCAAATCAAAGAGCAGCTACTCCAAGAATGGCAACTCAAAGAACAACAGCAAGCCAGTGAATGTTCAGAACAAAAAGCAGGCGGTCCAGAAGAAGGGCCTCTTTGCAAAAATAAAGTCGTTCTTTGGCAACAAGAAATAAAGATATTTAGGGGATAAAATTGATTACAGTTTCAGACTTAAGCTTAAAATTTAGCGAAAAGCCTTTGTTCAAAGATGTAAATCTTAAATTCATAAAAGGCAACTGCTACGGAATTATTGGCGCAAACGGTGCCGGTAAATCAACTTTCTTAAAAGTGCTTTCTGGCGAAGAAGACCATGACTCTGGCGAGATTTCAATCACTCCAGGCGAGCGCATGGCTGTTTTAAAGCAGGACCACTTTGCATTTGACAACTACTCTGTAAAAGAAACAGTTCTTATGGGCTACCCAAAGCTTTATGAATGTGGAAAAGCAAAAGACGCAATATATGAAAAGCCAGACTTCTCTGATGAAGACGGAGTTAAGGCAAGCGAGCTTGAAGCGGAATACGGCGAGCTTGGCGGGTACGAGTCAGAAAATCAAATTGAGCAAATGCTTTCTGGACTTGGACTTGAAGAAGAGTTCCATGACAAGATGATGAACGAGCTTGATGAAAGCCAAAAAGTCCGTGTTCTTCTAGCGCAGGCAATTTACGGCAACCCGGACATTCTTCTGCTTGATGAACCAACAAACGGTCTTGATTTGGAAAGCATAACTTGGCTTGAAGACTATCTTATTAACTTTCCAAACATTGTCATTGTAGTAAGCCACGACCGCCACTTCTTAAACGCAATCTGCACTTATATATGCGACATTGACTATGGCAAGATAACTCAGTTCACAGGCAACTACGACTTCTGGTACCAGATGAGCCAGATTATGCAAAGACAGGCAAAGGACCAGGCAAAGAAGCGCGAGGAAAAGATGGCGGACCTTAAGGAATTTATACAGAGGTTTGCAAGCAACGCTTCTAAGTCAAAACAGGCAACAAGCCGCAAGAAGGTTCTTGACAAGCTTTCTTTAGAGGAGCTTCCTGTTACAAGCAGAAAATTCCCTTATGTCGCTTTTAAAACAGACAGGGACATTGGCAACTTTGTTCTAGAGGCAAAAGACTTGTGCGCTAAAGATGAAGACGGAACAGTTCTTCTTGATAAATTTTCAATCACAATACACCCAGGTGAAAAAGTGGCGTTTGTTGGAATTGAGCAGAATTCAAAGACATCATTTTTTGATATAGTCTCTGATGAAGTGAAGCCTCTTTCTGGCGAATACCACTGGGGCCAGACAACATCACATGCCTACATGGGGCGTGACAACAACAAGTACTTTAACAATGAGTTGAACATAACAGACTGGCTGCGTCAATATTCACCAGACCAGGACGACGCGTATGTTCGTGGATTCCTGGGCCGTATGCTTTTTACAGGTGACGAAAGCCTTAAGCCTGTTAAAGTTTTAAGCGGAGGAGAAAAAGTCCGCTGCATGCTTTCAAAGCTTATGTTAAGCGGGGCAAATGTTTTAATTCTAGACGACCCAACAAATCATCTTGACTTGGAGGCGATTGAAAGCTTAAACCAAGGCCTTGAAAGATTTAACGGTGTTGTTCTTTTCAACAGCCACGACCACGAATTTATTTCATCAATTGCGAACAGAATAATTGAGATAACTCCAAAAGGCGTTATTGACAGAATGATGAATTTTGACGACTACTTAAAGGACGAGCAGGTTAAGGAACTTCGCATGAAATACTACGAAGGGTCTAAGAAGAAGATTCGTTTCTAACTGTCATTCCGACCGAAGTTGAGGAATCTCTTTCATAAACAAAAAGGTGTCTAGAATAATCTAGACACCTTTTTTTATGCAATGAATTTATATAAATACCTATTGACTTAGTAGGAAAATAATTGTATAACTTAATTAACTAGTAACTTACTAGGAATACTAATTTTTTAGGTATAAAGATGATTTTATTTTTTGAAATGCTTGTAAGAAACAATTTCCGCTTTGGCCGCATGTGCACCTCTTGTTAAAAAGAGAGGGTAAAAAAAATTCTTTTAAAGAGGCACATTATATGAGTATAAATAAATTACATTTTGAAACATTGCAGCTGCACGTTGGACAAGAAAGCGCAGACCCAGCAACAGACTCAAGGGCTGTTCCAATCTACCAAACAGCGTCTTATGTATTCCACAATTCAAAACACGCGGCAGACAGGTTCGGGCTTGCGGATTCAGGCAACATCTACGGCCGTCTAACAAATTCAACACAGGACGTTCTAGAAAAAAGAATAGCGACGTTGGAAGGCGGAAGCGCGGCTCTTGCAGTTGCGTCAGGGGCGGCGGCAGTAACATACACAATTGAAGCACTTGCACAGGCGAGCGACAATATTGTAGCTCAAAAGACAATCTACGGCGGAAGCCACAATCTTCTTGAGTACACATTGAATCAGTTTGGAGTAGAAACAACTTTTGTTGACATTCACAATCTTGATGAAGTAAAAAAGGCTGTGAAGGGCAGCACTAAGGCAATCTACATTGAAACATTGGGCAACCCAAACAGCGACATTCCAGACATAGACGCTCTTAGTTTGATTGCGCATGAAAACAACATTCCTCTTGTTGTAGACAACACATTTGGCACTCCATACTTGATTCGTCCAATAGAGCACGGGGCGGATATTGTGGTGCACTCAGCAACAAAATTCATAGGCGGGCACGGAACAACTTTGGGTGGAATAATTGTTGACTCAGGCAGCTTTGACTGGAAGAAGTCCGGCAAGTTCAAGAACATTTCTTCGCCAAACCCAAGCTACCACGGAATAAGTTTTGCTGAAGCGGCAGGAAGCGCGGCTTTTGTAACTTACATACGTGCAATCTTGCTGCGTGACACAGGGGCGACAATAAGCCCTTTTAACGCGTTTCTTCTTTTGCAGGGAACAGAAACACTTTCTTTAAGAATTGACCGCCATGTAGAAAACACAAAGAAGGTTGTGGAGTTTTTAAAGACAAATCCTCTTGTTAAAAAAGTGAACCATCCGTCTTTGCCAGAACACCCGGACCATGCGCTTTATGAAAAATATTTTCCAAACGGTGGCGCTTCAATCTTCACTTTTGAAATAAAAGGCGGGCAAGAGGCTGCCTGGAAATTCATAGACAGCTTAAAAATATTCAGCCTGCTTGCAAATGTCGCGGATGTTAAGTCGCTAGTGATTCACCCTGCAACAACAACACATGCGCAGCTGAGCGATGAGGAACTTGCGGCGGCGGGAATTACACAAAGCACAATCCGTCTTTCAATTGGCACAGAGCATATTGACGACATAATTGACGACCTTAAGCGTGGCTTTGCTGCTGTGGAAAAATAAAATAAAATATAATATAATAAAGTAAATTCTAATCCCCTGACACTTGCTGTTGGGGGATTTTTTTCAATATTGTAGAATAATTTCCTACTATATAGTATAATTACAAAAAATTTATTTACGAGGGCATCATGTATAAAAGCGTAAATCCAAAGGCTGACTTCCCAAAACAAGAAGAGGAAGTTCTTAAATTCTGGCAGAATGATGATACTTTTAAAAAATCAATTTCTCAACGTGAAGGCGCTGAAGAATATGTATTTTATGACGGACCTCCATTTGCAACAGGACTGCCGCACTTTGGCCATTTTATTCCATCAACTATAAAAGACATTATTCCACGCTACCAGACAATGAAAGGCAAAAAAGTTGAGCGCCGCTTTGGATGGGACTGCCATGGTCTTCCTGTAGAAAATTTAATTGAAAAAGAGCTTGGCATAAATTCAAAACATGAAATAGAAAAATACGGCATTGCTAAGTTCAACGACAAGTGCAAGGAAAGCGTTCTTCGCTACACTGGCGAATGGCGTAAGACAATTACAAGAATGGGCCGCTGGGTTGACTTTGACCACGACTACAAGACAATGGACCCAGACTACATGGAGTCAATTTGGTGGGTAGTGAAGGCTCTTTGGGACAAGGGCATGATTTACGAAGGAAAGTACATTCTTCCATACTGCCCAAGATGCTCAACTGTTCTTTCAAACCACGAGCTTGCTTTAGGCTACAAAGACGTTAACGACCCTGCAATCACATTAAGATTTAAAATCACACGCGCGCCTGCAGCCTTTGAAGACAAGGAAATTACAAACGGCAAAACATTCTTCTTGGCATGGACAACAACACCGTGGACTCTTCCTTCAAACGAAGGCCTTACAATGGGCCCTGATATTGACTATGTAAAAATCCTTGATGAAGAATCAGGGGACTACTACATCATGGCGCAAGCACGCCTTTCTGCTTACTACAAAGATGAAAAAGGCTACAAGATAATCTACACTCGTAAAGGCAAAGATTTCTTGGGCGCAAAATACGAACCGCTTTTCCCTTACTTTGCAAATCTTGCGGTAAAGGAAGACGGCACAGACGGAGCTTTCCGTGTATTCAACGGAGACTTTGTTTCTACAGAAGACGGAACTGGAATTGTCCATACAGCGCCGGGCTTTGGCGAAGACGACAGCAAGGTTTTTGCAGGAAGCGGAATACCTTTTGTTGAGCCAATTGACGCTGAGTGCAAATTTACACATGAAGTTCCTGACTATGAAGGAAGGTTTGTAAAGGACTGCGACAAGGACATAATGGAGCGCCTAAAGAAAGAAGGCAAGCTCATTAAAAAAGACCAGATTCTTCACTCATACCCGCACTGCTGGAGATGCAACTCTCCTTTAATTTACAGAGGCATAGGAAGCTGGTTTGTAAAAGTTGCGGACGAACATGAAAGACTAATAAGGGCCAACGAGCAAATCAACTGGCAGCCGTCACATATAAAAGAGGGCCGCTTTGGAAAATGGCTTGCAGGCTCCAGAGACTGGGCAATAAGCCGCAACCGCTACTGGGGCAACCCAATTCCAATTTGGAAGTGCGATGACTGCGGAGAAACAATATGCGTAGGCAGCCGCAAAGAGTTGCAGGAGCTTTCTGGCGTTTATGCAGAAGACATGCACAAACAGTATGTTGATAAAATTGAAATCAAGTGCAAGAAGTGCGGCGGCACAATGCACAGAATTCCAGAAGTCCTGGACTGCTGGTTTGAATCTGGAAGCATGCCTTATGCGCAAAACCATTATCCTTTTGAAAACAAGGAATACTTTGAAAAACATTTCCCTGCTGACTTCATAAGCGAAGGGCTTGATCAGACACGCGGCTGGTTCTACACGCTCACAGTTCTTGCTTCAAACTTGTTCGACAGACCTGCGTTTAAGAACTGCGTTGTAACAGGACTTGTCTTGGCTTCTGACGGCAGAAAAATGTCAAAGAGCCTGCGCAACTACACAGACCCTGTTGAGGCAATAAATCAGTTTGGCGCAGACGCAATAAGGCTTTTCTTAATGCACTCGGCTGTAGTAAAAGCAGATGACTTAAAGTACAGCGATGACGGTGTAAAGGACGTTCTAAAGACAATCATTATTCCTCTTTGGAACAGCTACAGCTTCTTTGTTCAGTACGCAAACATTGACAACGTTACTTGCACAGGCCACGAGTTCGACTCCAAGCTGCCGGAAAATCCACTTGACCGTTGGATTATTTCTGTAACACAAAAGCTTATTCAGGACGTTACAAAATCACTGGACTCTTACGACCTAAGCGGCGCAATTGACCCTATAATCAATTTTATTGATGAAATAAACAACTGGTACATAAGGCGCAATAGAAGAAGATTCTGGAAGTCAGGCAACGACACAGACAAGCTTGAGGCATACGGCTCGCTTTACTACGCGTTGAAGCAGTTCACAAAAGTTGCGGCTCCGTTCATTCCGTTCATTACAGAAGAAATGTGGCAGAACTTAAGAACATCAGATGAAAAAGAATCTGTGCACTTGGAAGACTATCCACAATACAATGAAAAGTTCCGTGATGAAAAGCTGGAGTTCAGAATGACAACTGTTCAAAAAGCTGTAAGCATGGGCCGTTCATTAAGAAACGAATACAACATTAAAAACAGGCAGCCTCTTTCTGAAGTAGCAATTGTCACACGCAACACAGAAGAAAGAAAAGTCCTTGAAGAAATGAAGGACACAATAACAGAAGAGCTCAATGTAAAAACAGTGATTTTCCACGAGCGTGAAGACGAGCTTGTTGAATACAAAGCAAAGGCAAACTTCCGCGTGCTTGGAAAAGAGCTTGGCCCTAAAATGAAGGCGGCGGCTGCTCAAATTGAAAAGCTTACAAATGACCAGATCGACAGCATTCTAAATAAAAAGCCTTTTGAAATTGATGTTGACGGCACAAAAGTAAATCTCACAACAGAAAAATTAGTTGTGGAAAGGCTAGAAAAAGAAGACCTAAAGATTGTAAACGACGGCACTCTAACCGTAGGGCTTGAAACAAAAATAAGTGACGAGCTTAAAAAGGAAGGCTACGCGCGTGACTTGGTGCGTGGCATTCAGAACCTCCGCAAGGAAAGCGGCTTTGCTGTTACAGACAGAATCAGCCTTAAAGTAAGCGGTGACGCAAATCTAAAAGGCTCGTTTGAAATGTTCAAGGACTTCATTGACGGTGAAACACTTTCAACTTCTTCATCATGGCAGGACAGTTTGCCAAATGGAACAAAAGTTGAAGCGGACGACGCCAACTGGAACATAGAAATAGCAAAGGCATAAGGAAGGATAAAATGGAAAAAAGAACGGCAGTGAATAAAAATAGTTATAAAATAAATCGATTGTTTTTTATATTGTTGCCGTTCATTTTTCCACAATTATTTTTCTTTAGCTGCAAAACACCTGTTGTAAAAGAAGAGCTTAACGAAGTTGATCCAATTTCGCTTTTAGACATTGACAAGAGTGTTTATGTTAGTGTTCCTGTTTCAAATTACATAGAGCTAACGTCAAATATTTTATCAGCAAAAGTGGAAAATCTTTCTGTAGAAGACGCAAAGCAAATGGCGCAAAGAATTGATTTTTTATATGCGGCTTTGGCAACTGTAAAAGACCGTTCCTCAATGCAAATTGCGGCAACAGGCTCGTTTCCGTCAATCGCTTTAAAAACAATAATGACAGAAAAAAACGGCTGGAACAAGCAGAATTATGTTTCTCCCTCAAGCGAAAAAGCCCTTTCAAAAAATTATCCAAACAAGTTTGACTATTTTCTTAGAGATGACACAGACTTGCAAATATCATTTCCTTCAAAAAATGTTTTCTGCGCCTCACAGAATGTTTTTTCTTTGTTAGATAAATATTCTCTAAGGCAGGAAAGACAAGCAACTAACGCAAATAATTGGATTTCTAAAGAAAGCAATGACATCTTATTTTACATTACTCGTCCAGGCCAATATCTAAGAAGCCTTATAGGACAAGCTGTAACAATAGACTGTGACTGCATTTACGGAAGCATAGTTTATGCTCCTTCAAAAACAGATTCAAAAGAATACACAGGAAACTACAATCTTAATTTCAATGTTACATTAATAGAAAAGAAAGCAATGAAAGGCATGATGCTTTTGCTAAGTTTATCACTAAAGATGCTGGGCGGCGAGATTTATCAATATGATGATTCAACAATAAGCATAAAAAATATTCCTGTAACAGAAAAACAAATTGTTAATTTATTTACAAGGGATAAAATTTCAACAAAACATATTGTCCCTCCTAAGGACTAAAATTTTATACAAACAAAACAAAAGAGGCAAAAAATGAGCGATGAAAAAATCATTCTAAAGGCAGAAGACCTTGACGGCTATTTAACAAAGGAAGATCAGGAAGATTTGTCTTCACTAGAGTCAATGTACAAAGAGACAATGAAGTCTTTTGATCCTGTGAATAGGGACGGAATTATAAAATCATTTGATGAAATGGGCCACAAAATGCAGGAAGTTTGCGCAAAGCATCCTAACATAAAGGTTTTCTCTTTTGTAACGGAAGAGGGCGCCCATGCAGAAGCAAGCCGTGTAATTGCAAAGCTCCGTGATGTTAAAACAGACCACGAAGAGTTCATCTATTACAGCCAAAGGGCATATGAAATGCTTTTCCGCTTGGCATATACAGACCAGCATTCTGACAAGAAGAACTACATAACTGTAAAGACACCTGTAACAAACCCTGTTCAAAATTACGCAGTTCATAAAATACCAGACATTGACCACAAAATAGAAAACTCTGTCATGTGCGTAATGCTACGTGGCGCTCTTCTTCCAAGCATGATTATGTCAAAAGAAATTGAGGAATACTCTTCAACAGATTATGTTACTCCATTTGCTCTTTTTAAAATCAACAGAGATGACAAAAGAAAAGAAAACGACATGCAGTACATTTTGAATTTGAAGAATTCTTTCTTTGACATACAAGAACTTGACGGCAAAGACTTGATTTTTGCTGACCCAATGAACGCAACAGGCGGCTCTCTTGTAACAGTTGTTAAATATTTGCAAAGCCAAGGTGTAAAGCCAAAGAGCATTAAATTCTTCAACGTTATTTCCGCATTAAAAGGAAGCCTAAGAGTAACACGCGCACTGGAAAACTGCACATGCTACACTTTATGGATGGACCCAGTGCTAAACACAAGCGCTTACATTATGCCAGGCTTGGGCGACGCAGGCGACAGGCTCAACGGCAAAGACACACATGAAACTCCAAGAAACATAATTCAGCTAATTGCAGACTACGGCAGCAATATTGCAAGCTTGTACCGCTCGCAGCTTAGAAAGATAGAGCAGACTGTTTTAGGCACAATGTAAAATATGAAAAAATATTCTGTTGTAATAACAATTTGCATTCTTATATTATCAACTCTGATTATTTCATGCGAAAGCACAAACGGGCTTCCTGTTCCTGGGGAAAATGAAGTAAGAATTACAAATATTACAGCGGAATATTTTTCAATTGCAAAGGGCTATGCTGAAATAAAAAATTATACAAAGGCTGCTGAATATTACAAAATGGCAATGAAAAGCAAAGCACTTCGCAATTCAGCATATTATGAAATGGGACGTTGTTATGCCTTGGCAAAGGACTGGGCTAATGCAGAAAAGGTATATTCTGACTTGTTAAAAAAAGATCCTGAAAATTTAAATCTACAATTGTCCATTGCGTATATAAAGGCAAACTCTGGCAAAAAAAAAGAAGCGCTTGATTTATACAAAACTCTTGTTGAAAAAAATCCAAATGATTCTAAAATCCTAAAGAACTATATAGCGGTTTTAATGGCAGATGGAAAATATGAAATTGCGGAAAAACAATTTTACATATTAAAAGACAAATTTCCAGACGATGAATCTATAAAAGACATTCTTTCTAAGTTAGCTGATAATCTTGAAAATACAGAAAAACTAAACAATGACTATACGCTAAACAAAGAAACTACAGAAGATAAAATAACTGCTGAACAACAAACAGAGCCTGCTGACAACACAAATAAAGATAACTTAGATAAAAAATAGTACTGTCATTTCGACCGAAGTGGAGGAATCTCTTATTTAGAAGACTCCGCCGCTAAATATTCCCTATATTTTTGAGGGTCAACTCTAAACGCAATCACAGGTGAATCCTTGTCTTCCAACGCATGTAGCAACGCTTGTTCCGACTCATTAGCAAGACGTTCTGCTGAAATAAGCCTAATTGAACGCGATGATATTCCAATACCAATGGACAAGTTCATTCCGCTTTTTGATAAAATAGAAGTAAGAGCAATATGCAAATCTTCACCAATTTGAAGCGCCTTGTCTATATTTGTGTTTTGCATTATTGCAATGCAGCCGTCGTCTTTGTAATCAAAAATCAAATCGTTGTATTTAAATGTAGCTGTAATAAAACTTTTTATTTCAGAGGATGTTTTGTTCTTCCAGTCTATGCACGGTATGCGTATTGTAAACAAAGACAAGTCCTGCTCGCTGGAAGCCGCAATGACAAGCTCTTTTTGCAATTTAGAAATCATGTTTGAATTTTCACCAAACACATCACTGGAAAGTTCTGTGGAATTTTCTAATTGTTCTTCTTGTTCTTCGGCTTTATTTTTTTGTTCAAAAGTTGCAGCTTTTGATTCTTCTTTGTCTGCATTTTCTTGAGCAGAATCTTCGGAAGAAATTTCTTCAGGAATCATCTCTTTTATATCTGACAAGTCGTCAGAGCCTTCTTCATTTTTTTTATCATCAATTGGAATTGTTGTGTCTATGTTGTTAAAGTCATTGTCAATTTCATCTAAGATATTTTTGTTTGAAATAATTTTTTCAGAAGTAAATGGTGAATTTAAATTAGGTCTGTTTTTATCATCTTCATTAGTGTCTAAACTGTAAGAATCATTTGTGGAATTATTGTTCATAGAATAAATTATTAAGAACAACACGCAAGAAAGGGTTGCCGCCAAAATAATCAAAAAGCATATTCTACCTTTGTAAAAAATAGAGCTTGGCTTTAATAAATAAAAAGATGCAGTAAGCAAATATGAATTAACAGTTGTGCTATATGTCCTAATAAAAAAAGATGATGAACTGTTTTCTTTTTTAGGGTAAGAAAGAATCACACTGTCTTTGTCCTTTAAAGAAATAGAAGAAACATTTGAAACATCGCCTAAACACTTTAGAAATTCCTTAGAAAAATTGTTAGAGTTGATTTCATTTGATTGTAGAAGTGAAGAAATATTTCTAGTTACAGTAGTAAATTGTGTTTGAGATTTAGACTTGCCTGAATTAAATTCAACGGCTAAAGAAATTACAAAAACACCAATTGTTAAAACAAAAATTGATGAAATAATAAGACTGAATATTTTAATAGAAATCTTTTTCATAACAATTAGTATATCGTAGAGTTTCAGAGTATGCAAGTTTTAATAAATTAAAAAAAGTAAGATTTGCGTATCTTTTTTGAGCTCTCAAATATGCAATAAAAGGCAGTAAAGTAAAAAGATATTCATTCTTGATATGCACAAATTCTTCAGAAAAATTATTAACAATATTGCATAAATTATAAATGTAATTTTTTTCAAATTCTTTTACACTGAAATTTTTATAAAAACATTTACTAAACATTTCATTTGACTTAACTTTTAAGAGAGAATTGTCGTGCATTATGCTATTTTGAGTAAGCCAATTTTCCAAAGAGGTTTTATATGAATTTAAAATTATAGATGTATAAGGTGACTTTACTACACCAGAAAAAGCAGATTCACAATTTATTTTTATAAGATTTGTTCTGAACAGTAAAGCGTCAAACTCGTTTTCATTAGTGCAGAACCTGCTGCTTAAAGTGTTATACTGCTTGTCTAAATAAGTTCCCTTTGTATATGATTTTCCTGAATTGTAGCAAAAGTCTGCGCCAAAAAGTTCCATGTTTTTAAATCCACATTTGTACGCAAAGTCGCAACATGCAATAGTTACAGTTCCTGCTCCAGTATTTAAAAATGGAAGATTAACATAGTTGGAAGCAACAGACGCAAGTGGATGCCCGCTTCGTACAAAGAAAACATTAAACCCCTTAGATCTTAAAAATCTAGCAGCTGTGTGTGAGCCGCATATATCAAAAACAAAAGTTGTGTTTTTTAAGCAATCTATTTTTTCAAGGCAGCTGTAAAAGTGTGTTGAAGAAATAAACTGACCGTCAACAGAAAGAACTGCTTCTGGAATAATACCATTATCTAGCAAAGTTCCAAAAGAAGTGTCTGTTGAAATTACAAAGTAGTCATCTCTTGAGCATTTTATTTTTTCAATAGACTTGTCAAAAGAAGGACCTGCCGCAATAATTGCAGCAGTTTTACTTAGCTTTTTATAATTGTATTCAGGTGGACAATTCTTTGAATTTTCAAGAAGCTTTAAATTTAACAAGATGTTGTTTTGCCATATTTTTCCAAAGTGGCTTTGAACAGAATAGTCAGCTTTTATTTCAGAAATAATTTTGCTTATTGTTGTATTTAGCACTTGCAACAAATTTGAATTATAATTTATCCAGGCGCGCTGCTGTAAAAAAGTTAATGAGCCATAGATTGAAGGAATATAATTTTCTATAATTGTTTTTTCAAGACTGTCAATTGTGCAAAATATTATATTGTCATTCAGTTGCAGTTGTTTATTTAGAGGCAAATCTAAACAAAAGTTTAATGAATCAATATCTTTTTCAAAGCAAATAATTAAAGAATGTGGAAACTTTTTGAATAAAGAATCTATATGAAAACCACCACCAACACCAGCAACTAAAAAGCATCCTGTGTCTATAGAAATATTTTCTCCAAAACATTCAGCTTCTTTTATAGGATTGTATTTGGAGTGCATAGGAAGATTGTTTAAAAATACAGGAACAACATTTCCATCTTTAGAAAAAATCTTATCTTTGTAAATCATTGGTTATTTCCTTCTAAATAAGATCTTTTTATATCATTTACAAAATCACTCATAGCCTTTAGTAAATTTTCAAGAGCTTTTGCTTCACCAGAAGTGTTCTTGCTTCTTTTATAAATAAGATATTCAGCAGGTGCCGCCGACTGAATCCAATTTTCATTTGAAGAATTTTTTAAAATAGCTTTTGTAACAATTTCTTTTCTTTTTATTATAGACAAATCAAAATTATGCTTGGTGGACAAAACTTTGTTTTTTATTTTATCTACATTTACAATTTTATCAAATTCAGTCCAGCTTATGTCCTTTATTTTTCCAAGAGTGTTTTTATAATTGTAGTTATTGCTTAGTCTAAATAATCTTCCATTAAAATCTGTTGAAGAAAACCAAGACTTATATATTTCAAGAGATTCTGAATTAAAAGAATAAGGTGTTAACCGAGTTTGCTTTGTACTAAGCCTAAAATCAAATTGAGAATCTGTTAACTCAAGCTCGTTAGGCTGTGTATGGCAAAAGCCATTGTTTACAGACAGATCTAAGCCGCAAAAAAATACATTGCCTTCCGTTAATGAAAGCGCAAGTTCAGCCGCAGTTCCGCTTACTGTTCCATTTCGTAATGCTTTTGTATAAGGCAAATCACAAGAATTAAAAAACATTTCGCCTGTAGAATCTCCATATTGTAAAAGCAATATTTTGTCATTAGAAATTGCATTTGCAAAACAAGATGATTCATTTGAAACCGCAAGAACTGTTTCCTTAGATTTGTTTAATGCAAAAGACAAATGTTTTTTAGCCCAAAATCCTCCATCTGTAGAAATACATAAATCAGGGTAAACACCGTTTTCTACAAGGGGGCATAACGCTGAAGAAACGCAAATAATAGGCAAGCGGTTTTGATTTTTTTTAATAAAAGGAAGTGAATTATATAAGCTGGGTCCGCTTGCACAAAGAATAATATCTGATGTAGTTTTTTCTAATGTATAAATGTTTTTTACAAAAAGAAAATTTCTAATGGAATTCTTCATCCATCTTTTAGCAAAAAAACTTCTTGTTGCAAGAACATTGCGGCTTTTTAAAACAGCTTTTTTAATTTGCTTCCAACATTGTTCATATAAATTAGAAAATACTTTTTCCGAAGGAGACCAAGATAAAAATAAGCAAGAAACAAGTCCTTCATCTCCCATAAATGAATACAATTCTTCTGACAAATTTATATTTGAATCGTTGTAAATAAAAACCTTATTCCATATTTTATCAACAGAAGAAAAATCAAAAGAATAATGAACAGCGCAAAGTATTGCGTTTGGAAACAACTCTTTAAGATATTTGTTGCAATAAGAAAGGGCAGGCCCTGTTACTAAAATATAAACAGGCAAAAAATTACATTTAACAGAATCAACAAATCTAGATGCTTCTTTAGACGGATTGTAAGAAGAGTGCAAATGAATGCCGTTTACAGAACATGTAGCTTCCCCGTTAGATGCGTTTGTAAACTGAACATTCAATTTTATGCCTCTAAAAGAAATTTCTTTATTTCAGAAGAATCCTTTGTAAAACCAACTATGTGAACAAAAACAGAATCTTCAATAATGCTGTTGAATATTGGCTGCAATAGTTGCATAAACTGACAATGGAGCAAAGAGCCGCTTAATATACTTCCAGAAAATAAAGCAATTCTAAATTCAAAATTAGATTTTGGAAGAGAAATATTAAATTCATCTAATGCTTCAGAAAATAGAAAGACAATTTCCTCAAACAAAGTGTTTTCAACAGTCTTTGATAAATTTTCTGTAACTAATTTATTATTTTCCTCTAGTTTACAAAATAAATCTGCAAAAGAAAGACGCGCTAACGTACATGAATTTGTATCTAAATTAGAAGAAATCTTTTCTTCTAAAGAGTCAAAATTATTATTTACAGAAAAAAAATACTGTGTGTTAAAAACTAAATCAGAAATAAAATATTCAGAAATATTAGGCTTTTCTGTATGTATTGAAGAATCATTCTTATATTCGATAAAAGCAAAATATAAGGTTTCATCGTTGTTTATAAATCTTAAAAAATGAATTGAATATAAATAATCTTTTGCTTCTTCGCTAAAAAATTGATAGAAGCAGTTTATGGACTTGTCTTCTTTATTAAAATCAATCCATTTGTCAGATTGGGTAATTATTCCATTCCAAAAGTCTGGTGAAGAAAATGATTTAAAAATTGTTTCTGCATCTATTCCACAAACTTTTTTGAGAATATACATTCCGTCAACAATGCCAAAAATTCCAGCATGAAGAAAGCCGTATTTCTTACAAAAAGTAGAAAAACACGGCTTTTCGGAATTAGTGCTTGTTATCTTATTTAATAATCCCATCAAGCAAGACCAAGCTCACTAAAGAGTTTTTTATAAGTTTCAAATTGCTTAGATTGTGCAAACTCTGTAATTTTATCTTCTGGAAGATTTTCAAGCAACTGATCCATGTATGAAAGAACAGATTTTATTTCCTGCTTCATGTCTGAAGGAATTGTATTGCTGTCAGAAGAGGTTGTATTGTTAACTACAGGTTTTGTCGTCTCAATTTCTTCTGCTTTTAATTCATCAGCTGGCTCTTCTTTATCTTCTATTTGTTCTTCTTGTTGTTCAACAGCTTTTGACTCTTCAAAAGAATTGTCTTCAGAAGGCTTTCCCCACTGATCAAAAACAGAATCAACAGGCTCTGTATCCTCTGTGGAAGAATTATCTTCCTGAAGTTCCTGCTCTTTCATAGATGGAGTTTCTTCTTTTGGCTCTTCAGAAAGATAGTTTAAATTGTCATCTGTAATATCAGCAGGCTCTTCCTCTTTAAATAAATTAATTGGTTTTGAAATTGAATCATTGTTCAGATTATCTGATGGTTCTTCAACTTTTGGCTCTTCAAAATTATCTGTGGAAGTTTGTTCGTTTTCCAAAGGTAAAGGTTCTGTTTCTTCAACATCAGAAGCGACTGGCTCTTCTGCTTTAGAATTATCATTTTCTGAAGTTATGTTTGAGTCCATTAAATCTGAATTTGATGATTCAACAAGAATGTCATCAACTTTTGGAATTGAAATATCTTCTTCATGTGTTTCTGGCTCAATTGAGTTGCCTAAGTCAAGATTGTCAAAAACAGGCTCCTCTAATTTTTCATTTGAAAAGTCCATCTTCAAACCATTATCTGATTCGTAATCATCTTGATCTGGAATTTCTAGTGATGAATCTAATGAACCTAAAGGACTTTCAGAGTCATGTTTTTCTTCGTCAGCAGCAGGCTCTGTTTTGTTTTCAGAAATATTATCTGTAATAGTTTCTTCTTTTAATTCTTCAGGCTCTACAGCTTCTGCTTCAACAGATTCAGGCTCTACGGCTTCTTTTTGCTCATTAAGATCATCATCTGAAACTGATTTTGGAGTAGTAAAATCTGCATTATTCAAAATATTGTTAAGCTCATCACCACTCAATGCAATTGTTTCATCTTCATCATTTCCTGCAAAAAAGCCTTCTTCTTTTTCTTGTTGCTTGGTGGAAATATTTGCAGGAACTGATGAGTTATTCTTTAAATCTTCAAATTCTGTTTTTAGACCATTTATCTCATCTTTTAATGAAGCAAGATCCTTTGCTATTTTATCAAGAATATCATGGTTTTCTTTAGATATGCATTCAATTTCAGAATTTGATTCTTTTTCTGCATCTTGAGTTTCTTGTGCTGTAGTATTATTTTCATCTAAAGAAGCAGGACTGTCGTTGTTTTCAACTGGTGTTTCTGCATTCACCGGCTCAAAAATGCTTATTGAATTTGCAATATCTTTTTCATCTAATTCTTTTGGTATACTTTCTACATCATTTTCTGGAGCAACTTCTGTTGTGTGGAATATTGCATTTGTATTTTCATCAGCATCTTCTTTTTTATCAACATCTGATATTGTTGAGGCAATATTATCAGGCAGATAGTCAAGAATATCTTTTGAATCTTGCGGCTGTTCGATAATGTCGTTAAAGTCAGTGTTGTCCTCACTTTGCTTAGGAGTAGAGTCGTTTTCTACGGAAATAGGAATAGTCTTTTCAACAGCGGACTCGTCTAATGTAGAAACATCATTCAAATCTTCAATTAATTCAGGTTTTATTTCTTCAGTAGGCTTTTTGTTATCTTCAAATGAAACTGTTTCAACATCTTTTGCAATTGCATCAGCGGTCTTACCAATGCAAACAGTTTTTCCTTGTTCATCTTTTACCGAATTCATAATTTCATCAACGTCAAAATCATCAGCCGGTGCGGAAACATCAATTGAAGAAATAATTTCATCATTTGTTTCAGTTTTTTCTTCATTTGCAGCAGGTTCTGTTTCAAGATTAACATTTTCTTCTTGATCAGAATTAGAAGAAGTTTCTGTGGCAATACCACCAACAGAAGATTCATCATCTGTTGATACATTCATTTCATAATCAACATTATCATTTACTTTTTCCTTAGGCTCTGTTCCAGGAAGAATAACATTCTTTTCTTCTGAACTTTCATCAATTCCAAAATCTGAAAGATCAATATCTTCTGTATTTGAATTATCGGATTTTGCTTCATGAGAAGAAGATTTCTGAACTTTTGAAGAATCATTTTCATCTACAATGTTGCCAAACTGAGAGTCAAAATCATCAAGGCTAACTTCAGTGGACTTAGAAGCGTCTGCATTTTTTGAAGCTGGCTCGTTAAATGAGGACATGTCAATTTCTTCTGTGCCATTCAGGTCCTTTCCTTTTTGATCAGAAATCTCAGGTGTTTCAGTTTCCGTTTTATTTGCATTGTCAGAACTGTTTTCCGATTGGACACTCATTGTGTCGTCAAATGACAAATCTATATCCATAGGATTTTCATCTACTATTTCATCTTCTTTTGGTGATTTTTCTACAGAAGGTGTGTCTAGGAAGTCGTCAAGAGAAACTTCATCTGAGGAAGAAGGTTTTGCAGAACTACCAGAGCCTAAAAAGTCGTCAACAGAAATATCTTCACTTTTAGAATCTGATTTTGCAGTGTCTGCGGAAGGTGTGTCAAGAAATTCATCAAGTGAAATTTCTCCGTCAGCGGCGCTTTCTTTATTATCTTTTGATTCTGCTTTTGTTGTGTCTTCGTTTGTTATAGGGGAATCATCTGAAAAACCGCCGGTAATAAAATCATCAAGGGAAATCTCTTCATCACCGGAGGTTGGAGTTTCTGACTTTTCAGAAGAATTGTCTCCAGCGCTTACAGCAATATTTGAAAGTTCGTCAGGCGTTAAAGAAGTTTCCTCTGTCTCAAAGTCGCTGTTTTTATTTTTAGAATCATCTTTTGCATAATTGTTTGAAGCATCATCCAAGAAGGAAAAATCAGGTAAAAGGGTATCTTCGTTTTTGGAAGAGGTTAAAGCTTCTTTATTAGGTTCTTTTGAAGTTTTCTTTACCCAAACGCCATATTGATCAAGTTCTTTATTGTCTGTCGAATCTTTCATATTAAAATCCCCTTGTAATATAGTGAACCTCTAAAAACTTATGCCTTCAGAGATACCTTTATAGTATAACTTATTTATCTATATCGGCAGAAAACACTGCTTTCAACACAATTATTTTAATATAAGAAATGAAATTATTCTACTATCCTTTTTAGTATAGCACAATAATTATATTAAGGAAATGTAAAAATGTGCCGATTATAATTCTATAATGAGAAGTTTTAGATTCTTAATTGCAGCATGCGCAGGCACTTTCTTTTATGTATTTGTTTCAATAATATGTGGAAGTGACGGCTTCAATGCTGAAAAACAGTTGCAAAATCAAAAAAGAGAATTAAGCGCAAACACAGCTAAAATTCAAAAGATAAATGATGAGCTGACAATGGAAACTCTTGCGTTGCAAAATGATAAAGATGTAATTGCAGCGTATGCCAGAAAACTTGGATATGTTGGTAAAGGTGAAAAACTTGTTAAGATAAGCGGGCTTGCTCCAAAGGAAACTCACATATTTAATCCTGGCACTGTCAAAAAAGTTCAGCCTGTTAAATATTTTTCAGAATTTGGATGTAAATCATTAGGCATAATAATTTTTGTACTGGTTTATTTTATATTGTTAATGTATGATATTTCAAAAGGAAAAATTGAAATAAATCACCATAAAAAAAATGATGTGTTAAAAAGTGTAAAAGCTTATGAAATATAATAAATCAGAAAAAGATTCAGTTGATAAAACTTCTCAAATTTTAAAAGAAGGCGGCATTGCAATTATTCCAACAGACACAGTTTATGGATTTAGTGGAATAGTTGATTTGGCATCAAATAAAAACAAATACAAAACTGATTATAGAATTAGAGCTATAAAGGGCAGGGCAGAAACAAAGCCTCTTATTCAGTTGATTTCAAAACCAAATGATATTTATTTATACACTGATGATAAAATCCCAGAAAGCCTTTTGAAAAAGTGGCCTGGTGCGCTTACAATAATTGTTAATTGTAAAAAAAACAGCCAGCTTGCAGATGAGGTTGCTACAGTTGCCTTTAGATGTCCTGGTGACAAATGGATTCGTGATGTCATAGAGCAAACAGGAGCACCAATTTACAGCACAAGTGTCAACAGAAGCGGTTTGCCTGTAATTGATGAAATTAAAAAAATAGATGAAGAGTTCAATAAAGAAGTTGATTTGCTTATAAATGACGGTGACAAAAAAGGAGCTCTGCCTTCAACAATTGTTTCTATCTGTAATGGTGAAATTAAAGTCCTACGTCAAGGCTCTGTTAAAATATAAATTGCATATGTAAATTCTGTCATTCCGACATAAGTGGATGAATTTCTTTCTGTAAAGAAACAACTTTTTATTTTCTATTCCAAACAACAGAAATCTCGCCTCTTGAAACACCAGTTGACGAAGATTCGTCTGAAACAAGTGTGCTTTTTTTACCTGAAAGTGTATTTTGTGAAGTGAGAGTCATTGTCCATTCTACAGGCTCCGCTGAGCCGGCGTTTTGCAAGGCTACATTTCTTGGAATCTCAGGAAAATAGCTTGCGTTTGACTTTCCTGTTTGCTTAATTAAAACATTGTTTCCAGAAACTGTAACAGAAATATTCATGCTTGCGCCGTTTTTAAAAATTACAAAACCTCTGCCGCCTTTAAGCAAAACAATTTTGTCAACAAGAGGTTCCCCTGTCCAAGTGCCTGCTAATTTTTCTATAGAAAGTGAAGTGTTTTCAAAGTTTTTGCCTTTATTTTCATTTTGAGGAAAGGAATTGCTGTCATCAAGTGAGGCTAGTAAATTCTCAAGAGATGACTTGGCATCAAGCAAAATTTTGTAATAAGAGGCATATTTTTTTGTTTCGCTTACATTTTTTCCATTGCTGTTTTTTATTGCATTTAATGTACAAATCCAGCTTCCTTCATTGCTTTCTTGAATTTCTGCATAAAATGAAATAACGCTTGAAGACTCTGTGCTTGAGGAATAAGAAGTTTCCCTTTTATCTGTTACAGTATATCCGTCTAGTGATTGCATTTGGTTGTAAAACAGGTCTGTAGTCATAGAAATCATATTTGTGTCTTGTGATGCAGACACAGTCTTATAAAAATCTACTCGTGTTGCGGAAAACACTGCTGAAGTAAAGAAGAGGAAAATAAATTGTGCGGCCCTGATTTTTGCCACTCTTAACTCTCCTATAAAATCATTAACGCTGAAGGTTGTTTCTGAATTCACGCGCCAATTCCCTGTTGACATCTCTGTCTCGAATATCCGCTCGCTTGTCAAACTGCTTTTTGCCTTTGCATATGCCTAAAGTAACTTTTACCCTTCCTTTTTTTAAATAAAAATCAAGAGGTATAAGAGTGTAGCCTTTTTCATCTACTTTACGTGTAAGCCGTTTGATTTCTTCCTTATGAAGCAAAAGCTTTTTTTTACGGTCTGGATCATGGTTGAAAACAGAAGAGTAGCTGTATTCTGAAATATGAAAATTCTGCATCCAAACTTCACCATTTTCTATAATTGCAAAACTGTCTGCAAAAGAAACTGCTCCTGCCTTTACAGATTTTACTTCTGTTCCAACAAGTTCAACTCCACATTCAATGGAATCTTCAATTGAGTAATTAAAATGAGCTTTTTTATTCTGTGCAATAAGCTTACAGCCTTCGGTCATACTTTATAATATATCTTATATTACAATGCCTTGCAAGGCTGTATGCTATATGATATTATAGTATTTTATACAGGATGGAAAAATGAAGCAAAATGTTTATGAATACGCTTATGAGCTTAAAAGAGAAAAACAACATCGTAATTCAAGAATTTTTATAATTATTGTTTCTATAGTTTTATTTCTTTCTCTTTTTTTTAGCTTAATTTTGTTTCCTGTTTTAGTTAGATCAGATTCAATGGAAACTGACATTTCAAAAAATGGCACTGTTTTTGTTACTCCTCTTTCAAGAACACCACAAAGAGGCGATATAATTTTTCTTGGCCGTTCTGATAATTATAATCCTTCTGTTTTTATGAAAATTGTAAACACAATCACAGGTTTTTTTACAGCTCAGCAATATCATTTTGGTGATAATAAGAAAATTTCAGGTAAGCCTTGTGTAAGAAGAGTCCTTGCGCTTCCTGGCGACAGTATATACATGAAGGACTATGTTCTATACATAAAACCAAAGAATGAAAATAATTATTTAACAGAATTTGAAATTGTAAAAAAGCCTTACTCTGTAAAAATTTATTCAGTGCCTGCCGAATGGGATGGTATTGGAAGCATAAGTTCTTTTACAGAAAAAACACTAAATGAAAATGAATATTTTGTCTTAGCTGATAATAGAATAGAGTCATCAGACTCTAGAATATGGGGTGCTGTTAATTCTAAACAGATTAAAGGAAAGGTTATTATGCAATATTTTCCTTTTACTAAAATACATTTTTTCTAATACTCTAAAATGTTTCTATATATACATATACCTTACTGTGTTTCAAAATGTGACTACTGTGATTTTTTTAGTGTGCCTTGCAAAACAGGAATATCAAATGATTATGTCGAGGCGATCATTGAAGAAACTAAATATAAATCACAAAAATATCAAATAAAAGATTGGAACACAATCTATATTGGTGGTGGAACGCCAAGCCTTCTTTCTGCTGAGCAGTTTGAATACTTGATTTCAAGCATTAGAAGACTTGCAAGTAAGTGCCAGACAAAAGAAATCACTGTAGAAATGAACCCAGAATCTATAACTGAGGACAAGCTGGAATCGTTGCAAAAAGCTGGTGTAAATAGGCTTTCAATAGGTATTCAAAGCCTATGTGAAGATGCGTTGCAAAATGTTCATAGGCATTGCTCTTCTAAAACAGCATTAGAAGCGCTTGATTTAGTAAAGTCTTTGTGGCAGGGGCAGCTTAATGTTGATGTTATAGCTGGCCTTCCAAACCAGACAGAAAATGAATATCTTAATACAATAAAAAAACTTATATCTTATTCCCCAAATCATTTTTCACTTTACACTTTGACAATAGAAGACGGCACTCCTTTGCAAAAAAGAATTTCAAGCGGAGAAAATTATAATAGCGAGGAAGCAGACCGTCTTTGGCTTTTAGGAAGAGATTTGCTTGAAGAAAATAATTATGCTCAATATGAAGTTTCTAATTTTGCAAAGGACAAATGCGAAAGCGTTCACAACATGGCTTATTGGAACCAAAGTGACTACATTGGATGTGGAGCGGGTGCGTGCGGCTCTGTTTACAATTTTACAGGAAAGTGCGGCATAAGGCACACAAACACAACTGATATAAAAAAATATGTTGACTTTTGGCTTAATTATAAAAAAAATGGTGTTATTGGAAAAGTTTTACCTTTTCAAACTGAAGAGCTTTCTTTAAAAACAGAGGAATTTGAATATTTAATGATGGGGCTTCGTACAATTTATGGAGTAAGCGCTCTAACTTACAAAAAAAAATTTAGATTAGTACCTCCTTATTTTGGTGATTTACAAAAAAGAATGATGAATACAAATGGCACTTTTGATGAATTTTATAATAAAAACTATATAAAGGTGTATAAAAGTATACAAGGTGATACGTTTTATAGCTTGACAAAAGACGGTATTTTGCTTTTAAACACTTTTCTAATGGCTTTTATTTAGAAATCCCTTAAGCAGTTGTATTTTTGTTTTCAATTTTGTTGATTAACGGAATTGTAATAATAAACGCTGTTCCGTCTCCAAGCTTTGATTTTACATCTATGTTCCACCCGTGAGTGTCTATTATATTTTTTACAACGCTTAGGCCAATGCCCATACCTTGCTCGCGGCGGGAATTTGTTCCTCTGTAGAACAAGTCAAAGATATTTGCAATGTCCTTTTCGCTTATTCCAACACCGGTGTCTTCTATTGCAATTATTATGTTTTCGGGAGATTCTGTGGCGCTTATTGTTATTGTGTCGCCGTCCTTTGTGTACCTCATAGCATTGCTAAAGATATTTTCCAAGGCCCTGTTAAAGAGAGTCTTGTCCATTGGCACTTTTAAGTTAGGATTTATTGTTATTGAAGTGTTTATAGTTCTTTTATAAACTTCAGAAGTTAAAACAGATGTTTTTGCAAAATCAGTAAGAAGCTTTTCTATGTTTTCAGGAACTAATTTCTGCCGCCATTCCGTGTTATTCAGTTTTACATAATTGATTAAGTCGTTTATCATAGACTCAAGCTGGTCTGCCTTTTGGTGAATTATAGAAAGGGACTTCATAACAGAGTCGTGGTTGTTGACAACACCGTCTGTAATAGCTTCTGTATAGCCTTTAATAAGAGCTACAGGTGTTCTTAAGTCGTGGCTTAGCCCCATAATGAAGCGCGAGCGGCGCTCCTGGTCTTCTTTTAATGACAGCCTCATCTTTTCCAGGCTTTCTGTAAGTGAAGTTATTTCATTGCTGTTTTTACTTTTTTTTGGCTTTTCAAGCTCTATGTCAAGTTCGCCAGCCGCAATCCTCTGCGTGTTTTTTTCAAGTATTGTAATAGATGATGTTATTGTCCTTGAAATTTGAATAATCATGAAGATACAGAACGCTTCAAAAACAATAAAGACTAAGAATAGAGAAAGGTAGAACTTGTCTATGAAATGTTTTTTTTCATCAATTACTTTTTGCCTGCTTAAAACCATGAAAGGCTTTGATCTTTTTTTCGTTTTGCTTTTTTCTATCAGTGCACTGTTTTCTTCAGTGTCTTCAATATTCAAATCTATATTTGATTTGTGCCTTTGAGGAGCCTGGAACTGATAGTCGTAAGTTTCGCTTGTTGACCGTATGAAATTAAATAGTTCTTCTGGTTCTATTACAGTGCCGGCAGGAAGTTCTGGAATTGTAGAAATCACAATAATCTTATCAAGATAAACAATTGTTTGTACATTTGGGGGAATTCTATCAAGCTGGTCTTTCATGTCATCCCAGTCTGTCTCTGTCATGTTCATGCTGCCAATCGAACGTATTTCATCATATCCTTTTAGAAGAAATCTTTGAGGTGAAGAAAGGTAGTGGTATGTAGGCAGAACTAATATGCAAAGAAGAGGTACAATAATTATTCCTATAATGAAGCAAGTGAGCTGTGATTTTATTTTCATTTGTCAAACCTATAACCCATGCCAAACATTGTTGTAATATGCTTTGGGTTAGAAGGATCTTTTTCAATCTTCTTTCTTAGGCGCTGTATGTAAACTGCCACTGCTGTAATGTCTCCGTATTGAGCCTTCCAAACATTGTTGTATATAGTTTCTGGAGAAAGCGGCTCTCCTGCGTGGCGGCACAAGTATTCAAGAACCTCGTATTCTTTTGTTGAAAGTGGTATTTTTTCAGCTCCTTTCTTTAACAGGCAGCTGTTACAGTAAAGAGTGAATTCTCCGAAATTAATTGTCTCTTCAACAGAAGCCTCTGTTTCTGCCTGACGTTTTAGTTTTGCCTGAACTCGTGCCACAAGAACTTTTGGGCTGAATGGTTTTGTTACAAATTCATCGGCTCCATATCCCAGTCCTGTTATTATATCCTCATCAGCATCGCGGGCTGAAACAATTATTACAGGAATTGTTGTCTTGTAGCTTTCACGGAACTTCTTTAGAAAATCAAGTCCGCTCATTCCAGGAAGATTTAAATCAAGAAGAACTAAGTCTGGTATATATCCTTTTTGCAATTTTTCCAAAGCAAGTTCAGCTGTCTCGCAAGATTCGCTTTCAAATCCTGCGTTTTCCATATACATGCAGACAAGCTGGGCCATTTCCGGCACATCTTCAATTACCAGTATTTTGCTTTTCATAAAATCACCTTCCTGATTTACTTATTTCATTCATTTAAAACATTACAGCTATTTCCGCGAATTCTCAATATTTTTCTTGTTATATTTGAGGAAGATAACGCAAAATTATTTTTCACTAAATTAACATCTTTTATGTTCCGATAATTAAAATGGTGGTTTTAAATAAAATTTTATAAAAGCCCTTGACGTGTTTTTCAATACAATACATTATATAAAGTTATGATTGAAGTGACTAGATTAAATGGAAAAAAGTATTGGATAAACCCTCATCAAATTGAAAGCATGGAAGAAAAACCTGATTTGACGCTGACTATGCTGTCTGGAAAAACAGTAGTGGTTAAAGACAAACCAGAAGAAATTATTGACAGAATAATAGCCTACAGACAGCGTATAGGCATATATAAACAAGAATTATAAGGAGTCGTTGCATAAATGGATATAGCTACATTAATCGGTATGGTGGGCGGTGCTGCCTGTATTCTTATTGGTGTTTTAACTTCCGGCGGTACTTTGATGGGTATTGTTGATATTCCATCTTTGTTTGTAACTGTAGGTGGCTCTTACGCAGCCTTGTTTATTCTTGCTCCTTTAAATGAAGCACTTGGAATTTTTGGAAACATGGGCAGAGCCTTTAAAACATTCAACTATGGAGAAAAGACGCTTGTTCCAAACATGGTGGCGCTTGCTGAAAAGGCAAGGCGAGAAGGTATTCTTGCTTTGGAAGAAGGGCTTGACGACTTGGACGACCCGTTCTTGAAAGAAGGGCTAAGACTTGTTGTTGATGGAACAGATGGTCAAATTATTAGAACAATTATGGAAAATGAAATGTCTCAAATAGAAGCCAGGCACTTTGAACGAATAAACGTTGTAAATCAGTGGGCAGGCTTTGGACCGGGCTTTGGTATGATGGGTACAGTTATTGGTTTGATTGGTATGTTGAATAACTTGGCGGATAAAAGCTCACTTGGACCTAACATGGCTGTTGCTCTTGTAACAACATTGTACGGCTCCATGATGGCTAACTGGCTTATGGGACCTTTTGCTCAAAAACTTATGTGGCAGAACTCAAAAGAAATGATGGTAAAGGAAATGGTAATAGAAGGTGTCCTTTCAATTCAGGCAGGAGACAACCCTCGTATTCTTGCAACTAAGCTTCTTACATATCTTGATCCTAAGACACGTAAGACAATAGAAGCAGACGTAATTAAAGACTAAGGCGGGAAGTGTAAAGAATGGCAAAAGAAAAAAAAGAACCTTCCAAGCCGTCAACATCTTGGCAAGGCACTTACGGAGACATGATTACTCTTATGCTTTGCTTCTTCGTTATGCTCTATGATCCTAACGAGGCAGATGCTGTTCAAATGGCAGAACTTTCAGCTTCAATTTCTAACAGCAACACTGGCGGCGGAATGTCTGTAAGCCCAGGAAAACTTTCTGACTTAGGCAACATTGTAAGCGCATTGCCTTCAATGGATAAAGGCAAGTCTTTAGGCACTTCAAAAAAGAAGGCTGTGAGTATTTTTGCACCTGACATTAAAACAAATAAAATAACAATAACAAGCGATGAACGAGGTCTTGTTATTACACTTGCTGCAAACAATTTCTTTAAAAAAGGAAGCGCTGAAATTGATGTTGATGAAACACGTGAAACTTTCTTGCGACTTTCTCAATTTTTTACGTCTGATGAAATGAAAGGCAGAAGGTTTAGAATTGAAGGGCATACAGACAGCAGTCCAGTGCCTTCAGACAGCAAATTTGCAAGCAACTGGGAGCTTTCTGCAGCAAGGTCTGCTAATGTTCTTCATTATTTAGCGGATTTTGGTGTAGATGAAAAAGAATTTTCCATTGCAGGATATGCTGACACTCGTCCAATGTACAGCAATGATTTAGAGCAAGGAAAAGCGTATAACAATAGGGTTGATATAATTATTCTAGACGAAGGACATTTTTAATGATAGACTAGAAGGCATATAAAATAAAGATACGCCTTCTATAAGAAAAAGTGGGTATTGGAGGAACTTATGGCAGACGAAAATGCGGATTTAGATCAAAGCACTGATGCAGGCACTGATGCGGATGCTGGCTCTGGAAAAAAGAAAGGTGGCGGTTTAAAAGCAATATTTCCAACACTTATTAAATGGATAATTATTGGTGTTGTTGCTATTATTCTTATTGTTACCATAGTAATTGTTGTTCTTTCAATAAGAGAAAAAAGTGGAAAGCAGCAAACTTCAATTCCAATTTCACAAGAGTTTACAGAAAAACGTGAAATATTTGACTGGTATACTTCTCTTGATCAAATAAGAACTACAACAAGCGATCCTGTTCCTGCAAGTGTAATTATTCAAGTTGCGCTTGGATATAAAAAAGATGACAAGGCCGCGTCTACAGAAATTACTGCTAGAACTATAGAAATTAGAGACTTTCTAAGAAGATATTTCTCTGAAAAAACAATTGATGATCTAAAGCCTCAAAATGAAGAAGTTTTACGACAGCAAATACGTGATCAAATTAATGATGATATTTTAACAACTTCAAAAATAAGAGATGTTCGTTTTACGACAAAAGATGTTGTTCAACAGTAACATAAATTGGTAGGTAAAAGGCATGAACGAAGTTCTGTCACAAGATGAAATAGATCAACTTCTCCAAGCAATCAGTTCAGGTGAAAGTGAGGCCGACGACTTCAAGCCTGTATCTGACACTAGAAAAATAAAAATTTACGACTTCAAGCGTCCTGATAAATTTTCAAAGGAGCAGTTGCGCACTATTTCAAATATGCATGAGACTTTTGCGCGTCTTACAACAACAAGCCTTTCTGCCCAGCTGCGCTCACTTGTCCATGTCCATGTTGCTTCTGTAGAGCAGATTACTTATGAGGAATTTATTCGCTCAATTCCAACACCAACAACACTTGCCGTAATAAATATGGATCCATTAAAGGGCATGGGTGTTTTGGAAATAGATCCTTCTATTACTTTTACTATGATTGATAGATTGTTTGGCGGCACAGGAGCCACTGGTGGAAAAGTAAACAGAGATTTAACAGATATAGAGCAGTCTGTTATGGAAGGTATTATTGTTAGAATACTTGCCAATATGAGAGAAGCATGGACACAGGTTATAGATCTGCGCCCTCGTCTTGGACAAATAGAAACAAATCCTCAGTTTGCACAGATTGTTCCTCCAAACGAAATGGTTGTTCTTATTACAATGGAAATTAAAATTGGTGAAGAGGAAGGAATGATGAACATTTGTATTCCTTACATTGTGATTGAGCCAATTGTTTCAAAACTAACAACACAGTTTTACTTTAGCACTGTTAGAAGAACAGCAACAACTCAGTATTTGGGCACAATAAAAGAAAAGCTTTCTGATGTTGAAATGGATATTGTTGCAGAAATAGGCTCCATAAATTTGCCTATTAAGGATGTGCTTGGATTAAGAGTTGGAGATGTTGTTCGGCTTACAAATATCAGAGTGGGAGAGGCTTTGACTTTAAGTGTTGGCAGCAAGAAGAAATTTTACTGCCAGCCAGGTGTAGTTGGTAAAAAAATGGCTGTACAGGTCATTGGAAAAATAGAAGAAACATACGCAGATGAGTTTGAAGAATTATCCGCAGAAGGAGAAGAAACATTATGAGTGATGGCGCTATATCTCAAGACGAAATTGATGCTTTGCTTTCGGGCGTTGACATGGGTGGGCTTAGTTCAGGTGGAAGTTCATCAACAACTCCTGCTGTAAAAATTGATATAGAAACTTTATCTAAATTTGCAGATGGAATAAAAGATACATTAGCAGAAAGTTTAAAGACTATGACTGGCAAAGAAGTCAAAGTTGAAAAGCCTACTGTGGAGTCTATTAACAGAGATCAGTTCTTAGCAAAAATTCCAGAAGTAATAATTGCTGTAATGGCAGACTTTTCTGCTGGTCTAAACGGTGACCATTTATTTATTCTTTCAACTGAATTTGCAACAAAATTAGTAAGCCTTATAAACAAAGAAGAAAATCCAAATCTTGATGAAATGGCGCTTTCTGTAATAAGCGAAGTTGTTTCACAGCATTCTGGCTCAGAAATCACAGAATTAAGCAAAAGCGGCAAACTGCCAGGCCTTGCAACAAATCCTCCAGAAGCCGTCAACCAGCCAAAAGCTATGGTTAGAATGCCTCAAAATAAATTTGCTCTTTTTACATATCCTGTAACATTAGACGGAACACCTTATACAATGTGGGAAGCTGTAAGCGACACTGTTGCTGACGGAATGGCAAAAGCATTGGGCGGTGGTGAAAAGCCTGCACCTGCTGCAAGCCAGTCAACAGGTACTTTTAATGCTCAAGATATGGCTTCTATGCAAAAGCTAGCTGGCGGTCAGCCAAACATGGGAATGATGGGACAGCAGCAGATGATGCCGAATATGGGAATGATGGGACAGCAGCAAATGATGCCAAACATGGGCATGAGCATGGGAATGAACACACCAAACGTTCAGTCTTTGCAGTTCCCTAATCTTCAAATGGCAAATAATTCTCCAGAGCAAGGGAACATCGGTCTAATTATGGATGTTCAGATGGAGATGACAGTAGAGCTTGGACGAACAAAAAAAACTATAAAAGACATTTTAAGCATTGGTGAAGGTACAATTATTGAGCTTGATAAACTTGCCGGTGAACCTGTAGACATCCTTGTTAATCATAAGCCTATAGCAAAAGGTGAAGTTGTAGTTATTGATGAAAACTTCGGTGTTCGTGTAACTGAAATTCTTCCTGCAATGGAGCACGTGGCAAGTCAATCTTAAAAACATAAATGACTGTAGCAATCAGGGGTGGCTGCTACAGCACAATGGGTGGGGACATGACAAAAAATTCTAAAATAAGAGGAGTAATTTTTTTAATTACTTCAATTCTGTTAATGGTCAACGAGCCATTATTTTCTCAAAAAAAAGACACTAATAAAAAAACAGCAACATCAATTGAAAAACAAAATACAACAAACGGAACTCAAGTAGACGAAAACACACTTTTATTAGATTCTCCCGCGGAAAACACAAATAACTTAGCAACTAATTCTGTAAACAGTGTTTGGGTTTTTGTTAGAATGATCTTAGCGCTTGCTCTTGTTATTGTAATTATTTGGCTAATCTTTAAGTTTATGAAAAAAGGAATGAAGCCAGGAGCAGAAAATGATCCGTTCTTAAGAAAAGTAGCTTCAATAACTTTAAGCCCTGGAAAATCAGTTCAAATTGTCACTTGTATAAATCATGCATACATAATTGGAGTTTCTGACAGTTCTGTAGATTTAATTTCTACATTAGATGATAAAGAACTAATTGATGCCATGAATCTCTATGCTGACAAAAATCAAAATACAAAAAAACCTGTGAATTTTGCAGATGTCCTTGATTTATTTATGCCACATGGCCCTAGAGAAAAATCCCAAAAAGAAAATAAAAAGAAAAATACAGGAAACGTTTTCTCCGGTACTTCTCAGAACGTTGTGGATATGATAAAAAAACAACGCGAGCGTCTTAATGAAGATGAGGACCAAAAATGAAAAAAGCATGGAATGTTTTTAGAAAAAAATATTTACCAAAAATTATTTTGGTCGCATTCATGTCCATTTTTTGCATCATACCAGTTTCTTCACAGTCTTCTGGAAATGAGAAATTTCCAAAAGGCTCTACTCAGGGAACAACAGAGATGAATGGAAATGTCACTGGCCTTGATTTTCCAAACATAAGCATTTCTGCAACAGCTCCAAGAACAGGCAATCAGGTTGCTTTCAGCGTGCAGCTTCTTTTGTTGCTTTCACTTTTAACATTAGCGCCAAGCCTTATTATTTTAGTAACATGCTTTCTTCGCTTTTCAATTGTTCTTGACTTTATTAAACGAGCGCTTTCTTTGCAGCAGGTTCCTCCAACAGCAGTTTTAAATGGAATTGCTATTTTTATGACAATGTTCTGCATGTGGCCAACGTTCACTCAGATATACAATGATTCATTCAAGCCGCTTTCCAACAATGAAATTACACTCGACCAGGCTTATACAAAGGCAGAGGCTCCAATAAGGCTTTTTATGTACAGCCAGATGAAGGACGACACTTCATATATCAAGACTTTTATGAACATGGCAAAACTTGAAAAACCAAACACAATGGCAGATGTTCCAACTTATGTTTTAATTCCAGCGTATATTCTTCATGAGCTTACTGTTGCATTTAAAATAGGCATACTGCTTTATATTCCTTTCTTGATAATAGATATGGTCGTTGCAAGTATTCTTATGAGCATGGGCATGATGATGCTTCCGCCTGTGCAGATTTCTATGCCGTTTAAGCTTATGCTTTTTGTTCTTGTTGACGGCTGGGGGCTTTTGACACAGGAGCTTTTCCAGAGTGTTATTAAATAAAGTGATAACTTATAAATAGAAGGTAAAAGATGAATTTAAATACAATTATTAATCTTCTTCAAGGCGGTGTTGTTCAAGTTTTAAAGCTCTGCCTGCCTGTTTTAGGCGCAACATTGATAATAGGTCTTATAATTGCAATTTTTCAAGCTGTTACTTCTATACAAGAGCAGTCAATGACATTTCTTCCAAAATTGGTAGCTACACTTTTAATATTGGTTTTGTTAGGCTCTTGGATGTTCTCTTCAATGGGCACCTATACAATAAATCTTTTCAAGTTAATTCCTGAAATGGCAAAATAAAATATGTTAGAGAGTATTGTTAGAAATGCTCCAGTTTTTCTTCTCGTAGCGGTAAGGTGCTTTGCGCTTATTATGACACTTCCTTTGCTTTCTTCTAGAAATATTCCTAGAATTGCAAAAGTTGCGCTTGCGGGCTATATGGCTTTTATAGTTTTTCCACAAGTTTCTTTATCTTCAGGCGCTTATGCAGATTACTCAAAATACATAACGTCAGAAGGCAGCTTCAACTTAGACTACATAATGCTTCTTTTAGGCGAAGGCATGATTGGAATAATCATAGGCTTTTATATTTCAATTATATTTGCGGCATTTAGCACAGCGGGCCAGTTCTTTTCATTTCAAATGGGATTCAGCGCAAGTGAAGTTTACGATTCCATGAATCAAGTTGAAAATCCTCTTATGGGACAGTATTTTAATTATATTGCAATGCTTGTTTTTCTGCAAAACAACTGGTTTCAAAAATTATTCTTGGGCGGCCTTGTTACAAGCTTCAAATCATTAAATGCTTTTTCAATTGTAAATCATAATGAAGAGCTTGCAAAATTTATGCTGGGCGGACTGACAACATTATTTAAAGATGCTCTTATTATAGCTCTTCCAATTATGGGAACTCTTTTAATTATAAATATTGTTTTTGGCGTAATGACAAAAGCTGCACCTCAAATGAACTTAATGTCAGAAGGCTTTGCCGTTTTAATAATCACTTCGTTCCTTCTTATACTTTCACTATTGCCTGTTCTTATAAATTTCTTTAATTCCAGTTTTACAGAGGGCTTTAAGCAGCTTCAGTTGCTTTTTATAAAGATGGGCGGAGGAGGCATTACTTGAGCCAAACATTTATAGATTTGCAATGGTTTGCCGCTGAAGATGAAGGCAAGACAGAAGACCCAACAGAGTACAGGCTTCGTCAAGCTCGTGAAAAAGAAGGCCGTGTTGCAAAAAGCCAGGAGCTTAACAGCACTATTGTTTTTTTTGTAAATGTCATTTTGCTTGTCATAATGTCTCCGTGGATTGAGCAAAAGCTAGAAGAAATGCTTAAATTCTTTTTTACAAATTCCACAGATTCTAATGTATTTGACAAAAGAAATTTATATATGTTTTTAAAATACCTTATTGAGCTGACAATACCTTTTGCGCTTCTTGGAACTTTTGCCGCTGTAATGTCAAACTTAATTCAAAACAAAGGCTTTATGTTTGTAACAAAAATCATAGAGCCAAAATTTGACAAGCTTGTGCCACATTTTGGTGAATATTTTAAGAGGACTCTTTTTTCTTTTGAAGGAATTTTCAATGTGGCAAAGTCTATTGTAAAAGTTATAGTTCTTGGAATAATTGCCTATATAATAATAAACAAGAATAAAGATACATTAATGGGCCTAATTTACACAGGTGGTCCGCGTCTTGCGTTAAAGCAAATAAGCTCTATGACAGCACAATTTTTAATTACATCTGCAATTTTTCTGCTTATAATTTCAGTAGTTGACTATATTGTTCAAAAAAGACAATTTATTGAAAGAATGAAAATGTCAAAACAGGAAGTAAAGCAAGAGTATAAGGACATGGATGGAGATCCTGAAGTAAAAGGACATCTAGAGCAGGCTCAACGTGAAATGCTTCAACAGAATATTCCAAAAGCTGTAAAGGAATCTGATGTTGTAATTACAAACCCAACTCATTTTGCAGTTTCTATGAAATACAAAGCCGGAGTTGACGATGCTCCAAAAATAACAGCAAAGGGTGAAGACAATCTTGCTCTAAATATGAAGAAAATCGCTTACGAAAATGACATTCCTGTTATAGAAAACAGGCCTCTTGCCCGTGGTCTCTATACAGATACTAAAGTTGGTGATATAATACCAGAATCCTATATGAAAACAATATCCATTGTATATGCTCAAATAGGATATATGAATAAAAATAAAAAAAAGATGTAGGATTCAATAAATCCGAATGCTTGCTGTGGGTGGGGACTTAATGGCAAACAGGCCGAAGTTTTGGGACAATTTTTTAAACTCAATGCAAACAAATGCTGTTGCAGTTGCTGTTGTAGTAACTGTTCTTCTTTTGTTTTTGCCGCTGCCAAAAGCGCTTATAGATGGAGCAATGGTAATAAACCTTGCTATTTCACTTATTATTCTTTTAACTGTTATTTATACTCCTAATGCCGCGGATTTTTCTTCTTTTCCTCGGGTAATTCTTTTTACGACATTATTTGGACTTGCAATAAATATTTCATCAACACGACTTATACTGACCCATCCGGTGACAGGAAGCGGTGGTGCTATAAACATGTCTGAACAAAGTGAAATGGTAAAGTCATTTGCGAATATTGTAACAGGAGACAATGTTCTTGTAGGCTTTATAATTTTTATAATAATTATTGTCGTGCAGGTTGTTGTTGTTACAAAAGGAGCTTCCCGTGTTTCTGAAGTTGCAGCACGTTTTACTTTGGACAGCATGAACAACAAGATGTTCGACGTTCAAAGCGAACTTAACGCAGGAGCAATAACAGAAGAAGAGGCCAAAAAGCAAAAGGCGGAAATTAGAAAGGAAAATGCATTCTATGCAGCAATGGACGGCTCTTCTAAATTTGTTAGCGGAAACGTTAAGGCCGGCATTTTTATTACAGTGCTCAATCTTGTTGGTGGCATTGTAACAGGCATGGTGTTTGGAAAAATGGACTTTTCTTCAGCTATAAACAGCTATGCAAAGCTTACAATAGGCGACGGACTTATGTCTCAGCTTCCTTCACTTATGCTTTCATTTGCGACAGGTCTTCTTGTAACTGGCAGCAACGCCAAGGAAATGATAGGAGATCAGCTTAAGAGAGAATTCTCTGTAAGCGGCACTATGTACTTAATTGTGGGAGCAACTCTTATTGCTATGGGGCTTGCTTTCCATAACCTTTCTGCAATGCTTTTAATTCCTGTAGGCGGGCTTTTTATATACCTAGGCATTCGTATGCAGAAAATGAAGAAAAAGGAAGAAGTAAAAAAAGCTGCTGACATTCAAAATGAAAAATCTAAAAATCAGACAGGAAGCAATCCTGATGATGTTTCTCCAATAGTTACATTGGATCCTCTTTCTCTAGATTTAGGATACGCTTTAATTCCACTTGTAGATAAGGAAAAAGGAGCAGAACTTCTTGAGCGTGTTACAAAAATAAGAAGGGAATCGGCTTTGGACTTAGGCCTTGTTGTTCCACCAATAAGAATACGCGACAATATGTCTCTTGATCCAAGCGAATATTCATTCAAAATTAGGGGCATAGAAGAAGGAAGAAGCAAGCTTCGGTTGGGATACTACATGTGCATTAACACAGGAAATGTTCCAAAAAATAAAGAAATTGCAGGCGACAAAACAAAAGACCCTTCTTTTGGAATGGATGCAATATGGGTTCCAGAAGACAAGAGATCAGAAGCAGAAAGCGCAGGATATGCTATAGTTGACCCACCAACTATTATTGCAACACATCTTACAGAAATAATAAGGCATCATGCCGCTGACATTTTAGGTCGTCAGGAAGTAAGCGCCATAATGGCAAAAGTAAAAGAAACAACTCCTGTTGTAGTAGATGAAGTAATGTCAGGGAAGAATCCGTTTACTTATGGCGAAATAGAAATGATTTTAAAAAATCTTTTAGCAGAACAAGTAAGCATTAGAAATATGGTTACAATTCTTGAAACATTGGCAAATTTTGCTCCTATAACAAAGGATCTTTTTTTGATTACAGAGAAAGTAAGAGAGGCTCTTGGTCTTCAAATATGTCTTCAATATGCTGATGAAAATAAAGTACTTCACGTTCTTACTTTGTCGCCATCTTTGTCCCAGAATATTCTTGAGCATAAAGTAAGCAATCTTGGTGAAAAGCCATACGTTGCATTTGACCCTGTTGATGGCAGAAAGTTTACAAAAGTTGTAAGCGATTCAATCGTAGAAATGAACAATCGTGGATATATACCAATTATCCTTTGCGCTTCAGAAGTAAGATATTTAACTAAATCAGCTACAGAGAGGGACATGCCTAAAATTGTAGTTCTTTCAATAAATGAAGTTGTAGCTGCAGGAAGCCAAATAAAAATTGAATCATTTGGAGAAATAAATGTATAACGAAAAAACAGGTGCAGTGCAATTTGAAATAGAAGGTCCGTCACTTGATGATTGTAAAAGACGGCTTTATGCAAAACATGGAACAAATTATCAAATAATAAATCAAAAGACTATTTTAAAGGGTGGATTTCTTGGCTTTGGACAGCATGAAGTTATTCAGCTGCAATACATTGTGAATCAGCCAAACCAATCAATGTTATTTCAAAAAAATCAAACTGTCAATTCCAATGATGATTTTCAGCGGGCAAGAGATGAGCTGCTAAAAAAAACAGATTCTTCTATTACAAACACAATTCAAATGGCGCAAATTGCAAAAAAACTTGATAAGATTTCAGAAGAATTTTCTGAAAAACTTGAAAGCATTTCTCAGACTTCCTCTGAAAAAGAAAAGCCTGCTACAATAAAAAAAATAGAAGAACTTCTAGAGTCTAACGAATTTACTATTTCTTATATAAATAAAATTTCAGAAAAAATTAGAAATGAATTTAGCCTTGAAGAACTAGATGACTTTAATAAAATAAAAAATGCTGTGGTAGACTGGATAGGGGAAGGCATAAAAATTGCAAAGCCTGTTACGTTCCGACCGCCTCATGTAATTATTATTGTTGGTCCTACAGGTGTTGGAAAAACAACTACAGTTGCAAAACTTGCTTCAAATATAATTCTAGATGCAAAAAATAAAAATGAAAAGCGACCAGAAGTTATGATGATAACAATAGACAAACTTCGTGTAGGTGCTGAAGTCCAACTAAAGCGCTATGGAGAAATTTTAGGCTCTAAGGTAGAAGTTGCAGAAAGAACAGATGATTTAAAAACAATATTTGATGAAAACCGGGCAAAATTGGATTATCTTTTAATTGACACAAGCGGCTACAGTCCAAACGATTTTGAAAATATTGGCAAGATGCGTTCAATTCTAGAAGTGCCGGAGCTTCACCCAGATGTGTTTCTAGCGTTTTCTGCAGGAACAAAGGCTAAAGATTTGGAAAGAATTTTAAAAACTTACGAGTCGTTTAATTACCAAAGTGTTATTATAACAAAATGCGACGAGACATCTTCTTTTGGAAATGTATTAAGCGTACTAAGTGAAAAACAAACGCCAATTTCTTGGATTACAGACGGGCAAAAGGTTCCAAGATTTATAGAAAAGGCATCAGCTGTTTATTTTTTAACACGGTTAAGCGATTTTGAAATAGACCGAAGTCATATTGATGAAAAATTTAATCAAGAAGATACAAAGAAATTTTTAAATTAGTAATCTTAGTTTCTAGGAGTAAACAAAATGGACGAACAAGCAGACGAATTACGAGCTTTAATGCAGGATGATAAAAAAGATCAAACAGAAGCAACTTCCTCATCATCTTCAAAACCTAAGCAAAAGACAAGAATAATTGCAATTACAAGTGGCAAGGGCGGTGTTGGAAAAACAAATATCGCAGTTAATATGGCAATTGCTTATGCTCAGGCTGGCAAAAAAGTTATTCTTATTGACGGTGACTTGGGCATGGCGAACGTAAATGTCCTGCTTAACATTGTTCCTCAGTACAACTTAATGCAAGTTATAAATCATCAGAACACAATGAATGAAATAATTCTAGACACTGAGTTTGGCATTAAATTCATTGCCGGTGCAAACGGCTTTTCAAAAATAGCAAATCTTACGGTAGAAGAGCTTGATTATTTTGCAAAAGAATTTTCAAAACTTTCAAATGCTGATATAATAATAATAGATACAGGAGCAGGCATTGCGAACAATGTATTGCAGTTTGTAGCCGCTGCTGATGAAGTTTATGTTGTTACAACGCCTGAGCCTACTGCAATAACAGATGCATACGGAATTATAAAAATCATAACAACGGAGCTAGTCAATCAGAACATCAACTTAAAGCTTCTTGTTAACAGAGTTCATTCCGCTGATGAAGGAAAAAGAATTTCAGACAGGATAATAACTATTGTAGGACAGTTCTTGAATTACAAAGTTGACTATATAGGATTTGTCTATGATGACCCTGTGGTTCAAGCTTCTGTAATTCGCCAAAAGCCGTTCATTGTTGTAAATCCTACTTCAAAGCCCGCTGTTTGCATTAAGCATATCATTGGCAGAATAGAAAAAACTGATATTTCAAGTTCAGAGGGAATATCAAGCTTTCTTAAGAAATTTCTTGGTGGTAAGAAGAAATAGATGGTAAAATATATGGAACTTGACCTGTTTACAATTTTACCGTACTCTAATAAGATAAATTGGGAGGAAAGGACATGATAAAAGCTAAAAACATTGCCATACCGGCTGTTTTCGGTTTTGCAGTGTCATTTCTTATCAGTTTGCTTGCGACTCACAAGTTTGGTTTTTCTCTGCTAAGAGGTGCCATATTTGCGGTAATATTTGCAGGGCTTGGTATAGGAATAAGTTTTTTATATGAAAAATTTCTTTCAGAAGAAAATGATGAAGGAAGTCCTTCTTCAGAATCTAAGAAAACAGGTTCTGTAGTTGACATAACAATAAATGATGAAAGTCTTCCTGATGACGGTCAAGGTCCTCAGTTCTTTGTTGCAAATAATAAGCATAATCTTGAAAAAGAAGATAAAATATCTTTGCAGACAGGGAAAAATAATGAACAAGAAACGTCCGATGTAGATGTTTCTTTTGAAGATGACAAAACTTCTGCTGTAAAAGAGCAGGACAAAGATGCAGTTGGCGCTTTTAAGCCAGTTTCTTTAGAGCAGCCATTTGCAAAAGGAAAAGAAAGTTTGTCAAATGAAAACCCATCAGAAAAGTCTGGTGGAATTAAATCAGAGGGAACTCTTGATGAAGAAATTGACACTCTTCCTGACATTGGCAATCTAGCCTCTGACGATAAATCAGAAGCAGAAGATAATAACTTAATTGAAGATAGTGATTTTGCTGAATCGGGAACACATGAAAGTTCACAGACAGCAAAATTTCCTGACGGATCCAAAGCTGCCAGTCATGATACAGAAACTATGGCTAAGGCGATTAGGACACTTCTTAAAAAAGATGAGTAATAAAAAGGGTGTGGAGCATGGGAAATTCACTTACTGAAGAAAAAACAGAAGAAGAACTTTGGCACGAATTTAAAAAGACAAAATCAAGTGCAATAAGAGATAAATTTATACGCCAATATATGCCGCTTGTAAAATATGTCGCAGGAAAAGTCTCTACTGGAATGCCAGAAAGTGTTGAATTTGATGATTTGGTTGGATTTGGTCAGTTTGGTCTCCTTGACGCAATTAACAAATTTGATCCAGATAAAAATGTAAAATTCAAAACTTATGCAGTTACAAGAATTCGTGGAGCAATATTTGACGAATTAAGGCAGCTTGACTGGGTGCCACGCTCTGTAAGACAAAAGTCCCGTGAAATTGAAGATACAATTGTAGACCTAGAGGCAAAGCTTGGCCGCTCCGCAAGTGACTCTGAAATTGCAGGCGCAATGGGCATTACTGAAGGCGAATATCAAAATACAATTATGAAAGTTAGCGGTACTAGTGTCCTTTCATTGAATGATGTTTGGTATTCCGGTGATGACAATGACCATATGTCAATAGGAGACAGCATAGAAGCCCCTAACAGTTTAAATCCAGATGTTATAGTTGAACGTGAAGAAATTAGAAAAGTAATTATTCAGGCTATAAACGAACTTCCAAAAAATGAAAAAATGGTTATTGTATTATACTATCATGAAGACTTGACATTTAAAGAAATAGGACAGGTTCTGAATGTAAGCGAAAGCAGAATAAGCCAACTTCATACAAAGGCAAATTTGCATCTTAGGGCAAAACTTACAAATTTAAGAAAAGGTATTCTATAAGGAGAAATCATGGTCACTCTGGATAAAATTCGTTTAGACATGAAGCAACGTCTCCAGAATGACAAGGGTATTCAAAGTGTTGAAGTTAATGCCGACACACTTGATGAAGCTCTTGCAGATGCCGCTGTGCAGTTAAATTCTAAAGTATCTAACCTAGAATATGAAATTGAGGAAAAAGGTTATAAAGGTTTTGTTGGTCTTGCAAAAAAGCCTTGGGTTATTAGAGTCTATGAAAATCCAATATTGGCTGCTAAAAATAAAAAAACTAAAATTGATGATTTATTCGCAAATGAGGAAATGGATGAAGAGACAAAGGTCGTTGACAGAGATGGAATGTTTTACATTCGGCATTTTTCTTCCCAGATCTGCTTAAAAATTGTAAAGCCAGAAGGTTCAGGAAAACCAGTTGATTTCCATGAAGTAATAGCTTCTGCACGACGATCTGACACTGTTGCAATTGAAGAAAATCAAATAAAAAAATTTGTTAAAGAAGGCACAAACGGAGAATACCAGCCAATAGGTGAATATAAACACGTAGGCGCAGGAGATGCTTTAATGGCGGTAGACATCTCTAAAGATGAAATGAAAGCCACTATTACTGTAACAGCTCCTTCTATGAGTGGCGCAGAAATTTCTTCAGAGACAATAAAACGCGCTTTGCAGACACAAGGCGTTGTAGCCGGAATTGAAGATGATAAAATTTCAGAATTTGTTGATAATCCTGTTTATAATATTCCTTTTGAAGTAGCGGCGGCGGTTCTTCCAATAAATGGCAGAGATGCTTATGTTTCTTATAACTTTGAGACAGACCGCTCTAAGCTAAAGGCAAAAGAAGCAGAGAACGGGCAGGTTGACTTTAAGGAGCTTAATCTTATACAGAATGTTATTGAAGGTCAGCCTCTTGCACAGAAAAATCTGCCAGAACGAGGAAAGGGCGGAAAGACTTTGTTTGGGCGCTATCTTGAAGCTAAAGATGGAAAGGACATACCAATGCCGTTAGGTCAGAATGTAAAAGTAGATTCTGACGGAAGGACAATTCTTGCAACAACTAATGGACAGGTTCTTTTAATTGGCGACAAGATTTCAGTAGAGCCAATTTATGATATTCCAGGAAATGTTGACATTAAGACAGGCAATATAAATTTCTTTGGTACTGTTGTGTGCCATGGAAACGTAGAAGACGGCTTTGATATTACAGCAACAGGCAATATTGAAGTATATGGAACTGTAGGAAAAAGCAAGCTCAAGTCAGACGGAGATATTATAATTGCGCAAGGTGTAACAGGTCACGATGAAGGTGAAATTTCAACACAAAAATCATTATGGGCAAAATTTATTCAGAATACAAAAATTGACGCTGGCGAATATGTTGTTGTAAATGACAGTATAATAAACAGCCAGGTTACAGCAATGAAGAAAATAATTCTTCAAGGAAAGCGCGCTACAATTTTAGGTGGACATCTTTTTGCCACAGAGGAAATTACTGCTAAAAATATTGGCTCAACAGGCGGCGGCTCTGAAACAATTCTTGAAGTAGGCTTTGATCCTAAGGCAAAACTTCGCTTAACAGATTTACAGGCAATGCAGGCAAACCTAATTAAAGAATTAGATGAAATTGATTTGAACATTTCAACTTTGGAAAATCAAAAGAAAATCAGGCGTTCACTTCCAAAAGACAAAGAGGAAAATCTAGCAAAGCTTTCAGAAAGAAAAAACGCGATAACAAAAGACAGCAACGACATGACAAAGGAAATTCAAGAGATACAGTCTCATCTAAGGGAATTAAAAGTTGTTGGAAAAGTAAATGTGAGTGGAACTGTATATGCTGGAGTAAAAATATATGTTCGTGATGAAAAAGATGAAGTGAAGAACGATGTAAAAGGTATCACTTTCTATTATGAAAACGGAATGGTACGTCGTGGCAAGTATGATCCTAATCAACCTGCTGAAAGTATAAAGGAGCCTGATGGCTATTCAACCTATTGATTTATCAGTCATGTATTCTCAAATGGATAAAGTTGCAAAATACAATGCTTCTTCAAGCCAAGGTGCAGCACTTGCTAGCTCTGTAAATATGAGTAAGAAGATACAAGAAGAAAACGAACAGAAGCAGCAAGTTCAAAAACTTTCAAATGAAGATGTTGCAGCAAATAAAATAAATCCTAATGGCAAAAATAATAATCAAGAGGAAGAAAAAAGTAAAAAAGAAAAAAAAGATCAGACAGAAGAACAAGAAATTAAAAGTATTGAAATAAAGGATCCTTTAATAGGTCAACATATAGATATTACAAGATAGGGGTGTTTTAATGGCTGTTGTTGTTACAGCAATAATTCTTTGCTTAATAAACATATTGCTTTGGATAATTCTAGCAATAAAATTTAAGAAAATTTTCTCCACTGAAGAAATTATTCAAAAAACAAGAGATGAACTTAATAAAATGCTTGCTGATGTTAACAGAAACGCAGATAGAAACATAACCTTAATAGATGAAAAAATAAAAGAGTTGAAATCTGTGACAGCAGAAGCTGACCGGCATTTAAAAATTGCTAAATTAGAATTAGAAAAAAATTTCATTGCTGAAGATTTTCAATCAAAAATAAATGCTACAAAGCAAAATAACAAAATAAATCCTGTAAATCAGGCAAATATCGCTAAAATATATCAAAAAGAACAGTCTCAGGGTGAGCTTTTTTCAAGCAGCGAACCTAAAGGTGACATTGAAAAATCTGTGAAAATTCCAATAATAGCACCTCAAATTTACATGGCGGACAAGCCTATTCAGCCAAAGAAGACTTTTAATGAACAAGTAAAAGAAAAATATGACAGAGGGGAAAGCATAGAAGAAATTGCTGCGGATTTAGACCGTTCTACTCAAGAAGTGGAAATTGCGCTTGAATTTTCAAATTAGAGTAATTATACTTAAAGAGGTATGAAAAATATGAAGCTAAAAAAAGCAAAATTCGGCATTATGTCTGATGGTACAAAAGTTCATCTGTATACTGTTTCAAATGGAAAAATGAGTTTTTCTGTTACAGACTATGGCTGCACATTAACAAGTATTATCCTGCCTGCAAAAAACAACACAACTGTTGACGCTCTTTTAGGTTATTCTTCTTTTGAAGGATATTTGAACAGCGGCTATTGCTTTGGAACTGTTGTAGGGCGTTTTGCAAACAGAATTGGCGGCGCTTCCTTTACATTAGACGGGAAAAAATTCAATCTTGATAAAAATGACGGCGAGAACACATTGCACGGCGGTTTTGACCGTTATGAAAAGAAAATGTGGAAGGCAAAGGAAGTTCGCACATCAGCGGGTCTTGGCGTTCAATTTACAAGAAAAAGCTACGACGGTGAGCAGGGCTTCCCTGGAAATGTAAAAATTAAAGTGACTTACACGCTTAATGAAAATAACACAATTACTCTTGACTATAAGGCAACTTCAGACAAGTCAACTCCTATAAATCTTACAAACCACGCTTACTTCAACTTGAGAGGGTACAACGGCGGCTCTGTATTGGACCAGGAGCTTCAGCTTGACTGCAACGAGTATCTTGAAGTTGACAGTGGTCTTATTCCTACAGGAAAAAAAATTAAAGTAGAAGGAAATGCGTTTGACTTTACAAAAGCTAAGCTTATTGGAAAGGACTTTGCAGAAGTGGGCAGCGGCTACGACCATTGCTTCTGTCTTTCTAACCCTAACTCCAATGAACCTGTCAAATTTGCGACTGTAAAGGATCCAGAAAGCGGAAGAAAAATGAATGTTTCAACAACTCTTCCTGGAGTTCAGTTCTATAGCGCAAACTGGATTGACGGTATTCAAGGCAAGCAGGGGTTTGTATATCATAACCATGACGCTTTATGCCTAGAAACTGAGGGCTTCCCAGACTCTCCAAACAAAGAGTCGTTTCCTTCAACAATTTTGCACCCTGGCGAAGAATACCACCAGATAACAGAATACAACTTTGAATTTTGAAGCAATGCGGATTAATTTCCGTATAATGATATTTTAATTTATTTTGATAGTGAGGTTATAATGGACGTCCAATTACAGGAACTGATTGACAAAATCAAGAAAGACGGTGTTGCAAGCGCAGAAACTTCTGCACAGCAAATATTGTCCGACGCAGAAAAAAAAGCTGCTTCAATTATCAGCGACGCGGAAGAGAAGGCTGCCGGTATTGTTAAAAATGCAAAGGCAGAAACTGCACGTATGGAAAAAGCAAGTGAAGACGCCATTGCCCAGGCAGGACGCAACTTGATTATTTCTTTCCGTGACAGCGTTACAAAGGAACTTTCAAATATTGTTCAGGAAGAGACAGCTAAATCTTATGACAAGGATCTTCTTAAAAAGCTTATTCCAGAGACAGTAAAAGCATGGGCTTCAAAACCTGATGCTGACAATTTAACAGTTTTGCTTCCTGCAAAGGAGCTTAAGGACTTAAAGTCAAACTTACAGACTGCCCTTAAGTCTGAAATTGCTAAGGGACTTGAGTTAAAGGCTGACGCAACTCTTACTGCCGGGTTTAGAATCAGCTCTAAGAACGGCAACGCATTCTATGACTTTAGCGCCGATGAAGTTGCAAATTTATTCAGCTCTTACTTAAATCCAAAAACTGCTGAAATTATGAAAGTAGCCGCAAAAGGTATACCTTCTGAAAAATCAGAAAAAGCTGAGTCTAAAAAAGAAATTATTTCTGAAGAAATAAAAGCTGGAGCTAAGCAGGTTGCAAAAAAAGTAACTGAAAAAGTTGCAGAAGTAAAGAAGGAAGTTAAAAAGGCGGCAAAATCTGCTGCAAAAGGAAAGAAAGCGTGAAACATCTGTATTATTTTGTGTCACAGCTGCCTGCTTTCTCTTACACAAGCGAATCTGGAAAGCTGCCCATAACAACAGAATATTTTCTCGATCTATGCAAGCGTTTTATGCCAGCAAACGACATGGCTGCTGTAGAAACACTTTCTTTGGAGCCACCTATTGAGTCAAAATCAACAGGCTCTTCATTCCTTGACACTTGGTATACAAAAGAGAGGAACTTAAGGCTTGCTTTGGCTCAAATTAGAGCTCAAAAAATGAAGAAAGATTCTAAGGACATTCCTATAACAAGCGACGGTGAAGTAATACAGGCGGCGCGCACTGCTACAGGAATGGACAGCCCTTTAAGCGCGGAACAGTTTTTAAACCAGTACAGGCTTACAGTGCTTGATAAAATTGCCCCGCTTGATAATTTTTCAGTGGATGCAGTCTACAATTACGGATTGCACTTAATGCTTGCAGAGCGGATGAAGAAATTCAACAGGGAGCAAGGTCTTGTTTCCTACCGCAAATTATATGACGAGATTCTTGGAGAAACAAAATGACTGATACAAAAGGCAAGGTAGTTGCTGTTAACGGTAACATGGTTTCTGTCGAATTTGACGGAGACGTTTCACTTAACGAAGTAGGCTACGTAAAAGTCGAAGGCAAAAGCCTTAAAGGTGAAGTAATCCGCATTAGAGGCAATGTTGCTCAGATGCAGGTTTATGAAATGACAAAGGGAATCTCGACTGAATGTGAAGTTGAGTTTACCGGCGATCTTCTTAGCGTTGAAGTAGGGCCTGGTCTTTTAGGACAGGTTTATGACGGTCTTCAGAACCCGCTTCCTCTTCTTGCACAGAAATCTGGATACTTCCTTGAAAGGGGAGTTTATCTTCCAGCTCTTGACGATGAAAAGAAATGGGAATTCACACCTACAGCAAAAGAAGGCGACACCGTTTATGCAGGAGACAGCGTAGGGCATGTTCCAGAAGGCGCTTTTAATCATAAAATATTTGTGCCGTTCGGATTTTTAGGCAGCTATAAAATCAAATCTATAGCAAAAAAAGGCTCATATAAAATACATGACAAGATTGCAACTCTTGTTGATGAAAAGGGCAAGAGCCATGACATTTCTATGAGCTTCAAGTGGCCTGTTAAACGCGCAGTCAACTGCTATGCAGAACGCTTGAATCCAACAGCCCCAATGGTGACAAAAATCAGATTGATAGATACATTCTTCCCTGTGGCAAAAGGCGGAACTTATTGTATTCCAGGACCTTTTGGCGCAGGCAAGACAGTTTTGCAGCACACAACAAGCCGCAACGCTGACGTTGACATTGTAATCATAGCTGCTTGCGGTGAACGTGCTGGTGAAGTTGTGGAAACACTTACTGAATTTCCAGAGTTGAAGGACCCAAGAACTGGCCGCTCATTAATGGAAAGAACTATAATTATTTGCAACACTTCTTCCATGCCGGTTGCTTCCCGCGAGGCTTCTGTTTACACAGGCGTTACATTGGCTGAATACTACAGGCAGATGGGCTTGAACGTTCTTCTTCTTGCAGACTCAACATCACGCTGGGCACAGGCTATGCGTGAAATGTCTGGCCGTTTGGAGGAGATTCCTGGAGAAGAGGCATTCCCAGCTTACCTTGAAAGCACAATTGCTTCATTCTATGAAAGGGCTGGCATTGTAAAGATGCGCGACGGAACACAAGGCTCTGTAACAATTGGCGGAACTGTTTCGCCTGCTGGCGGAAACTTTGAGGAACCTGTAACACAGGCAACTCTTAAGGTTGTAGGAGCTTTCCACGGACTTTCTCGTGAGCGAAGCGACGCTCGCCGTTACCCTGCAATTGACCCTATTGAATCTTGGTCAAAATACAAGTCAATTATAAATGAAAAGCTTGTTGACTGGTGCCGCAATGAATTTAAGCGAGGCACAGAAGTTAACCAGATGATGAAGGTTGTTGGCGAGGAAGGAACAAGCCTTGACGACTTCATTGACTATCAGAAGAGCGAATTCATGGATGCAGTATACATGCAGCAGAACAGCTTTGATGAAATTGACGGCTGCTGCGACATAGAAAGGCAGACTTATCTTTTCAAAAAAATGATGACTGTCTTAGGCTCAACTTATAAAATTGACGACAAAAATGATGCCCGCGCATTCTTTAACAAATTGCGCCAGAACTTCATTGACTGGAACTACAAGCCTTGGAACTCAAAGGAATTTAAAGAGGCGGAAAAGGTAATTGACGAAACTTATACTGAAAAGGGCGGAGAAGTTACTGCGGAAGTAAAATCTCTTCTTAAGGACGGTGAGTAATGAACAAAGTATATAGCAGAATAGAAAGCATTAACGGAAGTGTTATCACCGTGCGTGCGGAAGGCGTTAAGCTTAACGAGCTTGCTGAAATTACAACACGCTTTGGTAAATCACTTGCGGAAGTAAACAAAATTGACAGGGTCATAGTTTCCCTGCAGGTTTTTGCTGGCGGCAGAGGTGTTTCTACAGGAGACCACATACGCTTCTTAGGTCATGAAATGGAAGTTTCATTCAGCGAAAATCTTCTTGGACGTATTTTCAACGGTTCAGCAGAGCCTCGCGACAAGGGCCCTAGCTTAACAGACAACCTTGTTGAAATTGGAGGGCCTTCTGTAAACCCTTCAAAACGTATTCTTGCAAACAGAATGATCCGCACCGGTATTCCAATGATTGATATGTTCAACACACTTGTTGTAAGCCAGAAGCTGCCTATTTTCTCTATAAGCGGCGAGCCTTACAACCAGCTTCTTGCCCGTATTGCAATGCAGGCGCAGGTTGATGTGATTGTTTTAGGCGGCATGGGATTAAAGTACGACGACTACCTTTACTTCAAGAACACACTTGAGGAAGGCGGCGCTTTAAGCAAGACAGTTATGTTCATTCATACTGCTGCCGACCCAACTGTAGAATGTATTAAGATTCCAGATTTGTCTTTGGCAGTTGCAGAGCAGTTTGCGCTTCAAGGAAAGGACGTTCTTGTTCTTCTTACAGATATGACAAACTTTGCAGACAGCATGAAGGAAATTGCTATTACACAGGAGCAGGTTCCTTCTAACCGTGGCTACCCTGGAGACTTGTACAGCCAGCTAGCTTCTCGTTATGAAAAAGCAGTTGACTTTGCGGACCAAGGCTCTGTAACAATTCTTGCTGTAACAACAATGCCTGGCGACGACGTTACACACCCGGTTCCAGACAACACAGGATACATTACAGAAGGACAGTTCTACCTTAAGGGCGGAAGAATTGAGCCGTTCGGTTCACTTTCACGTCTAAAGCAGAATGTCAACGGAAAGACACGCGACGACCACCGTGCTTTAATGGACGGCATGATCAGGCTTTACGCACAGTATAAAGACACCCTTGAAAAGAAGAGCATGGGCTTTATTATGAGCGAATGGGACGACAAGCTTTTAAAATACGGCGCAATGTTTGAAAAGCAGATGATGGACTTGAGCGTAAATATTCCGCTTGAGGAAGAGCTTGACAACGGCTGGAAGATTCTTGCCAAATGCTTTGACAAGTCAGAAACAGGAATTAAGACATCCCTTATAGAAAAATACTGGCCAAAAAACTAAAGAGGAATTTGAATGGCGAAAATAAAGCTGACAAAAAATGAGCTAAAGACGCAGAAAGATTCACTCAAAATGTTTGAGCGGTATCTTCCTACATTGACGCTTAAAAAACAGCAGCTTCAGTCAGAAATACGTACAATTGACGAAAAGGCCAGGGCTGTCCGCGAGCAAAGAAAAACTTTGGAAGAAGACTTTGCAAAATGGATTGCCGTGTTCGGTGAAAAGGAAGCTTTTAAGCCGGGCATGGTCACTGTCAAGAATATTAAAAAAGGCTGGGGAAACATAGCCGGTGTAAAGATTCCAGTTTACGAAGGAGCAGATTTCTCTAGAGGAGACTACGACCTTTATTCAACACCGCTTTGGATTGATATGGCTGCTGATAGAATGGAAAAAGCCCTTGAGCTTGATTTGCAGGCAGATGTGCTTGACGAACAGGTGCGCCTGCTTTCAAAAGAGCTTAGGACTACAACACAACGTGTTAATCTTTTTGAAAAGGTTAAAATCCCGGACACAAAGAAAAACATTAAAAAAATCAACGTTTTCTTAGGCGACCAGCAGGTTGCAAGCGTTGTACGAAGCAAGATTTCAAAGAAAAAGCTTCAGCTAATTGCGGAAAAGGAAATGCAGGAAAAGGAGGCTCAAAAATGATAGTGCAAATGAAAAAAGTCTCCCTTGTTGTTCTTGAGGACACTTGCAAGGAATCTTTAAAGAAACTACGCAAGCTAGGTCTTGTGCACCTTGAAGCAGTTCAAGGAAAAGGTCCGGTTCTTGCTTCATTTAAAGACGCAATATCAAAGACAAACCTTTCACTTTCAATTCTTGACGAGCAGAAGGTTCCAAAAAAATCCGCGCCTATGCAAATACAGATTTCAAGCGATAAAGAAGTTCTTGAAAAATGCAAGGACATAATCAGCCTTACAGAAAAAAAGAAATCTTTGCTTGACGGAATCTCAAACACCACAATGGAGCTTGAGCGCCTTTCTGACTGGGGCTCTGTAAATCCTAAGGACTTTGCGTTTCTTGCAGAAAATGGAATATACCTGTATATGTTTGAAATACCTTCAGACAAATATACGCTTCTTCCAAAGACTGTAAAGACAATTCTTGTCAACACAACAGATAAAATCTCAAGGTTCCTTATAATTTCAGAAGAAGAGCTTACAGAAAGACCTAAGGACCTTCCAGCAGAAGCTTTTGAAGTTGTAATGCCAGAAAGTTCAACTGACGAAATGGCAAAGAAAATTGAAAAGAGCAGCGCTGAAATAGATGAAATTGAATCTAAGATTCTTGCAGACAAAGCCTACCGTTCATCTATAAAAAAATACAATTCTGTTCTTTCAAAGGACATTGAATTTGAAAATGTTTACAGTGGAATGGGACGAGAAGAAGAGCCTGATGTTTTTACAGCGGACATTGCGCAAATAGAAGAAGAGCAGTCTGAAACTGTAGAAGAAGACGACGCAATAAAAGAAGCAAAGCTTGCATGGCTTACAGGTTACGTTCCTGTTGACTGTGTAGAAAAGCTAAAGGACTCTTGCAGGCAAAACGAATGGGCTTTGGCAATAACAGACCCTGCAGAAGACGACCCTGTTCCTACAAAGCTTAAGAACAATAAAATCGTAAGCATGATTTATCCGCTCACAGACTTCCTTGATGTTACACCCGGCTACAATGAGTATGATATTTCAGGCTGGTTCCTGCTATTCTTTAGCATATTCTTCGCAATGATTTTTGGAGATGCCGGATATGGCGCTTTGATTACAATTGTTGGAATATTGCTTTGCTTTAAGAACAAAAAGAACGGTTCTTTAAACGGGCTTGTAGTGGAGCTTGGCATTTGCACAATGATATGGGGAGCCGTGACGTGCACTTTGTTCGGCCTTGAAGTTGAAAAGCTGCCGGCATGGTTTGTGGCGCTTTCTAACAAAAGTCCGTTCGCAGCCCACGCAGTTGGCTCTTCTGACATTGCAAACAACAATCAGAAGATATTCTGCTTTGTGCTTGGCCTTGTTCAGCTTAGCGTTGCTCATATCAAAGGAATAATACGCTATAGAAAATCACCACGCTTCTTGGGCGAACTAGGAAACCTTATGGAGCTTTGGGGAATGTTCTATGTAGTAATGAACATGGTTGTTGACTCTGAAAAGTATCCTTTGGGAATTACAGACCAGACATTGTATGTCTTTGGAAACTTAGGCTTCTATGGTCTTCCACTTCCATTTTTGTGCATAGGCGTTCTTGCTGTAGGATTTGTGCTTAACTTTATGTTCTCTAACTACAACGGAAGCGTAGGAAAATCAGTTCTAGAAAGCTGCAAGAACATAATCAGCGTATTGCTTGGAATTGTAAACGTATTCTCTGATACAGTTTCTTACATACGTTTGTGGGCTGTGGCTTTGGCTGGAGCAGCAATAAGCAGCACAGTAAACACAATGGCCGGACCTATGTTTGGCAACATTCTGCTTATTTTGGTTGCAGTTATATTGCTTGTTTTTGGACATGGACTGAACATGATATTGAATTTGCTTTCTGTTATTGTTCACGGCGTTCGTTTGAACACACTTGAATTTTCAACACACCTTGGCATGACATGGAGCGGAACTAAGTATAGGCCTTTCAGCGAAAACTGATTGCCTTTGAAAAATGAAATCTGACGGGCTTTACGCCTGTCTTAAAAATTAAATAATTAACGCATATTTGCGGTTAAGGAGAACAATTATGAACTGGGGAATGATTGGTGCAGGTTTAGTAATGGGCATTTCTGCAATGGGCAGTGCTATTGGTATTGGAATTGCAGGACAGGGTGCAATTGGCGCTTGGAAAAGATGTTATCTTAATAACAAACCAGCTCCATTCCTTCTTGTTGTATTTGCTGGTGCTCCTCTTACACAGACAATCTACGGCTTCCTTCTTATGAACAACATGCTTGCAAAGGCTAAGGCTTTAAGCGAAGCGGCTTATGGTACAAGCGGCTTGTTCCTTTTAGGATTGGGAATTGCTTGCGGACTTTCAATGTGCATGTCAGCTGTGGCACAGGGACAGGCTGGCGCTGCTGGTAGCGATGCTCTTGGAGAAACTGGAAAAGGCTTCACAAACTACATCATGGTTGTTGGTCTTTGCGAAACAATCGCATTGTTCAGCATGGTATTCGGAATGATGGTGAAACTTTAATTTATGTATAACAAACCACGTGCTATAACAATAGGTGGCGTGGGGAATGTACAAAAAATTGATATAGGCGGTGATTCGCCTGTAACAATTCAGACTATGTGGAAAGAGGGCATTGCTGATGTCAAAGACAACAGTGGTGCCCTTAATTCTGTAATAGCTGACATAGACAAGCTTCATTCCTTGGGCTGCGATATAATCAGATTTGCTGTTCCCGACATGGACAGCGCAAAGTCACTTTGCCTAATTGCCTCCAACACAAGCGTTCCTTTGGTTGCGGACATTCACTTCGACTACAAGCTTGCTCTTGAATGTTTAAAAGGGCCTGTCGCTGCTATTAGAATAAATCCCGGCAACATTGGATCGCGTGAAAAAGTTGAGGCTGTTGTAAACGGCTGCAAGGAAAAGAATGTTGCAATCAGAATAGGCGTGAACACAGGCAGCTTGCCACAAGACTTGGAAGAATGGGTTGAGCAAGGCTCTATTACACGTGCAAAGGCTTTGGCAGAAACTGCAAGGCGAGAGGCGTCAGTTTTTGATTCACTTGATTTTAAGAATGTAGTTGTCAGCATGAAGGCTTCTTCCGTTCAAGAGACAATTGAAGCAAACGAGGCTTTTGCAAAAGAGTCTGACATTCCGCTTCACATAGGCGTTACAGAAGCAGGCCCTCTGATTACAGGCGTTGTAAAAAGCACTTTGGCGTTCAGCACATTGTTAAACGAAGGCATTGGCTCTACAATAAGGGTAAGCCTTTCTTCAACTCCAGAAAATGAAGTAATAGCGGGCAGGGCAATTCTTCACGAATGCGGCAAAAGAAATGAAGGAGTAACAATAGTAAGCTGCCCTAGATGCGGCCGTGTAGGATTTGACGTGCACGGATTTATAAACCGCTGGCAGGAAACACTACTTGCAATGAAGAAAAATATAACTGTCGCTGTCATGGGCTGCGTTGTGAACGGTCCGGGCGAAGGCAAGCACGCAGACATTGGAATTGCAGGCAGCGGTACAAAGGTTGTTATTTTTAAGAAAGGCAAAATAGTGCGAACAATTGACCCTAAAGATACCGATAATGTATTCAAGGAAGAATTGGAGTCCTTATAAAATGCAAGTAAGATTATCAAGATGTATTATTTTATCTACACTTTTAGCCATATTTTGCACATTCTCATTGTTTTCACAAATTGAAATTAGAAAACCTTCTTTGGAAAATGAAGACTGGCGTTTGCTTATGCAGGCGCAGGACAAATACGATGAAAAAGAGTACGGAACTTCATTGATGCTTGCAGAAAAGGCAAAGGAAAGCAGAAAGCAGGACTGTTCGTATAAATCATATATTCTTGACAAGGTTTTAAAAAACACACAAGTAAAAAAAGTTGGAACTTCTATAGATGAAGTTGTAAAAGTATTAACAGAAAAAAAATATAATGAAGCGCTTGCAATCATAGACGTTCATTTGGGGAAATATTCAAAAGAATATTACGGCAACAACATTATCAATATAAAGACTCAAGTTGAAAAAGAAAACTGCTACCCAGAGGCGGACTACTTGATTGGCCGAATATATAAGCTTGAAGGCGAAACTGATCTTTCTATAAAATATATGAAGAATGCATACGAAAATAACTTTTACTTGGATGTTGCGGAGCAGAAGTACGATATTCTTTATGACTTGGCTGATATTTCTAAAAACACAGGCAAGAACGATGACTATGAAACATATCTTCTGCTGATTTTAAAAGATGATGACAATTTTATGAACAAAAGCAACATTATGACAGCGCTTAGAAGAACTATTTCAAATGACACTGAAGCAGATGTTGAAAAGTTCTTCATACTTTACAGAAGCAGCAATATTGTTTCATTAAAAGCATTGTCGCTCCTGACAGAATATTATGAAAATACTGGTAAATATGAAAAAGCATTGGATTGTGCAGCATTAGGCTCAATAACATGCGTTACAAAAATTGCAGACATTCTTTCAGAAAGAAAAATTAATTGGAAGTATACTAATATAAACGAGCTTTTAAAAACAGCTTCATCTTACAGCGACATAGTTGACTGGGGAACTGAAAACGGCGTTTGGAAACTTCTATTTGATTTTGCAAAAGATTGTGCTTCAAATGGCAAAATTGTTTTCGCAACTAGACTTATGAAGAATCTTGCTGAAAATGAACCAGTGGAATACTACAGAATACAGGCTGAAAACTGCCTTGTAAAATAGTTATTTTTCTGGCTGCATATTTGAAAGAGAAGCTTCCTTTAAATTGATTTTTTGAATTACATTCTGTATAGATTGGAACAAATCGCTTGCTTCAGAAAGCTTTTCCTTCATGTTTAATTTATAAAAAATCTGTGTTCCCATTTTTATTGGATTAATTAGACCGCAATCTTTTAAAACTTTTAGATGATGGGAAATTGCAGGACGAGAAAGCTTTGTTCTTGAAGCCAAGTCAGTTACATTTATCCCTTCGCTTCCGGCATTCACTATATCCAAAATAAGATTTTGCCTTATTTCATCTCCTAAAGCAATGAATATTGGGCCGCATGATTTAAATTTTATAAGAAGTCTTTTAAATTCATTTTTATCTATCAAAATATTTTCCTTCTGATTTGTAATATTAGAATAAAGCAGAAAGCATCATTTGTCAATAATTGGTTCAAAAAATTAAACCAATTATGTCAAAATTTATTGACTATTTTTTAAAGCTTTGTTATATTTTTTTATAAGGGTTTAAGTAATTAAACGCTTAAACGTATAAACGGTTAAACAAATAAACTTATAAAGTTGAACCGGCGTGGAGGTTTTTTATTAAAATGAAATTTCTAAAATCATTTTTTAAACATCCTTGGATAATCATTACTATTTGTTTGGTTATAACAGGATTTCTTGGGTTTTTTCTAAAAGATCTAAAGATTGACAATTCAATCAGGCAGTTCTTGCCACAGAAAGACGCTTCTTACAAAAGGCTTACAGAAACAGAAAAACAGTTTGGCAGCATGAACGTTATTGGTGTAAGCATTGAATCAAATAACGGCGACATCTTGACTCCAGAGAACATTGAGGTG
>JBAXYY010000001.1:0-63538 GCA_041670585.1 Treponema sp. | reverse complement strand
TGTAACTGCAACTTATTCAGACAGCACAACTGGAACAATTGCAAACAGCGAATGTACATTTACAGGTTACGACATGGCTACAGCAGGCACACAGACTGTGACTGTAGCTTATTCAGAATTGACAGCGACTTATGACATTACTGTTCAAAGTGCAAATACAGAATCTATAGCAATTACTACACCTGCAACAAAAACTTCTTTCACTGTAGGAGATACTTTTGATTCAACAGGTATTGCTGTAACTTATACAGATACAAACAATGCTACTTCAGATGTAACTTCAAGCTGTGTATTTTCTGGCTATGATATGGCAACTGCAGGCACTCAAACTGTTACAGCGACTTACAATACACTTACAGCTACATATAGTATTTTAGTTGTAAACGCAATTCCTTATTCAGTGTCTGGCGCAATCTCTGCTTCTACTGAAGTAAAACCAGTGGCTGTTACTTCCACAACAGGCGCTTCTGTTAGCTTCTGGCTTGGAACAGATTTAGCTTCTGACTGGACAACAGTAATTAAAACAGTGCAGGGATCAATACAGCTTTCAACACTTGGATATTATCCTGACGGAACATGGAAAACAAACTGGTTTGAAAGTGCTGCAACATCAAGCAATGGTGGAGCATATAAAAGCTATTTCAATGCTGCAAGTTATGTAACAGTAAGCTTTAATACAGACAATACTATTACATTCTATAAAAACGGAGTCCTTCTTTTTACATACGCATCAACAACAACTGGCAATGATGATACAAGTTGTGCAATTTCTAATTTATGTTCTGCAGTTATTTCAGATTTAGCAAAAAGTGGCTTTACATTGAATCCTGATGAATCGACAGCGGAAACTGCAGATGTAACAGTGACAATGTATGACGCGTATGTCAATTCATCTGTGGACGCTACTAGTGCTGTAAGTTTGTATACAGCGGCGCTTAATACTGTTTCATCTATATCTATAAATACAGATGCCGCAACAACTACTTTTGCAAAAGATTCTACATTTAGTTTAAGTGGAATTGTTGTTACAGCAACAACAGCTTCTGGATTCTCTTTCATAGTAAACAGCGCTGACTATACAGTTGATTCTTCTGCAGTTACTATGAGTGCCGCAGGAACATACGATGTTACAGTTAAAGTTGGTAGCAATGCTTCTAAAACTTACAGTGTTACAGTAAATGCTGCAACTCTTTCTTCTATTGCGGTAAAAACTGCGCCAAAAGATTCAACTTATTATTTAAATGATAATATCAATGCCGCAGGTTTAGTTATTACAGCTACATATTCTGATAGTACAACTTCAGACATTGCTTATGACAATGATTCATCATCATTTACATTCTCTGGATTTGATTCAAGTGCAGTTGCAACAGGTCAAAATATAACCGTAACTTATGGTGAAAAGACAACAACTTTTAATGTTGACATTGTTACAGGAACAGAAGTTGCAAATATTTCTTTTGATTATACAGCAGGAATTACAGATGATTTTGTTGTTTATGCTTATGTTCAATATGGTACATATAAAGTAACAGTTAATGGAACATCAGAAACAAAAACCGGTAGTGCCTGGTGGAATGCTGATAATAAATATACAAATTATACCTTAGCTGACGGCAGTTCTGTAAATATGTTTATTGTTCCAACAGATGTTAACACTCTTGTTCTTGAAGGGCATGATTCTAATACCACATCAGCACAATATCTTGATTACAACAGCTACGATGGTAATGCATGGGGATATGGCGCAACTGTTACGTTTAATTTAACAAAGGCTGCTTGGGCACAGACAGCAGGAAATAGATATAAAGCAACAGTTTCACGTAGTGGCAATGTTGTAACATTAGTTGTTTATGACAAAAACTAACTTTGAATAACACATCAAATCTAAAAAAGTAATAAAAAACCGGTTCTACGCTTGTTCTTCACAACAGGCGCAACCGGCTTTTTACATCAACACGGAGCATTAGCCCCTCATAGGAGAACTAAAATGAAAATAACAATAAAATCAATTTTATGTGGAGTGCTATTATCCTCCGTGATTTTTTCTTGCAAATTTGAAAACACAAACACAAATGGAACAACAGGCAATTCTGAAACAACAAATACATCAGATGAAAATTTAAACAGCTATGTTTACTCAAAGTACTCAAACGGAACAACATTGGCAGGCTACACTCAGACAAAGTGGAACGCCGTTAACTGCCACGACCCAAAGCTTTTTCAGGACACAGACGGCACTTACTACGTTTATGCGACAGACGCAAGCTGCGGCAACATTGGCAACGTTGGACTTCATGTAAGATATTCAACAGACTTAATCAACTGGAAAGGAAGTTCGTCTTCCGCCATTGCAGGCTACTGGGACAAAAGCTTTATTGCGTGGGAAGATTACACAGCTTCATCAAGCGAAGTTAAGCAGAACAACAGTTCGTACACAGCGTACACTTGGGCGCCTACCGTTATAAAGCAGAACGGCTTGTACTACATGTACCACGGAGTAAACGCGACTAACGCTGTAAAAAGCGGAAGCACAACTTCAAGATGGACTTCATCAATTACATTAGCAATTGCATCTTCTGCAAAAGGACCATTCTATCCCGCAGAATTTATTTCATCATACAATGCAGATTCTGACACTGATAAAAATGAAAGTGACATTGTTTCAATTCAAGACATTCTTGAAAATTTAAATATTTCGTATGCTCAAAGTTTTCTTGTTCGCTATGCAGCGGGCGGCGGTTCAGGAACTGCAACAACAACTTCTGTTACTCCAACAATAGACGGTGCGGCTGTTGCTTCTCCTGACTATTCAAAAACAAACAACAATCGCTTTGGCTGCATTGACCCAGAGTTTGTCTATGACATGTCAGACGGAAATCTTATGACATACACAATTGGAAGCAACACTTGCTATGCCATGATTTACGGCTCATGGATGAACGGCATAAGCGTAGTTTATGTTGATTCAGATTCGCTAAAGCCTGTTGCAACAGAAGATTTTACTGACGGTAATAACAACTCAATTTCAACAGGAGACGAACTTGAAATGTCTCTTGACGAAGCAAACTATTACGCTTACCCAACAAGCACAAGCGCTTACCATTTAATAGGAACACGAATCGCAGGCGGCTACAGCGCGGGCTACGAAGGCGCTCAGCTTATTTACAATTCAAACACAGGCTACTATTACATCTTTGTTTCTATGGGCGACTTGTCTTATGAATACAGGGTGGGTGTTGGACGGTGCAAAACAATAGACGGAGCTTACTTAGACCCAAGCGGCAAGAGTATGCTTCTTTCAAACACATCAACTGATGAAAATTATAAAAACAACTACCATGCAATTGGCGGGAAAATTCTTGGAGCAGTAGAGCTTAATGGAGAGTACAGCTGGCGGTGTCCAGGCGGAGAATCTATCTTCCGCAATTCAGACGGGCAGATTATTATTGCGTGCCACTCTAGAACTAATTTCCAAATGGGCTACTACTTTTATTTGCAGTGCAGGCAGATGTTCTTTAATGAAGAGCTCTGGCCTGTATTGAATCAGAATGAATATTACAACGATTACACTGATATAACAACTGACGGAACAGAAGAGCTTTCTGCTCTTTCTAAAAGCGATATTGCGGGCACATACGACACAATTCTTACTGTGCGTGGAGCAGAAACAAGTGTTCCTGCAATTTTTGGAGAAACTCTTACTGCTGAATACAACACTTGCGACTCAACTCCAACCGCCTCTAAGACAATGGTCATTTCAGAAAACGGAACAGTAAGCGGCGACAACTACAGCGGCACTTGGACTTTAGCAAGCGACGGCTATACAATTACAATCAACTTAAAGGACTCTAGCGGGGCTGCTCTTGGCACATTCAAAGGTTACGTTCTTAACGCAGTTGACTGGGCAAGAAAGGGCAGTGTTGACCGCAGGACAATTACATTCACAACTTTGTGCAGCAACACAGCAGCAACAGAAGCTGGCGAATATTTCTGGGGCAACAAGCAGGCTGATTAAAATATTCGCTTCTAACTAAAAACAGTCAGAAGCGAATTCATTTATAACATTGTCAATTGTGGTTTCAAAAAAAGAACAAAGCTCTTCCTTGTCGTATTTGCTGTTTGAATAAAGCGTGTATTTTTCAGAGGAGGAAGAGTAGTCATTTGCAATTAAGGTTTTGCTTTTGCTGTCACAAGCGTAGACTGTCATTGCAGTGCGTGCTCTTACTCCAACAACATGCACTCCGTCTTTTACATTTTCCTTTTGAAATTTAAAGTGAACGTAGTAAAGGCTTTTTGCGCCTGCCTCACGTGCGATTCTTTTGTTTGTAATAGAGTTTGACTCAGGCACTATGCTGTAGTTTTGCGCCGCCTTTGTGTTGCTTAATGCGTTGATGAAATTTTTAACAGTGTTTGCGTAGCCGGATGACTTTTGTATTTTTTCCGCAGAAATGATTTCTATGTTTTTATCTAAAAGTGTTTTTTCAAATAAAGCAGCGGCGTAATTTATTCTTTCATTAGCTGTTGTTTGCTCAACGTTGTCTTTATCAATTGCCCTGTTTATTAAGCCTGTGATTATGCCATCGTCTGTCTGCTGCACTTTGTAATTTTCCGCAGTGCTCGTGGAGCCGTCGTATAAAGGAACAGTCGTGTTGCCGTAGACTGTAATTATTGCGGCAGGCTTGTAGGTGTCAATTTCACTTTTGTTGACCGGCATGATGATAAAATTAAAGCCCCCGCGGCTATTGTTGAAATAAAAATTGCGTATGTTTTCTTCATAAAAGGCCTCTTCTGATAAATATGTTATATATCAATTTTGAATAATAAACAACGTGCACTTCATGATGTTACATTGTCGTATTAAATTCACTTTATTTATGTAAATAGACATTTTTTGTAAGAATTTACTATCTTTCCTGTATAAACTATGTTATAGTATATCAAGAAACATAATAACATATCAAGAATTATAGAGGTAACTTCTATGCAGAAATTCATTAGAAAACTATTTGCAATATCATCAGCTGCAATTTTATCATGCACTTTTTTATATGCCGCAAAACGCGATGTTGACAAATACGTGTACACAAAATACGCAAATGCTCAAAGCGGCGCGCAATCTGACTGGGGCGCAATTAACTGCCACGACCCAAAAATCTTCCAAGATGACGACGGCACTTACTATGTCTATTCCACAGATGCGGCTGTTGGAGGAGCAGGGCAGAAGGGTGTGCAAATAAGAAGCTCCACTGACTTAGTTCACTGGACAAGCCTTGCTCAGTCAGCAATTCAGCATAAATGGGACAAGAGCTGGCTTAAATGGGTGAACTTCAACATGTCAAACGCTTCAACATGGGCGCCAACTGTATTTAAGCAGAACGGCCTCTACTACATGTTCCACGGAATAATCACAGACTCAAGAAGCCCAGGCTACCCTGACGCTGCAATAACAATGGCAATTTCCTCATCTGCAACAGGGCCTTTCTACCCGGCTGCAACCGCTGTCTCAAAAGATGAAAAAATAAAATCAGTGCTGGAAAGTCTAAACATAACTTACACACAGTCAATGCTTGTCCGCTACGGATATTACGACAGAAGCTTTGACTTTGACGCTGACGAAAGCATTACTGAATTTCCTATGAACAACACAGGAACATACGACACTTACAACGAAATGGACGCTGACATAAACAGCATGTCTTACGGCTTTGGCTGCATAGACCCAGAATTTGTAATTGATGTTTCAACAGGAAAAAATGTCGAGTTCACAGTTTCCGGCAGAAAATGCTATGGAATAACATACGGCTCTTGGAAGGGCGGCATTGCACTTATGTATGTTGATAAAGTTTCATTAAAGCCTGTCAATTCAGAAGGAAAAGAAATGGACGCACCCGCAGATTCAGAGTCTGGCGCTTTTGGAAAATTAGTTGCGGGAGGGTTTGGCGCGGCTTACGAAGGTGCCCAGCTTATCTACAATTCAGAAAACGGCTGGTACTATGTTTTTGTTTCAATGGGCAATCTTGACAACGAGTACAGAGTGGGAGTGGGACGCTCAAAAGAAGTTTACGGCCCTTATTTGGACGGCTCTGGAAGAAACATGAAGCTTGAGCCAATGGTTGCAAGCGACTACCACGAAATTGGCAGCAAGATAATGGGCGGCGAACAGCTAAAGGGCGACTACGGCTGGAGGTGTCCGGGCGGAGAAAGCATCCTTCGCACAAAAGACGGTAAAGTTGTTTTTGCATGCCATTCACGCACTTCTTTTTTACCAGGATACTTCTTCTTTTTGGAAGTAAGGCAGATGTTCTTTACAAAAGAAGGCTGGCCTGTTTTGAACCACAACGAATACTACGCTGATGAAAACTTCAAGGAAGAACTTGCTCCATTGACAGCAGAAGATGTTGCCGGCGCTTACAATGCAATTCTTACAGTAAGAGGAAACACTGTAAAAAACTACACACCTTACGGCGCTACAATGCCTGCAGAAGTTCATTACGAAGACGCAGTTCCCACTGACTCAAAAGAGCTTCTTTTAAATAAAGACGGCACTGTTGGCGGCAAAAACTACAGCGGCGCTTGGACTTTAGCTAGCGACGGCTATTCAATAAAAGTTGATTTGAAAACAGCAAAGGGAAAGTCAATTGGAACATTCAACGGATATGTATTAAAAGCAGTTGACTGGGCTTTGAAAACACCTGCAGCAAGAAAAACAGTCACCTTTACAACATTTGACGGTGAAAAAACAGGCGAATACTTCTGGGGAAACAAGATAATTAACAATAAGTAACTGTAATAATTGATACAGTTTTGCAAATAAATACTGTTTATTATAAAAAACACGTGTATTTTATGATAAATAACATAAAAAGAAGATTTATATCAAAATAAGTTGACAGATAGAAAAAGTGGGTTTACAATAAAAACAATTAAAGAAATGTACTTAGAAGGAGGTACTTGCATGAAAAAGACTATAACTGCTTTACTAGCATGTCTTTTGTTCTCTGCGGCGGCTTTCAGTGAGGAAATTACACTGATGATTTATGCTCAGCCACAGGAGAAGGCTATTCTTGATCAGGTTGTCGCTAGGTTTGAGAAAACTCATAAAGGCACAACTGTAAAAATGATTTCATCAACACAAGATGAATATGATGCGAAAATTCAGGCTCAGCTTGCTGCTAATGCTCTTCCTGATGTTTTTTATTTAGGACCGGGCGCTGTTCGTCAGTACGTTGACAACGGCAAAGTTCTAGACCTTGCTCCCTATGTTAAGAATGTAAAGGGCGTTGATTTTAATGATTTGTATGAAAGCGCGGTTGACTGCTACCGTTATGACGGAAAGCTATTGGGCAAGGGTGATTCAATTTGGGCATTGCCTAAGGACTTTGGACCTTTTGCTCTTGCGTATAACAAATCTCTTTTCCAAAAATATGGCATTCCTCTTCCTAGCAAAGACAAGCCTTACACATGGAAGGAATTTATTCAGGTTTGTGAAAAGCTTACGCAGGACACAAATCATAACGGACAGAATGACACTTTTGGCACAGGCTTGAATGTCCACTGGGCGTTCATACAATTTGTTTGGGGAAATGGAGCCGACTTTATTGACTCTTCAAAAACAAAGGTTGCAATTACAGATCCAAAATTTGTAGAGGCGCTTCAGTTCTGGGCAGACATGACTTTAGGCGGAACAGTTGACGGCTACAAGTTCAATCCTGTAACACCAACTTCAACGCAGGCACAGTCGCTAGACACTTACCAAAGGTGGATTAAAGGCGAGCTTGGATTCTTCCCAGCTGGCCCTTGGGACTTGGCTAAATTCAACGACCCGGAAGTTCTTAACTTTGACTATGACTTAATTCCATGGCCAGTACACACTTCTGCAAACCAGACTGCAACATACCGTGGCGGTGTAGGGTATGCCGTTGCTGCAAACACAAAGATTCCTAAAGAAGCCGCTGAACTTGCACTTTACCTTTCTGCTGATAAAGAAGCAAACACAATGTATTCTGACCAAGATTTGCAAATTCCTAACTTGAAGTCTCTTGCTTCCCGCTACACAAGCAAGCCTGGCAATCCTGCTAACCGTCAGGAGTATATTAATATTATTCAGAAGACAGGACGCGCATGGCCTGCAGACTACACTTACAACAGCGTCTGGTACGATGACTTCTATATTGGAATTCAAAAAGTTCTTGATGGCAAAATGTCTGCAAAAGATTATTGCGAAAAAGTTCAGCCTAAGATGCAGCGTGATTTGGATAAAGCTCTTCTTAAAGCACGTAAGAACTCAGCAAGATAAAATTAGTTGTAACAAATAAAATAAGGGGCTGCTTTAAAACGGCCCCTTCGTTTGACAGGAGCTTTTTATGAAAAATAAAATTATAAATAAAAAGAGAAAATTGGACGATGAAGCAAAAGCTGGCTTGCTTTTTATTCTTCCTCCAATAATTGGATTTTTACTTTTCACTGCAGGTCCGTTTCTTTTTTCAATATTTGCAAGTTTCACAAGCTGGGACTCAATGACAGATTTAACCGGTCTGTTCAAGATGGATGAAATTGACCGCGAGTTTTTTTACATTGGATTTGACAATTACAAAGAGCTGTTTTCCGACGGAGATTTTTGGCGCTCTTTGTGGAACACTTTGATTTATATGATTGGTATTCCAATCGGCATGGTTTGGGCTTTTGGTCTTGCCCTTTCATTTAACAAGAAATTACCTGGCGTTAAAGTTTATCGCGTTATTTATTATATTCCTGTAGTCTCTTCAATAGTTGCAGTTTCGCTTTTGTGGAAATGGCTCTACAACGGAGACTACGGTCTTTTAAATCAGTTCATAGAATGGGCTTTTGGAGTAAAAGGTCCAAACTGGCTTGACAATGCTTACACTGTAAAACCTGCCATTATGATTATGTGCGTGTGGCGTGGAGTTGGCAACACAGCGCTGCTCTACTTGGGCGGACTGCAGAATCTTCCACAGTCATACTACGAAGCGGCTGTTATTGACGGCGCAAATGGCTGGACAATTTTTAGAAAAATAACATGGCCTTTAATGCAGCCAATTTCTTTCTTCATTATAATCACTGGAATTATTGGTGGAGCGCAGATGATTGTAGAGCCTCAGATAATGACACCTTCAGGCGGACCGGACTACAGTTCTGCAACAATAGTGTTCTACATTTGGCAAAAGGCTTTTGGCTCTGCTGACGCAAAGGGTTACGCTTGCGCTGCGGCATGGGTTCTTGCAATTATTATCTTTGTTGTAACTGCAATTCAGTTCAAAATAAGTCCTTCTAGCGACAACTATCTTGAGTAAGGAGTATAAAATGAGTAATGCAAATGAATTAGCAAGATATGGCTCCCAAAAAAGAAACAAGACTTTAGGTAACTTTTTTATATATCTTTTTCTAACTTTAGGCGCTTTGATAATGGTCATTCCTCTTATATGGATGTTCTTCTCTTCTCTTAAAACTCCTGGGCAGTTTTTAACAACACAGCTTTCTTTAAAAATGCCAAGCAATCCTCAGTGGGGAAACTACACAAAACGTGTTTGGGAAATGGATCCAAAACTACAGCGAGGTATTTTAAACTCTATAATCATTTCGTTCAGCACAATTATTGTTGGAACATTTGTTTCTTCTCTTGCGGCTTTTGCCTACGCCAAGTTGCGCTTTCCTGGAAAACAGAAGTTCTTCTTGGCGGAACTTGCCACAATGATGATTCCTTTTTCTATCATCATGATTCCACAGTTCATTATCTATGCAAGAATCGGCTGGCTTAACACATGGGCGCCTTTGATTATTCCAGGAATGCTGGGCAATGTTTCAATGATATTTTTCTTAAAGCAATACATGTCAGGCCTTCCTACCTCTATGATTGAATCTGCGCGTATAGACGGTGCCGGCTACTTTAAGATTTACTGGTCAATTATTCTTCCTAACGCAAAGCCTGCTATTGCGGCACAGGCAATTCTTTGGTTCATGGGCGCTTGGAACGACTACTTTGCACCAAGTATTTATTTGAACGATCCTAACAAGCTTACAATTCAAGTTATGATCAGCCAGTTGAACGCAATGTACGCAATTCAAACTGACTACCCGTTGCTTCTTACAGCTTCAGTGTTAGCTATGCTGCCTGTATTGATTATCTTCATGATTTTCCAAAAGCAGATTATTGCTTCTGTTGCAATGACAGGTTTGAAATAAAAAAAATATCTACTAATTTTTATGGATTGCATTCTAAGCAAGTGCAGTCCATTTTTTTTATAGTGATTATCGTTTTATAAAAGGTAGTTAAAATGTTATTAGAATTAAGCGGATTCACATTTGCGCATGACCCAACAATTGTTAAGGAAAAAGACACTTACTATAAATTCTGCACAGGCTTTGGCATTCCTATATGCACTTCAAAAGACTTGCATTCATGGTCTTTTACAGGAAGAAGTGTTTTTTCAATAAGCCCAAAATGGATAAAGGACAAAGTTCCAAAATGTAGAAAGCTTGATTTCTGGGCTCCTGAAGTGGTTAAAAGAAACGGCATGTGGAGAATTTATTATTCTGTTTCTACATTCGGCAACAACAGGTCTGCAATTGGACTTGCGCAAAATAAAACCTTGGACCATTCGTCAAAGGAATACAAGTGGCAAGATTTAGGCATTGTTATAGATTCAACTCCAACAAGAAATTACAACGCAATTGACGCGGCGGTTTGCGCAAACGAGCAAGGAGATGACTTCCTTTTATTCGGTTCTTTTTGGAGCGGTCTGCAGCTTGTGCCATTAAATGAAAATGGATTTATAAAAGAAGATTCAGCTATTTTAAATATAGCCTCTAGGCAAACTCAGCCTAAACCAATTGAAGGCGGCTTTATATTTTATCATGAAAATTTCTTTTATCTTTTTGCGTCACATGACTTTTGCTGCAGGGGAACGGCAAGCTCTTACCACATTGTAGTTGGCCGCTCTGAAAAAATAAGCGGGCCTTATTTTGACCAGTTTGGAGTTGATATGAAAAACGGCGGTGGAACAACTTTACGCGACGGCTTTAGCTATAAAAGATGGGCAGGCCCTGGGCACAATTCTGTATTCACAGATGACAATGGAAAAACTTTTATAGTGTACCATGCTTACGACAGGGAAGATGAAGGAAAGTCAAAGTTGCAGATAGAAGAAATACAATGGAAAGAAGGCTGGCCGTTTTTGAAATAAAAAAAATCCCGCATCTTAATAAAAGATACGGGAAGCTACAGGAAGTAAATAATTTGAGAATCTCTAAAAACAGCAATCTCTAGAGATCTGTGTGGTTATTCTTTTACTCCTCCAATTGAAATACCAACAATAAAATATTTCTGCATGAAAGGGTAAACTAAAAGAATAGGAACTGTTGCCACAACTGTAATTGCGGTCCTTATGCTTACAGGGGTAACCATTGCGCTTGCTGAACCTGCGCCCGCCATTGCCAATGCTCCAACATCTGCGGCGCTGTTGCTTTGGTTCTGGCTGGACTGCAAAAATTCCATAAGAACATATTGCAAAGAATGCAAGTTCACTTTTCCAGAAGCGTAAAGGTAAGTGTCAAACCAGCTGTTCCAAGCTCCAACTGCAACAAACAAAGCAATCATAGCGATTGTAGGAACAATAAGCGGCATTATTATCTGTAGAAAAATTCTAAATTCACCAGCACCGTCAATACGCGCTGACTCAACAAAGCTGTCTGGCAATCCATTTATATAAGTTCTTACAAGAATAAAGTTAAAGACATCAATTAAGTTTGGCACAATATAGACTGCGAATTTATTTAAAAGCCCAAGCTGACGCGTTAAAAAGTAGCCAGGAATTAGGCCTGCGCTAACATACATTGAAACAACAAGAACTGCAGTAAGCGGCTTTCTAAGAACAAAGTCTTTTCTGCTCAAAGCGTAAGCAAGCATGCATGTTAAAAAAACACTAAGCGCAGTTTGAAGAACAGTGCGCACAACAGAAACTTTGAACGCGTTAAAAATAGCTCCTGTTGCAAAAACAGCCTTGTAGTTTTGCCAAGTGAAAACACGTGGAAAGAATTTAATTCCGCCTCTTAATGAATCAAGACCTTCGTTAAAAGAAATTGCAATGGTGTTCCAGAATGGATAAAGTGTTATTACAACAAGAAATGAAAGAATAATAAAATTCAAAACGTTAAAAATTACATTCTCTGCAAATGTTTTTCTTTTTGCCTTTTCATATTCTTCTTTTGTTGATTTATTTATTGAAAATGTTTTTGTCATATAAGACGCTCCTCTCCGCTCTTTTTAGCAATTTGGTTCGCCAGTAAAAGAAGCGCAATGTTTACAACATTTTTAAAAATACCTGCTGCTGTAGCAAGCGCATAGTTAAAACTAGAAAAGCCATATCTAAGTACGTACAAGTCTATTGTCTGCGCAACGTCCTGTATCATTCCGTTCTGCAGGAAGAAAGGCATTTCAAAGTTCGCGTCAAGAATATGTCCTGCGCTCATTATCATCATAATAATTATTGTTGACCTAATGCCCGGAAGTGTTACATGAAATATTTTTCCCATTCTTCCAGCGCCATCAATTTCTGCGGCTTCATACAAAGAAGGGTCTATTGCAGTAATAGCTCCAAGATAGACTATTGTGTTCCACCCAACTTCCTTCCAAACATAAGTCCATCCAATTATTGACCAGAAGTAATTAGGCTCTGAAAGCCAAAGTATAGGCTCCTTTAGCAAACCAAGAGACATTAAGATATTGTTGATTGTTCCGTCTTCAACAGAAAACATTGTAGAAACAAGCCCTGTTACAATTACCCATGAAAGAAAGTGCGGCAAATATGAAACAGTTTGAATAAATCTTTTTATAGCAATGTGTTTCACTTCGTTAAGCAAAACTGCAATTAAAATTGCTGTTATATATCCAAGTACTGTGCTTATTATGCTCATGCAGACAGTGTTGCGAAGAGTAAGCAAAAACTCCTTGTCTTTAAAAAGAAACGCGAACCACTTAAGACCAACCCAATGCTGCTCAAAAAAAGACTTCGCTGGCTTGTAGTCCTGGAACGCCATTGTCCATCCCCACAACGGAACGTACTTAAAAATAAACACATAGATAACAAGAGGTAAAGACATAAGAACCAGTTGCCTTTGTGTAAAAAGAAGCTGCCAAAAAGTTTTTTTCTTATTGATATAGACAGGGGAAATTTCAGAATCTTTTTTAAGCTGATTATTTTTCATTTTGTCCTCTGAAAAAATTGATTAAATAAACGGCACCTCTAAAAGCTTAAGTTTTTAGAGGTGCCATAAAACGGCAGTCATCTCTGACAACCGTAAAATATTTAAATTATAATTTTATTTTGTGCCATATTTTACAAGGCGCGCGTCAAGTTTGCTCTGCATAAATTCGTTGTACTTGTTGATGTTAGCATCGTCAAGCGCTTTCATATATTCAGACCAGTTAGCTTCAAAATCAGCAGGTTTTCCCATAATGATTTTTGGAAGATATTTTCTATAGGCCTGTTGGCATTTGTTAAGCGCAAGCTGTGCTTCTGAACCATCTGGTGGAGTTTCCTGCCACATAGGGAACCATGTACTGTTGTCTGGCGGATTCTTGTCCATAAGCTCTGCGTCGCTGGAAACACCGTATGCTTTCCAAAGCTCAACATCTTCTGGTTTTTGTGAAGCCAAATACTCTGAAGGAATATAGTTCATGTCGCAAGCATAGCCGTCGCTAAATGAGCCTTCCATTTTTGGAGCTGTTGAATACCATAGATCTGCCTTGTTCCGAAGAATCCAAGTTGCATCCTTCTGATCCATTCTTTGTTTTTCTGTTCTATAAGGCTCGTGGTTTTCATTGTACTGCCAATCTTCACCTTCAATGCCCCAGTGGAACACTCTTTGTGTCTCTTCATCAAGCTGTGCGTTAATGAATTGAATTACTTTTATAGGATCCTTGCATTTTGTTGTAATTCCAAAGCCACGGCGAATATTTGGTAGAGGTTTGTTGCGGTAACGAGGTGTGATTGAATTGTCAAATACAATTGGAAGTGGAGCCATTGTCTTGTTGTACTTTCCTGAAACATCAAGAGCGTTCATTGCGTCGTTGAACTGCCATCTTTGATCATGCATACCAAGAACACGTCCAGAAGAAAGTTTTGCAATGTACTGGTCGTAGTTGTCAACAAAGCATGACTTGTCAATAAGCCCTTTGGCGTTCATTTCGCAAAGTTTTTTGAACCATTTTTTAGAAATGTCCTGATTCAAGAAATCCCGGTAAGTAAGTTTTCCGTTAACCATGTCTACAGTTCCGTTGCCGTCGTTAGGGTAGCCTGCGCAGAAGTTCGGCGGGTTGATAAGACAGAAGTCATGCCAGTCGTAAGTAAGAATTGTAAATGGAATAGTTGGCATTCCGTCTGTTGTAGGATATTTTTTCATGTATTTTTCAATTATGTCAAAGTATTCGTCAATAGTAGTTACTTTTGGATATCCAAATTCCTTAAGAACATCTTTCTGAATCCAAAGAGCTGAATCGCCGTAGTATGTGCTCTGGTCCCTTCCGTCAATAACACCCCAGTTTGGAAGACAGTAAATATGACCATCGTCCTCTGTGATTTTCTTCCAGCAAGAAGCGTAATGTTTTTTAATATTAGGACCATATTTTTCAATAAGTTCTTCAAGCGGAATAAGTGCGCCTGCATCCTGAAACTTTGTGCTGTCAACTTCAACCAAATCTGGATAGTCGCCCGACGCAATTAAAACGCCAATCTTTTGGTCTTTGTCGCCAACTAGAATGTCCCATGTAAAATCTACATTGTATTTTTCCTTAATCCATTTGTAGATTTTGTTGTCCGCTGGCGGCTGCTGTTTTTGCTGAATTGTAAAAACTGAGATTGTCAAAGGCTTTGAATTGTCAAAACCAACTGACGAATTACCACTAGCTTTTTCTTCTTTTCCTTTACAGCCAATTGTGCTTAATAAAAGCAATGATGTAATGGCTAAATAAAGAACTCCTTTTTTCATAGAATCCTCCTAAAAATTTATCAGGAATAATATTTTTCGTGTTGATTTTGAAGTGAACAAAAAATGTATTAACTCTCAAACAGTGAATATTTTACTTTTCCTGACTTTATAATCATACATCCATAAAATTTTTTTTAAATAAGAGGTATTACCTATAAAATTTAGTTTTTTTTAACTCAAAATATTAAAGAATATTTAAATGTTCAATAAAAAAAGAGGGCATTCCTTAAAGAATATCCTCTTTTTTTTGCTATAAAGTTTGCTATAAGAAATTTAATTTACTGCTCGTTTATAATCCTAAGCTCAAGCAGCTTTAATGATTTTTCATCTTCGCACTTAAAAGAGACAATCATTCTTGCAGTTCTGTTTGTCTTGCCTTTTTCCTTGACCAAATCTTCAGAAACAGGAATAACAATGTCAACTAAAGAGTCACCCTTGTCGGATTTCAAAGTGATTGTTTCAATCTCCTTGTCGTCAAGAAGCACTTTTATAGAGCCGCTGTCTTTTCCCCAGAATGTCGCTACAATGCTGTTCTTCTTTGTGTTGTCAAATTTTAATCTGTATAAAAAAACTCCGTCCTTTTCAGAAATTGAGCGGCAGTTTCTGTCTACACTTTCAACATAGCCCATTTCTGTTCCTTTGTTTTTTCCATGATGGTCAACTTCGCTTTGCTGCCGTCCTGGCTCAACTAAATCAAATGTTGTCTTTTCATATTTAGCGTCCCTTTCATTTTCCTTATTGTCTTCTGAATTAAAATATACTGCATAACGCGTGTGCGCTATGTCAAAAAAAGGCTTTAATGTGTACGAAATATTTTGCAAGGCGCTTTGGACAGAAGTAATGAAAGTTAGTTTTGAAGTGTCTGTTTCTGTAATCCAGCTTTCTGGCTTGTTTAAGTCAGCGGTGATTGCAGAGATTTTTTTTACTGGCGCTGTTAAGTAAATAGACTGATTGTCAACAATGTCCTGCGGCATGTTTTTATTTCCAAGGTCAGCGGCTAGAACAATAGGACCGTACAATATGCTAAAGTTTCCAGTTCTGTCGCGAGTGCGCCTTATGTTGAGCTTCATTGGCAAATCAAAACTGAAGGAGTCGCTTTTAGAAATATTTTTAGAAGCTGTCCAGTAACCGTCATTTTCTTTTTTACTTGATTCCAGCCATGAAGGTATTCTTATTTTTAAGGAGCGTGGGTTTTTACCAGACTCAAGGACAGTGACTTTTGCATTTTGTTTGTAAGGAAATTCTGTTTCTATTTTAATTTTCCAGCCGTCATCTGTTGTTATTGTGGAAGAAATAAATAAGTTTATGTAGATTGTGTCTCCAAAGTCTTTTGCAATAAAGCGGTTGTACCTTTCTGGATTTTCCATGCCTGTGCCAGTGCAGCACCAGAACGCGTTTTCCTTAGATCCATAAATTTTAAAGTAGCCGGGAATCATTCCAATAAAATACGCTTTGCAACCAGTGTCCGGGTCTTGAGACGCAAAAATGTCATTGTACAAAGCAGTTTCATAGTAGTCCGCAACAGAGGAATCTTTGTTCCATGAAAAGATGTGCTCCGCAAGTTCAAGCATATTGTAAGCGTCGCAAGTTTCGCAAGTGTCGCGTGTAAGCTTTTCATCGTATTGAGACGTAAAATGCTCACCTACAGAAACACCGCCTATAGAATAGCTTCTTGTTTTATAAACATTGTTAAAATAGAATTCAGCAGCAGTGCGGTATTCCGACTTTCCTGTAAGCTCATACAATCTGGCAATGCCAATAAATTTTGGCATCTGGGCGTTTGCATGAAGCCCTTTTAAAATGTCATTTTGCTTCATTGCAGGGACTATAACTGATTTGTCTATAAACCTTTCTGCCATTGTTAAGTATTTTTCATCTTTTGTTATTCCATACAAGTCAGCGTAAACTTTGCACATTCCTCCGTGTTCGCAAATAAGCATCTTTTGAAATTGAGCTTCTGTCATATTTTTTGAGCCGTTTATTGCCCAGTCAGCCATTCTCTTAACAATTTCAAGAGCGTCTTTGTTTCCGCCGTAAATGTATGCGTCTATAAGTCCTGCGTAAATCTTATGCACAGAATACCAAGGCACCCAGTAGCCTGCTAAATTAAAAAGCTCAACATTGAAGTTGCCGGTGAAGGCTGTGTCAAAAGGCGTTGAAGGTATGCCGCCTATATAGCCGTCGCTTCTTTGAATTGACTTCAAGCATTCTACTGTGTAGTCAAGTTTTTTCTTAGCCTCTATGCTGCCTGTTTGAAAGTAGAAGCCAGAAAGGGCAGAAATGTAGTGGCCCAAGCTGTGCCCTTGAATCTGCATGCTTTCCCATCCACCATAAGTTGGAGCTTTAGGCGTTTTCCCTAAAGCTGTGTAGCATGGAGAAAGCAGCCTGTCTTGATCCAAGCTTAGAACATAATCAAGACCTGTCTTTTGAGAATTAGAGAACATTGTGTTTTCTGTAAGTTGTGTCTTTTGTGCAAACATAGTAACTGCTCCAAATAAAAATAATGATGATAATAAAATAAATCTTTTCATAAATAAAGTTTAGCACCTTGAACTAAAAATGAAAGATTCATAAAATATACAAGTAGTGCAGTATTCCGATATTATTTACAGGAGTTAACCAATGAAGTATTTTTTATTGCGAAATGTTGACCAGACAAAATCAACAGTTTGCGGCTGCGCCATGCTAAACCCCGGTTGGAGGCATATGAAGCGCAAACTTGAAAGTGAAAGCGTCTTAATTATAGGCAGAAAAAACACAACTCTTATTGATGTTGACTGTGAAACTTTAGAAGTAAAAAAAAATAGAATGGTTCTTTTGCCGACATGTCATTTGCATGTAGGACATGAAGATATAACAAAGCCTGTTTCTTATTACTGGTTCCACTTTTTTCAACGTCAGGACTTGGAAGACGAGCAAATATATTACTTGCCAAAAGAAATTTCAGAAGAAGAAGCTAAAGAATTTATTGAAAATAGAAATAAAACAAATGAATTAGAAAACAATATAATACTTCCTCAAATTTTAGATATAGAAGAAAAAGATAAAATAAATGACCTGTGTACCGAAATATTGCATGAATACGTAAAACCGACTTTATCATTTTTAATGTACAATGTTTTAATTCAGAAGTTACTTCTTGAACTTTCAAATGAATATATAAAGTCTCTTCAAAATAATATCTCACTAGAAGATGATGCTACTTCAGCTTTGGTAAGAAAAGTTCTTGTCCTAATAGAGTCTGAACTTTCAAATAAAAACGCTTCTGTAAAATATTTTGCAAATATTCTAAAAGTAAATCAAGACTACCTTGGTCGGTGTTTTAAGCAAATAATGAAAGTCTCTGTAGGCCAATATATTAGAAAAAAACGTATTGCGCTCGCTTGCACAAGGCTTAGAGAAAAAAATGACAGCATAGAAGCTATTGCGGAGCAGTGTGGCTTTGGTTCAAAAAGACAGTTCTATGAAGAGTTCAAAAACACTACTGGAAGAACACCTTCATCTTACAAAAAACAGTCAGCTTATATTGGAATAAACACTCTGTAGTTATTGAAGCCTCTATAACTTCAGTTTTTAGAGATGAACTTACTTATTACCAGAATAAAACTTATGTTTTTCTTGGTAAAGGGAATTGTCCGCATCCTTAATAAAGCATGAAATAAATTGTCCATTTGTTGAAGTGTATTTTGCATATCCTATACTAATGGAAATATTGTATGTCTTATGACTTGATTTATTATAATCAGAAAAAGCTGTTTGTATTTTAAGCTTTAGAGATTCAGCTTGTTTTTTATTTTCACATTGATATACTGCTACAAACTCATCACCGCCGTATCTTGCTAAAAAAACATTTTCATTATGGCAGGAAGCACGTAAAATGTTAGCTGCATTTATTAAGGCGTTGTCCCCTTCAAGATGCCCAAAAGAATCGTTTATTTTCTTAAAGGAATTTACATCCCTCATATATAGATAAATATCTAAAGAGTGCGTCTTTTGAGATAAAATCTTTACAATAAAATCATTAAACTGTTTTCTATTATTTAATTTTGTAAGCTCGTCTATTGAAATTTGTGAAAACTTCATGTTTGTGTAAATGAAAAGAAGTGCAAGAGTCAATGAAACCCATATTACGTTCACTCCAACAATAAATAAAGAAATTATGCCAGAAATAATAGGCAAGAATACAAAAAAGAGCAGAGCCATGAACGTGTATCTTTTTGAAGAATTCTTGTTAGTTATTAGAAAATGTAGCGCCTTTATTATTGACATTGTAAAAAATGAATAAACAATCACCTGCTGAATTATAAACAAAGAGCCTCTATGGTAGGAATTGTCAGACGGATCTATATAGAAAATCCATTTTGTTTTTATAGAAACAAGGCAGCATATTGTAAGCAATATTACTGGAATTAAGCAATAAAAACTAATTTTTGTATTTGAAAAATTATTATTAAATTCAGTGGAAACATCGGTTGAACAATAGTAGTGAATAAAAAGGAACCAGTACATTCCTATAATTCCTGATAAAATAAAGAAAATTGTGTTTGAAATAAGAGGAATGTAAAATGACAGTTTACCCGTGCGCTCTTTGAAAATCATTCCAAGCATATCAAATATAAAAATAAAAAATGTATAAATCACTAATTTTAAAAGAGTATAATATGTAGTCTGCTTATCATTCGATTTAATTATTGAAATAAAAATCCAAAATAAAATAAGCATACATACAATATTCAGTTCATAATAAAAAAATGTGCCAATATACGCATTAATCATTTTAAAAATTATTCCTTTTTGCCAAAGAATCTTAAAAGTGAAAGAAATAAATTGATAAAATCCAAGTAAAGCTCAAGCGCTCCATAAATTGCGAGTTTTTTAAAAGAATCAGAATTGTCTGCGTAAAATGCAGCTTTTAAAATTTTCTGTGAATCATAAGCAGTAAGACCTGTGAAAAGCACAACAGAAACTAAAGAAATAATCCAGTCTATTGCAGTTGATTGTGTTTTTGTAATAAGGCTTACTAAAACATTGGCCGCGGAAACTATTATTAAACCAAGCAGCCCCATAATTAAGTATTTTGCAAAAGGCGCAAGGTTTGTTTTTGTCTTCATTCCGTAAATGCACATTACTAAAAACATTGCTGAGCAAGAAATAAAGCAGTATGAAATTGAAGAAATGCTGTATGCCCAAAATATTGAAGAAAGTGTCAGCCCGTTAATTATAGAGTATGCTATGAAGCAAACAACCGCTGTTCCAACTGGCATCTTTTTCATTGTCGCTGAAAAAACTATTACAAGAACAAGTTCTGTGATAGAAAGCACAATAAATCCTACTGCATGGTTTCTCCAAATAAAATTCATAAGGGGAGTGTATGAAGCTCCTAGGTAAGCGCTCACACCGCTTATAAATAAGGCCAGCGCCATCCAGCCGTATGTTCGTCCTAAAAATTTTTGCTTTTCGTTTTCTGCAGACCTTCCACGTGGTAATGATTTTTCTGCCATTTTTTTTACTCCAATATATTTTGTATATTATTGAGCCTCTAAAAACATTGGCTTTTAGAGATGCCCTTATTCCATTGGGTTTTCAACAGCTTTTCTGAAAAGGAACAAGTCCTGAATTTTCAAGCTGTATGTGGAATTAACTTCATTTCTATTTATATTTTCACTTACTAAAGGAACTTCAAAAGAATAAGTTACAGGTGAATATCCTTGTGCTTTAATTTCTAATGAAAAATTAAAGATTCTGCTTTCTTTTTCTTTTTCGCAAGATATTTGCCTTACCCAAAAAGTGTAGTTTCCTTTTGTGGCAGAGAAAGTTTGCGCAGGATTGGCCCAAGTTATATCCATCATTTCTGCAATGTTGTTGTCTAGTTTTAAAAGAATTTTTGCGTCTTTTAAAGGTTCAAAGGTTGAGCCGTCAAATATGCTTCCACCAAATGTTGGAAAATTAAACACAGGTCCTTTTGGTAAAGAAATTTTTTTAATATTTGCTGCGTTGTGATAAGGCCGTTTTGCTGAACTTACAAGCCTCATTCCCTCAATTGCCAGCGAGTCAATATCAGCTTTTAACTGAGTGTCGTTTATAAGATTTAAATTATGAGTAACACCACGGCCGCTTACAACATATTTAGGTTGAATTCTGTTTAGAACATAATTAACAGTGTCAATTCTACAGTTTTCGCAGTCGCAAGTAAGCCATGTAGTGTTCATTTCTTTGACTTGATCATAGAGCTCATTTACCCTTGCAAAAACTAGCTCTTCCATTAAGTTGTGCACTTGACTCATTTTAAAACTCCTTTTCCTTTTAAAACATTGCTTTAATTATATAACGTATGCTTTTATTTAGCAAATATTATTATTGTCCGCCGTTCCTTGTGTAAGAGGCAAGTCCGCCTTCAAGCAAAATCTTTCTGCTTCGTTCCGCCAAGTCGTTTACGCCTTCAATTTTTACTTCTCCGTTTTTGCCGTGACAAGTAATGTTGAATGGCTTTTCATTTTTAAGGCTGTCAAAGATGTTTGTTATTTCCAAAGTGTCGCCGTTTTCAATTTTGTCATAGTCGTCTGCGTTTTTAAGAACAATTGGAAGTATGCCGTAGTTTATAAGGTTCGCCTTGTGTATTCTTGCAAAGCTTTTTACAATTACAGCCCTTACGCCTAAGTACATTGGTCCAAGCGCTGCGTGCTCACGGCTGGAGCCTTGTCCAAAGTTTTCGCCTCCTACAACAAAGCACCCGCTGAATTTAATTGCTTCCGCTTTTTTGTAGAAGTCTGCGTCAAGTCTTTCATAAGCGAATTTGCTTATTTCTGGAATGTTGCTTCTAAAAGGAAGTACTTTTGTTCCGGCTGGCATTATGTCGTCTGTAGAAACATTGTTTCCGGCTTTTAGCAAAACTGGCAGCTTTAAACTGTCGGCAGGTTTTGCGCAAGGAGGGCATGGCTTAATGTTAGGTCCGCGCAATATTTCAACTTGTGAAGCTTCTTTTTCATCTAGTGGAGGAATCAACATGCCTGTGTCAGAAGCGTCATTTTTTATTTCATCAAGTGAAAGCCTTTTGTCTTTGCCGTCTAGAAGAGAAACGCGTCCGGCAGAAGTGTAAGCTGGGTCTGTGTAGTCAAGCGCAGAAGCGTCTGTTATTGTTCCAGTGATAGCGCTTGCAGCTGCGGTTTCAGGGCTTACAAGGTAGATTCCCGCGTCCGCAGTTCCAGAGCGGCCTTTGAAGTTGCGGTTGAAAGTTCTTAAGGAAACACCCTGTGAGTTAGGCGCAAATCCCATGCCAATGCAAGGGCCGCAAGCGCTTTCTAGAATACGGAATCCTGCTCTGATTAAGTCTCCCAAAATTCCGGCTTTGTCTGCCATTAGAAGTGTTGTTCTGCTTCCAGGGGCAATTCCTGCTTCAACGCCTGGAGCTATGTGCTTTCCTTTTACAATTGCCGCAACTGCCTCCAGGTCGTCAAGAGAGCTGTTTGTGCAGCTTCCAATGGCAACTTGTGTAACCTTTATGCCTTTTAGTTCAGAAATTGATTTTACAGCGTCTGGGGAATTAGGACATGCCGCCATAGCGCCAAGAGATGAAAGGTCAATTTCAATTACTTTGTCGTAAACAGCGCCTGCGTCAGCCTTTTCTTCTGTCCAGTCAGAAGCGCGCCCCATGCTTTCTAAGAATTTTTTTGTTGTGGCATCAGAAGGGAAGATTGAGCAAGTTGCACCAAGCTCCGCCCCCATGTTTGTAACTGTAGCCCTTTGTGGAACAGTAAGGCTTTCCACGCCTTCGCCAAAGTATTCGTAAACAGCGCCAACTCCGCCTTTTACGGTTTCACGTCTTAGCACTTCAAGAATTATATCTTTTGCGCCTATTCCTTTCTGCAATTTTCCAGTTAGCTTTACACCAAAAACTTTTGGCATTGCAAGATGGAATGCTCCTCCGCCCATTGCAACTGCAACATCAAGGCCGCCTGCTCCAATTGCAATCATGCCAATTCCGCCGCCTGTTGGAGTATGGCTGTCTGAACCAAGAAGAGTTTTTCCTGGCTTTCCAAAATGCTCCAAGTGTACCTGGTGGCAAATGCCGTTTCCTGGACGTGAAAAATAAAGCCCGTATTTTGCGGCAATTGACTGCAAGTACCTGTGGTCGTCCTGATTCTTAAAGTCTGTCTGCAAAGTGTTATGGTCAACATAGCTTACGCTTACTTCTGTTTTTACTCGTGGTATGCCTATTGTTTCAAACTGCAAGTAGGCCATTGTGCCTGTCGCGTCCTGTGTAAGAGTCTGGTCTATTTTAATAGCGATGTCTGTTCCCCGTTCAATTTGCTCGCCTTTTGCAAAAGGTTTTTCAGAAGAAACAACATGCTTTTGAATAATTTTTTCCGCTAATGTTAATGCCATAACAATCCTCAATTTAAAATAAATAATATGATGTATTTTATCTATTTACACTCTTTTTTACAAGGGAACGCATTGTTATAGTTTTTGTTAATTTAATAAGAAGAATTATATAAACCATAGATTGCCGGAGCAGGGTCTTTGGCACGAAAAAATTTTGCACAAGCGAAGCGTGGTAACACTGCAACGAAGTTTCAAGCAAGCCTTTTTCGAGACGAAGACACTGCGGAAGGCATTCTTGATTAAAATAAGAACTTGTTTGTAAATTACCAATAACTATTAACATGAAAGCGTTTTACATAAAAAATAAATTATGGTATATTTTAAGCAATGAATTCTAAGGATTGTAAGAAGTTATCAAGTTTATTTCTCAAAGTTATTTCAATATCAATTATTGTAAATTTTATGTCATGCAAAAATCCCAATACGGCAGATACTGAATCAACAGAATTGAATCTTCGTTCAACAGCGGAATCATATTCAAAAAAAACAGAGTGGACTACGGAAATTGAAGGTGAAAAGCTAACGGCAAAAATTCCTGCCGCAGATGGCATTGAATCGTCATTGTCAGCTTCTCCTCAAAATATTTTCATGTCAGGAAATGAATCTTCATACAGCCCTGTTTATCCTGAAATAACAGACTTCGCCATTTTAGACACATCAGCGTTAGATTCAGGGGCTTTATCAACACTTGATGGCTTTTGCAACTCAATAACTAATAATAAAGACGCAGATTCTTTTATTGCAAAAGATCAGCTTTATACGCTTGTGCTTTTTTTATATGATTTTAAAAGTGAAGAAAAGCCTTTGTTTTCAAGCTATGTTTTAGGAAAGCCTTTTATTAGTGATGATGAAACAATTGAGTGTCCTGCGCGTTTTTACTACAACAAAGAAATACTTAAAACTGCGCCTGCTGCGGACAATGAGCAAAAAACAGAGCCTGTTGAAAAAATAAAAGGTTCAGCTTATGATAATTCATTGGACGTTAATCTTTATTTGATAAAAGAAGAAAGCACTTGGAAAATAAATCAGATTTCTTATAAGGGTAACCTCTAAAAAAAATTTTAGAGATGAGCTTAATTCAATACGTAAAAGGCGGAGCTTGTTATGGCAGAAGAAAAAGAATTGACAGGAATTGAAAGAGAGCTTGTTCTTCAATATCTAAGGGACGATAATGTTCCTGTAACTGTTACTCTTGAAGACAAGCCAAAGCCTGTTGAAACTGAAGTTAAAGATGAAAAAGTAAATGTCACTTTAGAAAAAGACAGGGTGCCGTTAAGTGAAGTTTTCCCTGTTGCAATAAAAGCGCAGCAAATGACAGTTCTAGACCAAGGCATAATTCTTTTAAAAAATGACAAGCGAACTGTTGATAAATTTCTTGGCAAAAATGTACGTGTTCAATTTTACTTTAACAGAGTCGGCTTGTATTTTATTACAACAATGAAGGAATGTTCCGCAGGGCTGGCACTTGTTGTTCCTTCAAGCATAAAGCGAATTGTAGATGTTGCTAAAAAAAATGAGTATTCGCTTGAAGCAGAACTTTCTTTTGTCTCTGAAGATAAATCTGTTATTAAATTAAATTGTGTACCCTCTGAAATGTATAAACTTTTTGTAACTCCAAAATGGGGAGACATAGATCTTTCTAAGCAAAAAGACGCAAAATTTTATTTAGAGAAATTTGTTGATGAGTCTAAAAAAGGGCAGGGCGCTTCAATTGGAAACGGTGTCCATCTTTTTCCAGTGTGCAAATACTTGACAGATGATTCTATAATTGATGACTCACCAGTTGCAGTTGTTGGCCTGTATAAACCGCTTGATATTCTTTATGTTGATGATAAAAAAATAGTGCTTGGAAGCAGGGAAGAAAAAGAGCTTTTGCAGCTGGAGGCTGACTATAAACTTAATCTAAATTTTACGCTTGAAGCAAATCATAATTTTAAAAGAAGGGTCAATATTTCTTGCTCTGTCGAAAATGAATACTCCGCAAATGGCGATAACAATGCAAGATGCTTTGTTTGCAAATATACAGACATAAAAGAAGAAGACACAAGATTTTTGTATGAAAGGTTTTACGGCAAGAAGTTGGACTAGTTTTTTTACTTATTTACAGAATCATCTTCCGCTTTATTTTCATTGGCCGGATCTGATGTCTCGTTGTCTTTTTCTTTACGAAAAGAACTTTTCGAACCGTTTCCAAGAAGAACTGCGACTGGTGCTAAATATGAAATATTTTCGCATATAATTTTTACAATAACCATAATTGGAACTGCCAAAATCATTCCCAAAAATCCCCACATCCAGCCCCACAAAGAAAGGCTTACTAGTATAATAAATGGAGAAAGCCCCAAGTCTGTTCCTTCCCAGCGCGGCTCTATGAAGCTTCCTAAAATCATATTAGAACTAAGCATTAGCAAAGCTGTGGCAACAACCTGCCACCATGAAGGGTAGAATTGAAGAATTGCAAAAACAATTGTCATTACGGAAGAAATTATAGAGCCAAAATTAGGGATGAAGTTTAGAATAAAAGAAAGAAATCCCCAAATAATTGGAAAGTCAAGTTTTAAAGCAAGGCATCCTAAGAAAACAACAATGCCTGTTAAAAGTGAAATAATAAATTTAATAGAAATATACCTTGTTACATCGTTTATAGTGTTTGAAAAAATATTCTGCAGCTTGCCATGAAATGTCCCTTCAAATGCTATTTCAACTTTCTGCTTCATAGACTTTATTTCAATAAGAAGAAAAACTATGAAAAGCAAAATCATAATTAGATTTTTGCTGAATGAAAGAAGGTAGTTGCTGAATGAAATTGCAAAGTTCTGGACAGCGTTTCTTACGTTCAAAGAATTCCACAAGTTTGTGAACAACGAAGATTCTTTGTCAAACGGAATCTTGAATGTATTGCAGAAAAGCTCATAAAGAGAAGTGAATCTTGATTCGTATTTAGGGTATACGCTGATAATTGTTTTTGTGCTTGAAATTAAAAGGTTAGCTACAGCGAAAAAAGCAACAAAAGCAATTGCTAAAATTATAATAATTCCTAAAACCCACGGAATATGAAGTTTTTTATTCATAGTCTTAAGCAGCGGATAAAAAACAAATGAAAGAAGGCAAGAAATTGTTATAGGAATGAATACAGAAGAAAGAACTTTAAGAAGAACACATGCAACAATTATGCAGACAAACAGAAGAAGCAAAAATATTGAACGCGCATAGTTTGTCTGTTTTTCCATAATTGTTTTTCCTTTTATTTATTTTGCGTCAGGCGAATCAACTTTTGCTTTTGGTCCAATTTTGTCAAAGCCGCATATTGGAACAAGTGCCGCAGGAATTGTAATTGAGCCGTCAGCATTCTGATAGTTCTCAATAATAGCAAGCATAGCTCTTCCTACAGCAATTGCTGTTCCGTTAAGCATGTGGACATATTTGTTTTTTCCATCATCATCACGGTATTTTACATTAAGTCTTCTTGCCTGATAGTCTGTGCAGTTAGAAGTTGATGTTACTTCGCCATAGTCTCCATTAGGGTGCTTTTCGTCAGTGCGTCCTGGCATCCATGCTTCCAAGTCCCACTTTCTGTAAGCAGGTGCTCCTAAGTCGCCAGTGCATGTGTCTACAACACGGAATGGCAATCCTAAGCCAGTGAAGATTTCCTCTTCAATAAGGCGCAGCTTTTCATGCAATTCATTGCTCTGTTCAGGAAGGCAGTATACAAACATTTCAATCTTGTCAAACTGGTGGACTCTGTAAAGACCCTTGCTAAAGTGTCCCGCAGCTCCTGCCTCGCGTCTAAAGCAGTGTGAAAGTCCGCAGTAGAAAAGCGGAAGCTTTGACTTGTCCAAGATTTCTCCTGAATGGTAGCCGCCCAAAGTAATTTCTGCTGTTGCAACAAGACAAGTTCCCTCGTCTTCAACGCAGTAAACATTTGACTCATTTCCACGTGGGTTGAATCCAATGCCCTGAAGAATTTCCTGTTTAGCAACATCTGGTGTAATAAATGGAGTGAAGCCGTGTTTGCGTAAAATGTTAAGCGCGTACATAATAAGAGCCTGCTCAAGGAACACCGCTTCATTTTTTAAGTAGTAGAATTTTGGTCCGCTTACTTTTGTTCCACGGTCAAAGTCAATTATATCAAGGCTTTCTCCAAGCTCCACATGGTCTTTTGCTTTAAAGTCGAATGTGCGTGGAGTTCCAACTTTCTTTACTTCAAGATTCTCTGTGTCAACTTTTCCAACAGGCGCTGCTGGGTTTGCCATGTTTGGAATTTTTCTAGCGGCAGCATCAAGAGCTGTCTCTGTTTCTGCAAGCTCTTTTTCTGTCTCTGCAATGTCGTCTTTTATAGATTTTCCGTCAGCAATATATTTCTGGCGTGTTTCATCGTCTAGCTTCTGTTTCATAGAAGCAGCATTCTGGTTTCTTTTCTGCTGAAGGTTCTGCAGCTTTGTTGTTAGAGATGTTCTTTCATCGTAAAGTTTTACAACAACATCAGCGTCAGCAACCATGTTGCGGTTTTTAATATTTTCTTTTACAGCCTCAAGGTTGTCTTTAATAAATTTGTAGTCAAGCATTTCTTTAATCCTCTAAATAAAAATTAGATTATTCTATCGTAAATTAAAGTTTACTGCAATTCATAAGTGCAATTTACAGTTATAGAAACTGTTGTCTTGTCAGCAGAAATTGGAGTAGGGGCCGCGTCATTTAATACAGCAGAAGTCTTCATAAGGCTTGCGCGTGGGTAGCTGCTGCCAGACTGCTCTTCAATTGTGACAATCTTTCCAAGTGTAGCTCCGCTTGTTGAAGCAAGAAGTGAAGCTGTTTCTTCAGCCTGTTTTATTGCAAGAATACGTGCCTGCTTTACAGCATCTTCCTGCTTTGTTGCGTCGAATGTTAATGAAGAAAGGCTGTTTGCTCCGGCCTTTACTGCTGTGTCAATTACAGCGCCTGCTTTTGAAATGTCGCGTACAATAATCTGCACATTGTTAGAAACATTATACTGCCCCGGAATGCTTCTTCCACCAGAGTAAGAAGACTCTTGGTAAATAGAATAGTTGTTTGTAGTAATGTCCTGCTTATTCAAACCGCTTGCAATAAGTGATTCCTGAACTTTTGTCATTTTATCTGCATTTTCCTGAACAGCTTTTGTTACATCGTAGTTTCTTGTAATTACAGAAAGAATAATTGTAGCCTGGTCGCTTTCAATTTCTACCTGTCCGCTGCCTGTTACAGTAACTGTCCGTGATAAATTCTCCTGCTGCTTAACAGTGCAAGAAGAAAACATAGCAGTTGATAAAATAAAAACTGCTGCAATTGAAATTTTAAAAATCTTTTTCATAAAATACTCCTTTCATATTTTTTTTGTGGCTTATAAAAGCAAAAGCTCTTTTACCACTATATTAAGTTATGCTTAATAAATAAAGCACAACACTTTTTAGTTACATAAAACATTTCATACCTTAGCGTATGTTAAAATAAAACCTTTTTAAATAAGTTATTCTTTCGTTAGCCTTGTCCCAGTCAATGCTGTTCGGATAATTATCAATTAGCGTTTGGTAAGTTTCTAGAGCCTTCTTTATATTCTTCACTTCTGAGTTAGATTCGTAAGTCTGCCCTTGCAAGTAGAGCCCTTCGTCAACTCTTGAAACAGCTTTGTCAAAGAAATCGTCCAAGTATGAAAGAGTGTCTGAATAATTTTTATTGTCAAATGATTTCTGCGCAAGAGAAAGTATATCATTTTCAGACATTGTTGTTGTGTCTTCCAAATTGCTGCTGTTTTCTTTTGCATTATCGCTTGATTTTTTTGTAGAGCTTGTGGCAGCGGCTGTTTTTGAAGCAGCAGCTTTTTCTGAAGCTGATGGTGTTGATTCTGTAGTTTGAATTAAAGTCTGCACATTGCTTTCATCTTCTGGAGTAACATCTAGTGTTTGTACATTTTGCGTTGTTTTAGAAGTGCTGTTTGATTTTGCAGAAGACTCTGATTTTTCTTTATTTGATGAAGATTCAACTTCTGATTTTACATCTGCTCCATTTGAGTTTTCTGTATTATTTGATGTATTTGAAGCAGCGTTTTTCTTTTCAGAAGAAAGTCTTGGAGGAACATACTCTTCATAAGAAGGAGCTGTTGCGTGGTCTGCTGTTTTTGATTTTTCATCTTTTACTTTTACATTTAGATAGTCGTCAATATATTCGCCTGTAAGAATGTCATTTTTATAAAAGTGAAGTGTTGTGCTTCCAGCCTTGCTTGAACGCAGTGTAAATGAAGTGTCGCCAGTTCCAATTTTTCTTCCAAAATAGCGCATTATCTTATTTTCGCCAGTTTCTCCTAAATAAACCCATCCTGTTCCAGGATATACAACATCTAGATATTGGCTGTTGTACATTTCAACAGAACGAGAAGGGACAATCTCTTTATCTTGTGTTTTTTCTTCTCGCTTCTTTGTGTTGTCTGTAGAAGAATTGCCTTCTGTTTGTTCTGAAGATATTTCTGTTGATTTTTTAGGTGAGTCAGCATTAGAAGTCGTAGCTTCAGAATTTAATTTATTTGTAACAGTTGTTGAACCATCTGTTATAGTAATTGCTTTTGGAGATGTAGTTTGCGTGTTGTTTTTACTAGAAGTTTCTGTGTTTGTTCTTTCATTTTGTTTTTTTTCTGTAGTTGAAGTTGTTGCAGTTGGCTTTACAGAATCAGATGTAGCTTCAGCTGGTTTTACAGGAGCAACAGCATTTTCAGTTGTGTCTTCTGCAAGAAGAGGTATGTCTTCTGTGTCAGAAATTATATCTACAGTTTCATCATCTTTTGGTTTTTCTTCTTTAGGAATCTCTTCTAGAAATTCGCCTTTATCAGCAGTGACTTTTTCTAAGGGGATTTCTTCTGTTTCCTTTTTTTCAGTTTGCTCATTTTGTTGCTTAACATCTTCTTTTGATGCAGCAACTTCATCAAATACTTTTGGTTCTTCTGGAAGTTTGTATTCATTAGAAGCAACAACATTCGAGTCATCATTTTCTGTTGACTCTTTAGCAGGCACTTCTTCCTTTTGCGTTTCTTTTTCTAATTTTGAAGAAGATGCGCAGCTTATTGAAAAGCACAAAACAGAGGCGGATAAAATTGTAAGGAACAAAAACTTTTTCATGGAGCAGCTCCTGTAATTTCTGAAATAATTGCATCGTTTGCATTTCCAAGTTCATCTATTTCTTTTTGAGTAGGCTCTGTAAACCATCTGTCAACTTCTTTCTCTGACCATTTGTCACTTGGAATTCTTGAAAAATAATAATCGATTGAACCAAATTCTGAATTTGGCGGAACAAGATCTTTTGTGGAAATATAAGGCTCTGTTGTTTCAAAAGGCGTGATCTTTTTAGGCTTAGATGCGCATTGAATTATGGAAGCGACAACTGCCCCTATAAAAAGAAAAACCAAAATAGCGGCTAAAATAAAAGGAAATTTGCCTTTTTCTGCGACAAATTTTTTTACTGATTCAACAGCATTTTTTATTTTTCCCATTATATTTATACAAGTCCTTATGTTGGCTGACTTTTATCAGCTCCATTTTTATTATCAGCTTGAAGCCCGTCATCTTTCTCTGGAGAATTTGCCTTCTTTTCATTTGACACATCTTCTTCATTTATAACAACTTCTTGCGAATCTTTATTTTCAACAGATGCTTCTTGAACTTCTAAAGTTTTATCTTCATTTTCAGAAACTTCTGCATCTTGCTCGTTATGCTTTTCTTCTTTTACTTCTACAGATTCTTCTGGAACTTTCAAAGAGCCGTCTGGATTATGCTCGCGTCTAGGAGGACGCTGTGGAATAACAATGCCTTCTTCTGGAGGCACGTCTTCATCAACAAAGTCTTCCTGTGGGTCGTATTTAACACGGCCGTTTATTGTGTCGTCGTCAAGTTTAATTTGCACAACTTTAGTAATGCCGCTTTCTTCCATTGTAACACCAAGCATACTGCTTGCTCCCATAACTGTTTTTTTGTTATGAGTAATTACAATGTACTGGCTTACATTTGCAAAAGAGCGCAATGTCTGTACAAAGCTTACAACATTTTTGTCGTCAAGGGCCGCGTCAATTTCATCTAGCAAACAGAATGGGCTAGGGCGCACCTGGTAAGTTGCAAACAAAAGAGCCACTGCTGTCATTGTCTTTTCTCCGCCAGACAAAAGCGAAATGTTCTGCAGTTTCTTTCCCGGAGGCTGGGCGTAAATATCAATACCTGTAGTCAAAACATTTGTTGGGTCGCAAAGTCGAAGCTCGCCTTTACCGCCATTTAAAAGCCTTCTGAACATATTGTGGAAATTCTTGCGAATCTTATTGTATGTGTCAAGGAACAGCTCAGATGATTTAGTTCTGATTTCTTCACTTACACGCACAAGGTTTTCAACAGACTTCTGAGTGTCGTTGTAGTTTGCCTGCTGTCGCTCATAGCGCTCTTTTTCTTCTGCGAACTGCTCAACTGCCATAAGGTTAACTTGGCCCAAATCTGTAATCTTCTGCTTTACTTCCGCAAGGCTGTCTTTAAGTTTTGCGCTAGGAGTTGTGATTGTGTACATTCTTTCTTCAAACTCCATAAGGTCGCGCGAGTAGTTGTCCTGGAAATTCTGCTTAACATTGCGTATTTCTGTGTCGCTCTGAACAAGGTCAACGCTTAGTTTTTCCAGCTGCGCCTGGAACTTGTTTTTCTCTTCCTGCTTTCTCTGAAGGGCGTTCTGCTTGCCAGAGACTTTGCTGTTGCAGTCGGAAATCTGCTTGTCCAAATCTTGTAAAATTTTAGTGATAGATTCACCTTTCTGCTGCAGCTCTGCAATTGCTTCGTCAAGCTCTTCTATTTGCTCGTCAGTTTCTTCTTTACGTTTGTTTTCCTCAAACAGCTCGTTCTGCTGGTCAGTAAGAGTTGTCTCTTCTGTTGTGAGTGATTTTTTCAAAGTTGAAATCTGCTGCTCGCAAGAGAAAATCTGCTGTGTCATTTCAGCCTGGTTCACACGAAGCTTGTTTAACGTGTCTTTGTACTCGTCAATTTTTACGTTAAGGCTGTCATTTGTTTTTCTTAAGTCGTCAATTTCCTTTTGGTATAAATCAATTTGAGAAATGTTGTCTTGAATTGAATGGTCAATATTTCTTTTCTTAGTGATAATTCCTTCTGGAGAAAGGAAGTCGTCAATGAACTGAGGCGTTGTCTTTGTGTAGTTCTCTATGTTTTCAGAAAGTGAAGTTAGCATTGCGCCTAAGTCTGTAAAAGCCTGCACTGCGTCTGTTCCAAAGCGCGCTGAATCCTGCTCCTTGTGTGAAGAGAGGGCAGCGAAGTCTTTAAATATGTTCGCCCTGCCGTTTACAAAGATTTTTATTTTGCTAAGTGTAAGCTCAAGCTCTTCTTTTGCCTTTTTGCAAGAAGCGGAAGAGTAGCCTGCGTCCTTTAACTTTGCGTCAAGCTCTGTAACAATGTTTTCTGTAATTGCCTCAAGCTGTTTTTGCAAGTCAGCGCGTTCTGCGTCCAAGTTGTGAATTTTTCCTGAATTTATGCCAATCTGCTTGTCGTTGTCATTTATCTGGCCTGAAGCCTGCTGAATGTTCGCAACAAAGCCCTGAATGTTTCTGTTTATGTCTTCAATCTGCTTTTTCTTGTCATGAAGCTCTGAATTCTGGCTGTCTATTTCTTCATTGAATTCATCAATTCTTTCCTGTACATTTTTTATTCTGTTCTCAATTTGGCCAATCTTTTCCTTAGCCTCGCTCTGGTGGGCGACAAGCTGCTTTTGCATTGCCTTTTTGCCGCTCTGCTCAGCGCTTATTTTTATAACTTCCTGCTGTTTTGAATTCACTTCTTCCTGCAAGGATTTTATTTTGTCAGTGTTTTCGTTAAGAGTGTTGTATATCTCTTCAATTTCTTTTGAAGCTGCGTCTCTTTTTGTCTCGGCGTCCTTTCTGCTCTGCTCGTGGCGCGCCTTGTTTTCTGTGAAATCCTTTAAGCGCAAAAGCTGAATGTCTAGCTCGCAGTTGAATTTTTCTTCGTTAAGCTTTCTGTATTTTGCTGTTTTATCAGACTGCACTTTTAATGTTTCATAAGTTCGCTTTGATTCTGCAAGCCCCAAGTCTATTTGAGCTAGGTTTGCCTTTGCCTTCTCTAGCTCACGCTCGGCTTCTGCGACTTCCGCTTTGCTGCGGCTAATTCCTGCTGCCTCTTCAAAAAGGTAGCGGCGGTCTTCTGGCTTGCTGGAAAGTATCTGGTCAATCTTGCCCTGTTCCATTACAGAGTATGCGGCCTTTCCAACACCAGTGTCCATAAAGAGCTTACGTATGTCCGTTGCTCCAACCTGTCTGCCGTTAATAAAGTATTCATTTTCACCAGAGCGGTACAATCTTCTTTTTATAGCAATTTCTTCCGCTTCCAAAGGCAAAAGGCCCTTGTCGTTTACAATTGTAAGGGTGACTTCTGCAACGCTTAATGCAGGGCGGGTTTCTGTTCCGTTAAAAATAACATCTTCCATAGTTTCGGCGCGCAGGTTTTTAGATTTGTTTTCTGCAAGAACCCATTTTATAGCGTCAACAACGTTGCTCTTTCCACAGCCGTTTGGCCCTAGCAATGCTGTAATTCCATCAGCGAAATTTATTTTTGTTCTATCTGCAAATGACTTAAAGCCATAAATCTCAAGACTTTTTAAAAACACGGAAATCCCCTCAAATAAAAAATTCTTTTATAAACTTCAAATAGTATAACGATAAAAAAAGCGTTTAGCAATAATACTCAGTACATATTGCATATTGACATTTTCTACAATGCTGTTAAAAAAATGACTTGATTATTGGAACTAATGCTATGGCAAAAGTGCCTATTGCCATGAACGGTGCAAAAGGAATTGGGTCGCTTTTTGAGATTTTGCCTTTCTTTTTCATTATAGAATACCAAATGCCGCACAACGCCGCCGCAATTATGTACCCCGCAAAAACTGCAACAGGACCCGCGTAAATACCGCACAGTGCCGAATACTTAACATCTCCCCAGCCCATGCCTCTTTTAGAAGAGTACCTAACAGCAACAAAAAGCAGCACAGAAAGAACACATGCCGCAATGTAAATAATAAGGTCGTCTCGCGTACAGGCAAACCTATAGCAAAGCATAGTTACAACGCCCAAGTACACCGCAAAATCAGGAATTATTTTTGTCTTTATATCAGAAACAATTATTGGAACAGAAAAAGCCAAGAAAATTATGCAAGTTATGTAAAGCGGGTGTCCTGTAATAAAGTCCATCATTCTTTTTTACCGCCGCTTGAATTATTCTGCTCAAGTTCCTCTGGAGAAGCTATTTTTCCGTTAAAAAGCTCCTTTGGGTACACTTTTATCTTTAGTTTTTTTTCAAGAATGGCGTAGTTTCTCATTTCCATTTCATCGCCAATAACACAGTTAATGCCTTTTTGCCCGGCGCGCGCTGTTCTTCCAGACCTGTGGATGAAGAAATCAGCATCTTCCGGCAAGTCCATCTGGACAACATGTGTAATGCCTTCAATATCCAAACCTCTAGAAGCAAGGTCAGTTGTAATTAAAATAGGGCATTTACCGCTTCTGAACCTGTCAATTGCAGCCTTCCTTTCTTTTTTATCAGTTTTAGCGCAAAGTCCCGCGCAGTTGATTTTTTTATACTGAAGCTTAGAAACTATGTTTTGAATTTGGTCAGTTCTGCTTGTAAAAACAATAAGTTTTTTAGGTTTTACTGCATTTATAAAGCTTCTTAATGTGTCGATTTTATCACGGCGCTCTGCGAACAAAGCCCAGTGTGTAATTGAATTTGCAAGAACATTGTTTTCAGGCATTGTAACAAGAAGAATTGCATTGCTTTCTGCGTCATTTTCATTTTGATTTTCAACAAGTCCGTCCCTTGCTTTTTGCAAGATTTTCCGTGTGTAGTCGCTGACTGTGGCGGAGCAGCCAATAAGCTGCACTTTTTGCGGAAGCCTTTCCAAAAGACCTTCTGTTTCGTCCCTAAGCTCTGGGCTTAAAAGCCTGTCTGCTTCGTCAAGTACCAATGTCTCAACATCGTCAGCCTTTAGCTTTTTCAGGTGAATTAGCTCAAGAAGGCGCGCCGGTCCTCCTATTATAATAACAGGCTTTTCCTTAAGAAGCTCAATTTGGCGCGTAAGAGGAGTGCCTCCAATGCAAAGTGCGCTTTTTAATTCAGTGATTAGCTGGACCTGCACTTTTATTTGAGAAGCAAGCTCGTAAGTAGGGGCGGCAATTAAAACTTTAACAGCATGTTTTGGATTTTCCTCAGACTCAAGTTTTTGCACCAAAGGCAGAAGATATGCAAATGTTTTTCCAGTTCCTGTTTCGCTTTGGAACATTATGTTTTTTCCTTCAGCAACAAGCGGAATCACTTTTGCCTGGACAGAAGTTGGAACAGTTATATTCTTTAAATTAAGTTTATCAATTAAGTTTTTGCTTACATTGAGTGAATCAAATGTTGGTTTTTTGATTTCATTTTCTGTAGATGTTTCATTTCTTGCGTCAGTATTTTCATTGTTTTCTTTCATAACTCAAACTATAGCATATTTTTCAATTTCTGTGCTATAATATGTCCTTATGAAAGTTGGAATTGATACATTCGGCTGCGACCACGGACGTTCTGGCATAGGCTCTTACCTTTTGTCCTTAGTGAAAAGCCTTTCTTCTTCAGCTGATGTAAAATATGATTTATTCGGCCCTGAAATTGACCGTTATACATATACAAGTGATAAAGAAATAAATTACACAAGCGCAAATGTCCCAGACAGCCTTTCTGCAGAAAGACTATGGCATGTTTTTAATGTTAATAAATTTTGCAAGAAAAATAATTATGACATTGTGATTTATACAGCTGCAACAAGGATGCTTCCGCTAAAGTTTAAAATTCCAAGCGTCGCTATTGTAAATGCAATATTCAGCACAAATTTTGAAAAGTCAAATGAAAAGCTTATCTGTAGTCAAATAAAAAAGGGACTTTCAAATGTAGATTGTATTATTGCCGCAAGCCAGTTTGTAAAAAAAGACCTTGAAAGAAGCGGTGTTAAGAATAACAACATACAGATTGTGCATAATGGAATAGACCACAGCTTGTTCTTTCCTCGTGCTATAGAAAATGATGAAACAGTTGACATTAAGCCTTTTGCAATAAAACGCCCTTATTTTATATATGCCAGCCGCATGGCAAGCTCTGAAAAAAAACATATAGAGCTTATAAAAGCGTTTACTTTGTTTAAAGAAAAAACTCATCTTCCACATAGGCTTGTCTTAGCAGGAGCAGACGGCCCTTATAGTGATGAAGTTCACAAGGCGGCATTTCAGTCAAGCGCGGCTAGTGAAATATTTCTAACAGGATATTTTCCGCATGAAAGTTTTCCTGAATTGTACAGAGGTGCCGAAGCATGTATTTTTCCGTCGGTTAATGAAGGAGTAGGGCTTCCTGTAATAGAGGCTATGGCTACCGGTCTTCCTGTTGCTTGTGCAAAAGCCGGAGCGTTGCCAGAAATTGCTGGAGAAAACGCTCTTTATTTTAACAGCGACAGCGTTGAAGACATAGAGCAGTGCATGGAAAAAATAGTTGATGATAAGAAACTTAGGGAACGTCTTGTTTTAGGCGGTCTTGAATGGACAAAAAGATTCTCTTGGGAAAAGACAGCAGAAGAGACACTTGCTTTATTGAAGAAAATTTCTGAAAAAAAATAAAAAAAGCGCTGCAATTAAAAAATTGCAGCGCTTTGTGTCATAAGAAAATATAAATAAAATAGGGCATATCTAAAAAACTTATGTTCTTAGATGTGCCCTTTTAGTTATATAATTAAGCTGTCTTCTGCTCAATGAGCATGGACTCAATTGTAGGAATCACTTTCTGAGTTACAATATCCTTAGTAATAACGAGTTTCTTTTTACCTTTTACACTTGGCACTTCATACATAATATCAAGAAGAATCTTCTCTACTATTGAACGAAGTCCGCGCGCTCCAGTCTTATGCTGTATTGCAATATTAGCTATCTCGTCAATTGCGTCGTCAGAGAAAGTTAAATCAACATCGTCTATAGCAAAACTTGCTTCAAATTGCTTAGTGATTGCATTTTTTGGCTCTGTAAGAATTTTCTTTAAATCCTCAAGGTTAAGCTCCTTAAGTGCCACAGTGATTGGAAGCCTTCCAATAAGCTCTGGTATAATTCCAAACTTAACAAGGTCGTCAGATGTAACTTGGTTCAACAAGTTCATTCTTTCTTCTTCAGAACGTCTTGTTCCTTTTGCGCCAAAGCCAATAGATGCTGAAGAAAGACGCTGCTCTATTATTTTTTCAAGTCCAACAAATGCTCCTCCGCAAATGAAAAGAATATTTGTCGTGTCAATGTCGATCATTTCCTGGTTAGGATGCTTTCTGCCGCCCTGTGGTGGAACAGAAGCATGTGTACCTTCAATAATCTTTAAAAGAGCCTGCTGAACGCCTTCACCGCTTACATCGCGTGTAATTGAAGTGTTTTCGCTCTTACGGCTAATCTTGTCAATTTCATCTATAAAGACAATACCTCTTTCCGCAGCCTGTACATTTCCATCAGCAGCATTTATAAGTTTTAGAAGAACATTTTCTACATCTTCACCAACATAGCCGGCTTCTGTAAGGGTAGTGGCATCTGCAATTGCAAATGGAACCTTTAACTTCTGCGCAAGTGTCTTTGCAAGAAGTGTTTTACCGCTTCCTGTAGGTCCAATAAGAAGAATGTTGGACTTTTCAATCTTTATATCATTTTTCTTCTGAAGCTCGCTAGGTGCTGAAAGCTGCTTGTAGTGATTGTAAACTGCTACTGACAACGCCTTCTTTGCATAGTCCTGTCCAATAACGTACTGGTCAAGATATTCTTTAAATTCCTTAGGATACGGAACTTCGCCCATGTCTATAGGTGTAATTCCATGCTCTTCTTCATTTAGAATGCCTTTGCAAATTTCTATACATTGATCACAGATGAATATATTTCCGTTAGGAGCCGCTACTAAATGTCGGTCTTCACCAGCTGGCTTGCCGCAAAAAGAGCAAACCTGTTGGTCGTTTTTTCCAAATCCACGCATTATTTGTTTTCCCCTTTGTGTTCAGATTCCATTATGTGGTCTATTATACCATAATTCTGAGCTTCTTGCGCTGACATGTAGAAGTCTCTTTCCATGTCTTTTGCAACAACATCTTCTGCTTTGTTTGTTTTCTGAGCAAAATATTTAATAGAAAGCTTCTTAAGACGTACAATTTCTTTTGCTTGAATTGCAATGTCGCTTTCCTGACCTTCTGCTCCGCCCCAAGGCTGGTGAATCATTACACGGCTTGAAGGAAGCGCGTAACGTTTGCCCTGTGTGCCGCCCGCAAGAAGAATAGCGCCCATGCTGGCTGCTTGTCCCATGCAGATAGTCTGAATGTCGCATTTTACGTACTGCATAGTGTCATAAATAGCAAGACCCGCTGTTACGCTTCCGCCTGGTGAATTTATATACATGCTGATGTCTTTGTCTGGATTTTCGCTTTCCAAGAACAAAAGCTGCGCTACAACCATATCGGCGTTTTCATCGCGAATCTCGCCGTCAACAAATATAATTCTGTCTTTTAAAAGACGTGAAAAAATATCATAAGAGCGTTCAACATTTCCACTTCTTTCAACAACTGTAGGAACTATTGAATTCATATTTTCATTCATAAAGAAATCCCCCTGAAATATTCTTTTATTTTATATACATATTTAATATAAACAAAAAAACGGAATGTGGCTACAATAATGCCAGCACTCCGTTGTTTTATTTTAGAACAAATTGCTGTTAGTTATTCTCATTTTTGAATAAATCAGAGAAAGCAACTTTGTCGCCTTTTGCAATTTTTACCTGTTTGTACAATTCGTTGTAAAGCTTCTGCTCTTTTGTATCGTCAATAAGATATTCTTTTGAACGTGCATCTGCATAGTGCTTTTTAACTTCATCGACTGTAACTCCGCTGCCTTCTGCCATTTTTTTATATTCTTCTTCAATTTCTTCTGGAGTAACAGCAATGTTTTTCTCGCGGATAAGCTCGTCGACAATAATACGGCTTTTGAGCATTTTTTCACTGTCGCCAGTCCACTGTTTGAGCATGTCCTCTTTCTTCTGACCGCTTGCTGCAATCATTCTGTCAAGCTGCTCTGGTGTTGTCTGGAACTGCTGCGCCATCATCTGCCAACGGCTGTCAAGTTCTGCTTTAAGCATTGATTCTGGCAAGTCAAAAGGATTTTTCTCTACAAGCTGAGAGAGAAGGCTCTGGCTCTTGATTTCTTCAATTTTCTTATTCTTAGCAGTCTCCATGTTAAGAGTAATGTCTTTCTTTAGGTCGTCAAGTGTCTTGTATTTTTCATTAACATCCTGCGCCAAGTCGTCGTCAAGCGCTGGAATGTTTCTTACTTTTATAGCAGTTACTGTTACGCTGATTTTCTTTGTTTTGCCAGCCAAGTCTTTGTCTGCGTCATCAGCTTTGTATGTTTTGGTGATTTCTTTTGATTCACCTTTTTTCATTCCAATAATGTCGTCGTCAATTTTGTAGATATCTTCACCAGAACCAACTGTGAAAACAAAGTCTTGTCTTTCTGATTTTTCTACAGTTTTTCCGCTGTCATCAAGCTCTTTGTAGTTGATTGTTACAATGTTGTCTTTTTCAACCTTGTCCTCGTCCTTCTTGTCAATTACAACAGCATTTCTTTCCTGAATTGCCTTTAGCTCTTCATCAAGCTCTTTCTGTCCAATTTCAACCTGTGGCTCTTTTATTGTAATGCCACTGAAATTCTTCACTTCAACTTTTGGAAAAACATCAAAAGTAACTGTGTATGTTAAGTCTTTTGCAACATCAAGAGATGGCACTGACTCAAGTTTTGGCTGTGCGTATGGAAGCGGGCAAATGTCTTTTGCATCTTCCGCATCTAGAATTTCATTAAGTGATTTGTCAATCAAGTCACCGCAGATTTCCGCTCTTAATGATTCACCATATTTCTGTTCGAGTGTTGCAACTGGCACATGTCCTTTTCTAAAGCCAGGCAGCTGAATGTTCTTTGCGTATTTTGCAATAGATTCATTGTAATTTGCAGCCACATCTTCTTTTGCGATTGTTACAGTAACTTTTACTGCTGATTTTTCAATCTTGGTGATTTCTTTGGTAATATTCACTTGAGTATCCCCTTAATAAAAGATATAAAAAAAGCGATTCAGATTTACTCCAAATCGCCTTCTGTTTAGAGCGGGAAACGGGAATCGGACCCGCGACATCAACCTTGGCAAGGTTGCGCTCTACTACTGAGCTATTCCCGCAAAAATTGCTACGGAGTGTCCGTGCAAAAATTACTTCATAAATGTCAAATAATCTTTGCTGTAAAGCAATAGAGCGGGAAACGGGAATCGGACCCGCGACATCAACCTTGGCAAGGTTGCGCTCTACTACTGAGCTATTCCCGCAAAAATAAGTTTCAAAAGCTATGCGAGGGAAGGGACTTGAACCCTCATGCCTAGGGCACCAGATCCTAAGTCTGGCGTGTCTGCCAATTCCACCACTCTCGCATTAATGCAATGGTATCTGACCAGCATTACACAGAATTAGAATCAAACCCAAAACATTTGAGCGATGGGAGGCTCGAACTCCCGACCCACAGATTAAGAGTCTGTTGCTCTACCAACTGAGCTAATCGCCCGAAATCGTATTGCAATTCCGTATTAACTGGAACTTCAATTACATTTTTGCGTCCGACACGGTTCGAACGTGCAACCTACGGATTCGAAGTCCATTGCTCTATCCAGTTGAGCTACGAACGCGTCTCGGCAACCGTTCCCTGAGGTTCGGCTTAGGGTGCCTAGTGGGTATCGAACCCACGACAACCAGATCCACAATCTGGGATTCTACCGCTGAACTACAGGCACCATGTAACTGACAAGCGAGATAATATCAAAAAAACTTAGTCTTAGTCAAGTACAAAAAGAACGTTTCTTTCAATAAAATGACTTTTTTTTATAAAAATTCTTCAAAGAAAAAAACAATATCACATAAATGTAAAATAACTAAAGTTGAAAAAGTATTATCCGATAATTAGATGAGGAGTTTTGTAATGAACAAAGTAAATATTACTAGAGAAGAGAAACTGATTGAAATTCTAAAATCTCAAGATGAACTTCTTGACTGTATTCTTAAAACGCAGGGGAAAATTCATGATGATGTCATAAGCAGAAACTGGAACGAGCTTCAAGATAATTTTTCTGAAATGGAAGCATACAGCAACGGTTTTGTTTCTTTAGATGATGAAAGAGAAAAATTAATTGGCAATGACAGAACTATTTATTTTGCTTCAAAAGTTGAACCTCTTTTTACAAGCGTTAGGTCAAAACTTACTCAGAGCAAAATTGAAAACATGGCGCTTTCTACATACGTAAACACAGCTCAAAGTCTGTTGGCGAATGTTCTTGATAAATGTGTTCCTCAGCAAAGAAACACCCTTTATACAAGCAAAGGTCAAATTCAAAAACCTGTTATGCAGAGTATTGTAATCAATAAACTTTTTTAATTTTTGTTTTTGAAGTTTATTTTTTTATTTGGAGGATAAAATGGCAAATTCTTTTGCAGGAATAGAAATTGGAAAAAGAAGCCTTATGGCGCATACAACTCAAATATCAACAGCAGGCCACAATATTTCAAATGCTGATGTTGAAGGCTACAGCCGTCAAAAAGTGAATGTCTCTGCTTTTGAGCCACTTTATCGTCCAGATTTGGAAAGAGCAGAAGTTGCAGGTCAAATAGGACAGGGCACAACTGTAGAAAGCATAACTCGTGTAAGAGATGAAACTCTTGACTCTAGAATAGTTGCTCAGTCAAGCGACAATTCCTACTGGTCTACACGCGACAATTATTACACTCAGATTGAGCAAATTTATAATGAGCCAGATGATATTTCTGTAAGAAGCAACCTTGATAAATTTTGGGAAAGCTGGCAGGAACTTTCAACTTATCCAGAAAGCGACGCGGCCCGTCAAGCTGTTGTAACAAGAGGCGACAGTTTAACAAATTCAATTCAGCAGCAGTATAAAAGCCTTAATGGAATTGCAGTCCAAATCAACAGCGATATTGAATCAACTGTAAAACAAGTGAACGACTACACACGGCAAATTGCTAACTTGAACCATGAAATTGTAAGAAGCAAGGCTATGGGAGACAATCCAAATGATCTAATGGACAAGCGAGACACTCTTGTAGAAAAACTTTCCAGCTTAATAAATGTAACTGTGACTCAAGAAGATCCTGATGAGTATATGGTCCACACAGACGGTCAAATTATTGTTCAAGGAAGCTATGCTCGTAAAATTGAGTCAGTTGCAGAAGTGAACAACAACGGCTTTAGCAAACTTCAGTGGTCAGACACAAAAAACGACGCTTATTTCAAAGGCGGCTCTTTAGGCGCATTGGTTGAGTTAAGAGATGTTGATATTAGAAACGAAATTCAAAGCTTAAACACAATGACAATGAACTTCTCTGACTTGGTAAATGATGTACATAGAAATGCTGTTGGCAAAAACAATGTGACAGGACTTGATTTCTTTACTCAACATTCATTTGTTGAAAATACAAACGGCAACTTTGACAGAAACGGAGACGGCACTTTAGACACATCATACATTTTTAGATTTACTGGAACAACAAAACTTGATTTGCAGCAGCAGGTTGGGCTTGAAGGAACAATGACTTTTAACAGCGGCGATGGAACTGTCCAGGTGCCATATCACGCGACAGACACTGTTGAAACTGTTATAAATCGAATAAATGACAGCAATGGAGAAGTAAAGGCTTACCTTGACAGAAACAATTCTCTTGTGTTAAAAGCGACAACTTCAAAGTCTATGGACAACCAGGATTTTGTTATTCGCCATGTGGAAGACAGCGGCATGTTCTTAACGGGCTACTCAGGAATTCTTCAGGCAAGCGGTGCGGACGGCGCTTATGACTATGCTCATTCTGATGCAGTTAACGCTTTGGCTGATGCTCAATATTCAGTGTCACCTGTTTTAAATCCAGCGGCTTATGTTCAAGTGAATGACAAAATTCATGCTGATGTTTCTAGTGTTGCGGCGGCTTATCCAAACAGCCAGGGCTTTGCAGACAACGGTGACGCAAGGGCTGCTGTAGAAATTGCTTCAATAAGAAACACCAAAGTAATGATTGGAACAGAAAGAACATTTGACGACTACTTTGCTGACACAGTTACAGAGGTTGGCTTAAAAGGTGAGCAGGCACAAAACATGCTCGCAAGCAAAAACAAAATTATGGACAACTTGACAGATTTGCGTGACAACTTGAGCGGTGTAAATATTGACGAGGAGCTGGCAGATATAATTAAGTTCCAGCATGGCTACAATGCGGCTGCAAAATTCATAAATGTGCAGGATGAAATGCTTGACACAATAATCAACAAGCTTGGTATTTAATATTGAATCAAATTGATAATTAAGGAGTAATAAAATGCAAAGAATAAGTTCACAGCTAAATAACAATAATACACAATACAATCTAAGGTCGCAGGAAGCCCGCAAGGCTAAAGTGCAAAACCAGATTGGCACACAAAGCAAAATTACTTCCTTACGAGACGACCCTATAGCGGCCGGACATCTAGTTCGCTACAAGTCATATCTTACACGTGTGAACCAGTTTGAAAAAAACGCACAGACTTTGGCAGATCAGTTTCAAGTAAGAGAAGGCTATGTAAATCAGAACTTGCAGATAATGCAGAGGGTAAGGGAGCTTGCTGTTAATGGTGCAAACGGAATTAACACAAAAGAAGATCTTACAAACATGGCTTCAGAAGTGAACGAGCTTCTTAAGGAAATGATTCAAAACGCAAACGCAATTGGACCTGACGGCAACTCTTTATTTTCTGGAACACAGACAAAAACAACAGCTTTCGATGTTTCTCTTGGAAGTCTTCCTGGTTCAACAGAGCCTCTTATTGAAGAAGTACGGTACAACGGTAACAATGGAACAAACAAGCTTGAAGTTGACGAGAACGCATTTTTAACTTTAGACAACAGCGGTTCAAAAACATTCTGGGCGGAAAAACAGCAGCTTATTTCTTCAACAGACGCAAGCTCATGGCAGTCAAAAGAAGACAGCGTAATTTCTGTTGACGGCAAGGAAATAAATATTAAATCAGGAGACAACGTTTATGCAGTTGCGGCAAAAATAAATGACAGCGGAGCGGCTGTGAAGGCAACCATAGACCCAATTACAAATGGTTTAAACTTTGAAACAACAGATGCCCGTCAATTGTGGCTAGAAGATAAAAGCGGCACAACACTTAACGAATTGGGCGTTATAAAAGACTCAAGCCAAAAGCCTCCTTACAATATTGGCAACGGCGCAAGAGTTTCTGGCGGCTCACTATTTGACACTGTAATTTCATTAAGGGATTCAATGTTAAAGGGTGACACGGAAACTATTGGCGGAAGAGTTTTAGGTTCAATTGACTCTGGTATGAATACTTTGACAACACGTTTGGCAGAAGTTGGAAGCAGCTTTGAAAGGGCAAAAAACAATGTTGAAAGAAGCAAGACAAATAACCTAAATGTTACAAATCTTGTAAGCAGGGAAGGCGACATAGATTTAACAACTGCTGTAACAGATTTGAAAATGCTTGAATATGTTAACCAAGCAACTTTGAGCAACGCAGGACAAATGTACTCAAGCACATTGCTCAACTATATAAAATAAGTTGCCTTTAAAAATATAAGTTTTTAGGGCAACTAAAACAGGTGGAATAAATGCAAGTAAAAACAAAGACAATGGGAACTGTGGAAGTTGCAAATGAACATATTATTACAATTCCATTAGGTTTGTTCGGATTTGAAGAGTATACTGATTTCGCGCTTATTGACAGCGAGTACCAGCCGTTAATTTGGCTTCAGTCGCTGCAAGATTCTAATCTAGCGTTTTTGCTTATAGATCCGTTTATAATTTGCAGCGACTATGAACTTGACATAGATGACAAGGAGCTTTCTAAGATTGGAATAAAAGATCCTTCTGATGTTATTGTATTTGCAATTGTAACAGTTCCTACAGACGGAAGTGCTGTAACTGCTAATTTGCAAGGTCCTCTTATTATAAACCGTACAAATAAAAAATGTATGCAGGCAATTGTAAATGATTCAAAATGGACAACAAAGCATAACATCATTGAAGCCTTGCGTAAGAGAGGTGTTAAAAAATGCTAATCCTTTCACGCAAAGTTGACCAGAAGATAAAAATTGGAAATGACATAACCCTTACAATTATTGAAGTTCGTGGCGACCAAGTTAAAATTGGCGTAGAGGCTCCAAAAAATGTAAAAGTGTTCAGACAAGAAGTTTTTGAAGCTATACAAAATGAAAACAAAGCAGCTGCAGCTCAACCGTCTGTTGAGGAATTAAACAAACTTTTCGACAAAAATTAAAGGCATCTCTAAAAGCTGAAGTTTTTAGAGACTCCCTTAATTCTGTGCGTCGTGCAAAACTTCAGCTTCGCTTTTTCTTACATACAACGGTCCTTCATATTCTGCAAGGGCCGGTTTTTTTTCTGCAATCATCTGCTCTGAAATATAAAAAAGACTCTCTGTTGAATCCATTGAAGGCGTAAAGCAATGAATTGAATAAAGAGGGGTCTGTTCATTTACCATGTCTACAAAAAGCTTAGCATCTGGCCCGCAAACTAGAACTTCTGTCTCTGGATCAATCTGTTTGATGATGTCAGCAATCTTCATGTCGTCAGGACCGAAAAGTTTTTCTCCACGGCAGTAAAATGAATTGTAGAACATATCGCGTTTGCCATCTATTACAGCAAGAACAGTTTCCACTGCTGACTTGTAAGGGTAGGCGTAAGCGTCTAAAGAAGGTATGCCGTAAATTGGAGTGCCGTTAGCAAGCTGCATTGCCTTTAGAGCGCTAATTCCTAAGCGTAAGCCTGTGAATGTTCCTGGTCCCAAAGTTAATGTTGTATAATCAAGTTCTTTAGAAGTAAGCTCAGCTTCTTTCAAAACATAGTCAATTGCTGGAAGAAGTTTTTCAGACTGCTTCATTCCAACATCAAGTGAAAGTTTTACAATGTGAGATTCATTCTTAGCGGCAACTGTAATTCTAGAAACCGCGCAATCTATAGCAAGTGCTTTCATTAAATTAGTCCTCTTGTTTTCATATTTATGTTTTTGCTTTCATCGCTCCCTTCAATATCTCCGTTGCTCCAGTTTTCAAGCGTGATTTTTCTAGAGCCGTCGTTTCCTGGAACAATTGTCATCCAAATTGTGTTCTTTGGAAGCTCAGACTCAACTTTTTCGCTCCATTCAATAATGCACACGCCTTCGCCAAAAAGCATGTCGTCTACACCAAGGTTTATAAAGTCTTCAACACCATCAAGGCGGTACACGTCCATGTGGTAAAGAGGCATTTTGTCCCCTGCATACTCGCTTATTAAGCAGAATGTAGGGCTTGTGATTGTGTCCTTAACGCCAAGCGCTTTTGCAATGCCTTTAGTAATTGTTGTTTTTCCTGCGGCAAGTGTACCCGTCATTGCAATAATATCCCCAGGCTTTAAAAGCGAACCGATTTTTTCTCCAAGAGAAATTGTCTCTTCTGATGAATGTGTTGTAAAAGAAATCACGATAATTTTCCTTTTTTGATTAAGTCTATTATAAATTCTTTTAATGATTTAATAATTGGAAAGACTGGATAATTAAAATCGTTTGGCAGCTCGTCAAGCTCTATTGTTTTATTTCCAAGAGGACCTGTTTCAATTGAAAAAGAAAAAGGAAACTCCAAGGTATTATGAGGCATTTCAAGAACTGCTGTGGCTTTATACCTTTGAAGATAATAAATGCCGTCTTCTTTTTTTGAAATAGATTTTAACTCCAAAACTTTCATAACTCTCCACAATATCTTAAATTTATAATTATTACAATATGCAATATGTGTATGTAATTGCATGTATTATAAATAATTGTAAATAAGTGCGTAAATTCTGTTACGTACAGATTTAGTTATTTTAACAAACTGAATATGCAAAATATAATGAGTGTTGTCAGATGTAGCAGTCGTGCTGACAATTAGACCTATGGCATTATCAGTTTTTGTTCCGTCAATGCTAAAGTTTACAGAAATAAATTGACCTTGATGAATAGGAAGTGTGCAATTAACTCTACATCCATTTGATGAGATGTCTTGAATTGTACCTTCGTATTTATTCTGTTTAGGCGTGTAAGTTGTATTTTTTTCATCATCACTATTTTTGGAAACATCAACTGCTGAAAATGTGCATTTTGTATTAAGTGTCATTCGTTTTGAATTACGTCTTTGCAAGGCCCTTAAGCTGTTAGTGTGAGCTAAAAGCATAAGAGTTGCTCCGTCTTTTCCCTGTTCATATCTAACAACTCTTGCTATCATAATATAAGCAATTCCTGTGTTTGAAGTAAATGTTATATTCAATTTAGAAAGCTGCTCTGGCTTTATGTTACTAGATGCAAAAGATTGAGGCAGTGAAATAAAAAGCCCTTGGTTGTTGTTTTCATAAACAGAAAGAGTCCAAAGAGTTCCTCTTCTGTCTGTGTAGATAAGCTGCTGACCGGCAATAATGCTTTTTGATGAAGTTATTATCAAAGAATTTTTATATGTTTTTTCTAATTTATATCGTAGCAAAAATAAAATTGTGATTTTGTCAGTGTCGTTTTCTTTATTCAGAAATTGAAATTCCTGCTTAAATAAATCATCAATTAATTTTTCATTTTTAATAAGAAATTCTAAATTCAAAGGTTTGTATCTAGAGCAAATCTCTATTAGCAAAAGCTTTTCATTTTTATCAAGATTGGAAGTTTTTGAAACATGGTTAATGTTTTTTAAAGTTGTAGGAAGATTTTTGTGCGACTCAACCCATTGTGGCGATGAATGAATTTTATTAATCCATTTGATAAGTAAATAAATCACAAGCAGTATTGCAATAAAAATAATTGCAATAAAAACAATTGTGTAGTTGCCGGAATTTTGTCTTGCTAAAAGAGGTGAGCCGCTTTCTGAACCCATATTTTATTCCTTGTTTATTGATTTTATAGCAGCCGAAATGTTTTTAAGTCTTGGGCTGATTTCATATTCTGCTAAATCACCAACAGTAACTGTGTCCTTAGTTTCTAAGGCCTTTTCAAAGTCTGAAAGAATTGGAGCAAATTCAGAGAAGAATGTGCCTATTTCTTTTCCATCTATCAATAATTTTCCATAATATTTAGGAAACAATGCGCTTAATGTTGCTGCATGGCAAAACCTGTCAATTTCAGAAGCAAGTTTTGTTATAATTAAATTTGCATCTTTGTCTTTTCCACTTTGAAGCATTACAGGTATGTCTAAAAGCTCTTTTGAAAGAGAAGAAAATTCTTTACAAGAAATTTTAAAAGAATCTTCAATGTCAATTTTTGAAACTACAGTAAGTTCCAAAACCGTGTCGTCTGAAATAGGTGCTTTTATAGCTTCATCAAATTCTTTTGCGGCAATTGGTTTTCCATTAAGAACTATGCTGACTGTAGTAGCCTCGTTTTTTGACGCTTCGCTCTCAAATGCTTTTAGCACTTCGCCCACTGTTTTTTCATTCTCCAAAGTAATATCAACTTGCTTTCCGTTTACTTTTAATGTCATAATTTACTCCTAATTGCTGTTACCGCTATTCTGTTTAGAGAAATTGCTTATTGTACTTGATTGTGACTCAAGGCTGTTTATAGAGCCTTCCATTGAAGCGTATTTTGATTTTAATTCAGATTCCTTATCTTCCATTTGAGTTTCTAGTTTTGCTATTTTTTCATTAGAATTCTTAATTGTCTTGTCTAGGGTGGAATTTTTTGTAGCAATTATTCCACCGGACTGAACCCATGCAGTAAGCTGCTTATCTAGCTTGTAGCCAATGCCGTTGTCAATAACTAAGTCTCCGTCGCTGTCAAATCCAAAGATCTGCTTTATTTGCTCAAGGTCAGTTTCCAGTGAAGTGTCAAGTTTCTTTTCATCTACTTCAAGGTAACCACGAAGCTTTGTAGCATTGTAACCGCCGCCAGAAGAGCTTGCGTTTGTTGAAATGCCAATCTGCCCCAGCATAGTCAAAGTGTCTTCGTCAGAGTATTTGTAGCTTGCGGAGACAATTCTTTGAAGAGAAGTCTTTCCGTTTGAAAGAATGGAATCTCCCTGGAACATGCCAAGTTTTTTTTCTTCTGACTCTTTCTCATCGTCAGTAAGGTAGTCAAGCTCTGAAATTAGCTCAGGCTTGTCTTGAGAAAGAATATTCATTTCTGCAATAGTCTGATTGTATTTTCCTACAAAAGTAATCAAAGCGTTTTTTGCGCTGTCTTTGTCAGGTGAAATTTTTATTGTTGCAGTTTTGTCTGTTGTCTCATGAATGTGAAGGGTGACATTAGGAACAACATCATCAACATCATTTGTAGAACGAGTGAGAGTTATTCCTTCGTATTTAAATTTTGCGTCATCCGCTGTTGTAATTGCATGTGACGGCGCATAGCCCAAGTCTTTTGAAGAGTCAAATGATTCAGGAACAGAAACAGATATTTCTTTTCCTGTGCTGCTGTTTCTTATAACAATGCTTTCTGCGTTTGGATAATCCTTCATTGCAATGGAAATTGTCTTTTTGCCAGTTTCACCGTCTGTTTGAAAGTTCGAAGTGTTTACTTCTTCTTCTGTGCCGTCTGCATTTTTAAAAAAAACAGTGCTGCCGTTTGAAATTGGAACAACAGGAGTTTTTTCTTCTTCTGAAATTTGAGAAAGTGTTGTTTCGCTCTGATTGTTGTCTACACTTACGCCTTTGAATTCTATTCCACCAGATAATGGAATTGAAGGCCCTGAAGCCTTGTTGTTTATAGAGGTTGTAATATCTTCTGTTGATTTTTCTGAATAAGTAAATTCAATTTTGTTGTTAAGGTTGGATTTTGTTGACTGGGGTATTTCAATTTCCACACCGCCTCTAGCAGGAATCTTTAAATTTTTGCCGTCAGAAGTAACATTGTCCTTTGAAATTGATGGCATGTTTTTTTGAACAACATCATCTGTAGTGGATGGCGTTTTATATGATGAAACAGAAGAGCTGAAAGTTGATGTTTCTGATTTAACATCTTTAAGCATATCTGTTGATTTTGCAAAGTTAAGTGCCTCTTCCTTGAACTGCAGTTTGTTCTCTTGTCCTGTTTTAAGGCTTTCAATTAAAAGTGTCTGCTTGTCTTTTGAAACACCAATAAGGCTTGCCTTTACAGTTTGATTTCCTCTTTTGTTTAGTCCAGAGACCCAGTCGCTTAGTTTGCCGCCTTTCCAATTAAAATGCACAGTCTTGTCGCCAACTGTATAGTCATAGACACCTGCTGGTACTTCCATGTTCTTGTCAATGTTACCACTTAAAAACCTGTCTGCTGTTGCTGGATTTAGAACATCAATTTTAAAAGTGCCATATTCTGCTTCACGGCTAGCTTCTGCTGTTATAGCATTTTCATCTGTTGAAGAGGCTAACTTATTGTTAAAAGGATTTTCAAATGAATATAAGTCTTTTACACTTGTACGCAAATCAGACATTTTCTGATTTAAGTCGCGCCAAGCAGTTTGCTGTGTTTTATATTTTTCTAGAGATTCTTTTTCTCTATTCAATGGCTTTTTTTCAACAGCCATTAGCTTTTCTATAAGGTCGCTTGTATTATACTTGTCTGAAACTCCAGGAATGCTAATACTGTCGGCCATAGATTTTCTGCTTCCTATTTATGAATCTTTTCATGCAGTACAAAACTGAATGCTTAATAAATTGAAATAAGACCAACGCTGCCTTGTAACAGCGTTAAAGCCTTAGATCATTTCATCAAATATCAATCCTATTACTTTGCTAATTCTCATTTGCATTTTTTGTACATCAGCAGATGGAATTTCTCTTATTGTTTGATTTGTCTTAGGATCAACAACTTTGATAATTACTTCACCAAGGTCTTCATTCACATTGAACTGAAGCTTGTGACCCATAGCTATATCGGACAGCTTTTGCAGCTGGGCGACATCTTCTTTTACATTAGCCAGATTATTGGCAATATTCTGTGCAACTTCCGCAGAACTTGAAGGTAGAGTACTTGTTTTAGGTAAATCTACCGAACTCTTTTTTACTTGAGATGCTACTGCGGAGGTATTAAGCGTGCGGCCATCCATTGCCATCGTCTGTCCATTACTACTTATTGTATTCATGGACTTGTTTCCTCCTGAAAATGCAAGAGAGGGAAGGGGGCGCACCCCTCCTTACTCCTACATGCTTTTTGTTAAAAGATGACATCCAGGTCTCTCTTAAACTCTAAGCATGATTTTTACTTTACTTCAATAATGCAAGAACGTTCTGAGACTGGCTGTTTGCCTGTGCAAGCATTGCTGTTCCAGACTGTGTAAGAATTGAATTCTTTGTGTAGTTTACCATTTCAGAAGCCATGTCAGTATCACGGATTACAGATTCCGCGCTCTGAAGGTTTTCTGCTGCAACTGCAACACCGTTGGAAGCCATTGTGAAACGATTCTGATAAGCACCCAAGTCAGCTCTCTGGCGAGAAACAGATTGCAGCGCGCTATCAATTGTAGCAATAGCCATATTTGCAACGTCTGGTGTAGAAATGCTTAACATCTCGTTGGAACCTTGTGTTCCTCTAAGACCAAGAGCTTGAGCAGTCATTGTGCCAATGTAGACACGTGCATTCTGATCTACGTTTGCTCCAATTTGGAACTGCATGACACGTCCTGAAACAGAGTTTTGTGCAAAACTTCCTGTCAGTGTATTCATACCGTTGAACTGGGCCTGGCTCGCTACACGGTCAACCTCAGCTACCAACTGGGAAACTTCAACCTGAATCTGCATTCTGTCTTCATCGGAATAAATTCCGTTGGCAGACTGAACTGAAAGTTCACGGACACGCTGAAGAATGTCTTGAGTTTCCTGAAGATATCCCTCTGTTGCCTGGATAAAAGAAACACCGTTCTGGATATTCTTATTAGCCTGGTTTAATCCGCGAATCTGGCTGCGCATCTTTTCAGATACAGCAAGTCCTGAAGCATCATCACCGGCCCTGTTGATTTTTTCTCCAGAGCTAAGCTTTTCAATATTGCCCATCAACTGCTGGTCAGAAACGCCCAGTGTACGGTTAGCAAACATTGAACTCATGTTGTGATTAATTACCATAATTTTGTCCTCCATGTGACAGTACATAAAGCATCATGCTTTACGCCTTTACTGTGCAGGCAGCTGACGGTTTTTGCGCCCCCGTCGGTTGATTTAGACCTATACAGCAGGAACTGTTATTTTATTTTAATGCCTTGTACAATAAAAAATAACTGTTCACACTGTTCACAGTATACATGAAGAGCATTTTCAAAGAACAAACCCTTTCCAAATAAAAGGGCAAATGCTCACTGTTAAAACGGTTTGATTTGATTGTAAAAGAAGAAGAATTAAGAGGTAAAATCACACCGCACAGTTAGCGGAAGAGTAGATTTCTCCACTTCTTCCACTAACAATTATACTACACTATTTAAGCAAAGACAATACTGTTTGTGACTGGCTGTTAGCCTGTGCAAGCATTGCTGTTCCTGCCTGTGTAAGAATCTGGTTCTTAGTAAAGTTTACCATCTGTGAGGCCATGTCTGTATCGCGGATTGTTGATTCTGCAGCCTGAGTATTTTCAGATGCAATGTTCAGTCCCTTTACAGAATAGTCAAGACGGTTCTGGTAAGCACCAAGATCTGCACGCTGTTTATTGATCTTTTTAAGAGCAATATCGATTGTGCCTATAGCGCGGTTGGCATCGTCCGGAGCCGCAATTGTCATAACTGCTTCTGTTCCAATTTCGCGAATTCCGAGTGATGCAGAAGTCATTGTACCAATGAAAACGCTCATACGCTGATCCATGTTTGCGCCAATGTGGAGCCACATAGAACCTGTTGGTGTGTTTTCACCAGTTGCCTGGGCAAAGCGTCCTGTGAGCATATTCATGCCGTTGAACTGAGCCTGGCTTGCAACACGGTCAACTTCAGCTACTAACTGGCTTACTTCGACCTGAATCTGCATACGGTCTTCATCGCTGTAGATACCGTTGGAACTCTGGACAGCAAGCTCACGAATACGCTGCATAATATCAGTTGTTTCCTGCAGATAACCTTCTGTTGTCTGTATGAAGCTAATACCATTCTGTGCATTCTTAGAAGCCTGATTCAAACCGCGAATTTGAGCACGCATTTTTTCAGAAACTGCAAGTCCTGAAGCATCGTCGCCAGCGCGGTTGATTTTTTCTCCAGATGAGAGTTTTTCCATATCTTTCTGAAGGTTAAGATTAGTTACTCCTAAAGAACGATTAGAAAACATTGCGGACATGTTGTGGTTGATGACCATATTTTTTTCCTCCATGGAATTATGTACCAGACAGAATCCTTTCTGCCTGTTTGTAAAAGATTACATCTGCATTACAAGGCTACATCTGCAATCTTTTACATGAAGTTCCTGACCGTTTTCTTCTACGAAGTTGAGCAGCCATGGTTCTTCATGTATCTTATCGGAGGAATATGATTAAAACTTTAATAAAAAATAGAAAATATTTTTAATTTACAAAGAAAGTAGTATTTGCTTTATTGCGCGGGCTGCCTTGCCCCTATGGCTTATAGCGTTCTTTTCTTCAGATGAAATTTGTGCGGCCGTCTTTCCATACTGAGGAAGAAAAACAAGAGGGTCGTATCCAAAACCGCCAGTTCCAGCAGCATCTTCAATTGAATCAACAAGAGTGCCTTCCATTGTTTCCTGGGCAATATAAAACCTTGAAGGACCAAGGTAAAGAACCATTGCGCACACATAACGGCAGCTTCTAGGTCCGTTTGGAAAAAGACCCGTGTTTGCAGATAAAGATGTGTCAATTCCGCCTGCAATGCTTTTATTCACCTGCTCAATAAGAAATTTGTTCTGCTCTGACTGTGAAATCTTCTTGCCGTCGGGCCTTCCTTTCATAAAACAAGGTCCAGCGTATCTTGAAGAATAGACTCCTGGAGCGCCGTCTAATGCATCTGCGCAAATTCCGCTGTCGTCAGAGATAACGGGGCAGTGCACCATGTCCCACAAAGCCTTAGACTTTATCATGCTGTTTTCATAGAACGTTGTGCCTGTCTCGTTAGGATTGAATTCAATTCCTTCATCTTTTGGAATAACAATTGTATGGTCGGGAAAGATTTCCTGCATTTCCCTTTTTTTATTAAGATTGCCTGTTGCAAGATATATTTTCATGTGAAATATGATACTGTTTTGGCTTGAATAAGTCCACATTGTTAGCCTTGTCAAGAATATATTTTACATGGCGAGGGTCAAGATTGAGCACTTTTCCAACAGCGCGATTAGAGGCTGAAACATAATAGTCTTTTCTTTTCAAACGGGTGTTTTTATTTATCCAACTTTGAGTATGCTTTTCGTATTTTTCCTGAATAAGCCTGCACCATGAAGTGTGTGGAGAAAGATATTGCAATTCCTGCAAGTATTTTCTATGAAAATAATAAGAGTTGTTCCTGCATTTTACACAAGACTCTCTTCTCTTTATTTTTGTCTTAAGTTCTGCGTTCAGGGTCTTCTGCATAGATAAAAATGTTTCTTTATCAACGCCAGTATAGGCGCAAACTTTGTCGATCAATTCATCATCAATATAAAAGATTGATTTTAATGCTAAAATCAATACAATTTCCTTCTGAATATTTGCAATTTTATTTTTCTTTACATCGTCTTCTTTATATTTGTCTAATCTATAAGTCATGTCATTATCAAATTGAAACGGGGACTGCACGCTAAGTTCTATTTTAGAATTATCTTCCTGCTTAATAAACTCTATGCCTTCTGCCTCAAGCTCATATGTTTCAGAATCTTCCTCTATCTGAATCTTCTGAGAAGTCGTAATTTCATCATCTAGAACTTTGCTTCTTATTTCAATTTTTTTCCAAACATTTACAGCTTTCCTTAATGTAAACTGTAGGAATGAAAAGAATGTGCCTATTTTTTTATCATAAAGAATAAAAATCCTGTCGAATTTAGGCATCTCGTAAAGTAAGAAGTCTAGAAAATCATCTTCGTCTAAACTTCTTAATCCAAAAAGCGACTTGTGAAGGAAAACGTATTCCATAAGTTTCAACGAACACTCTTTTGGCGACATAGTGCCGTCAGCATAGCTTTGAGCAAGCTTCTCGAGATTGAATTTTTCCATAAAAACTCCTTTTTTAAAATTAAAATAAATATTGGAGCCTCAAAAACATAAGCTTTTAAAGGCAACTCTGAAAATACGATGTTCTAAGTTGTGCTGTTACAGCGGCTTAGAAATGATCGTATATTTAACAATGTGCAGAAATTGTGCCAACTTTGTTTTTTTTGAATAGATTTTTGATGAAAATATTACTGTTGTAATGATAATTGCTTAAATTATAAGAAGTTAAAAATTAAATACTTTTTTTAGGTGGAAATAACAATATCGGAAAAAGGAGTTTTTTATTTAAAATATTATTGAAAATAGATAAAAATTAACTGAAAATATAATTTTAAATTATTAAAATAATTTATTCTAGTCAAATCTAGTTTAAATATTATTTTTCCAATAAGATTGTGACTATTTTTGACTAGATTCTTTTCATTTGACTAGATTTTATATGACTTTTGAAAATTCTTTGCAGATGGCAGGAATAAGAGTCTCAATTTTTCCTTCAGCACTTCCGCCAGAAGCATTTTTGTGGCCGCCGCCTCCAAATTTAGCTGCAATTACGCTTACATCAACATCATCCCTTGATCTGAAGCCTAAAGTGCAACTGTTTTCTGCTTCCTGTCTTACAAAAAGAACAGCCTCTACTCCATCTACTGCCAAAAGCATTTGGTAGAGGGCATCGCTGTCCCTTCCTTCTGTGCCGTACTTGTGAGTGTCATCCATGGTTTCGTATGTTACAATAAGCTTGCCGTTGAATTTTTTTTCTGCCCTTGTGAGCATTAGCCCTAAAAGCTTTCTTGTGTTCCACGGTTTCCCGCTTGTCATTTCATCGTAAATTTTTCTTGGATTTGCTCCTGCCTCAACAAGACGCGCCGCCGCTTTGAAAACTTCTGCGCTGTCTGTTGAAAGAAACCTAAAGAAACCTGTGTCTGTAGAAAGTCCAAAGAACAGCGTGTTTGCCGCTTCGGCATCGGGTTTGCCTACAATAGCTTCATACAATTGCTGAACAAGGCAACTTGCGGCTGGTGAAGACGGGTCTATTATTGCATTTTTTAAAGAAGAGTCGGCTGTCTTGTGGTGGTCTATTATGAATGTGTCAAAGCCTTTTAAATCTCCGTCTATTTCTCCAAGTCTAGAAAGCTCTGAACAGTCAACAATTATTATTCCACATTTGTCGCGCTCTTCCTGTGTCATGAAGGGCAGTTCGTTTTTGAAAAATTCAGCATTTTTCTTTATTTCAGTACGCTTAAATGGACCTGCGTTAAGCATTGTGTAAGGCTTGTTGATCTTTTTAATGATGTAAGAAATGCCAATGCAGCTTGAAATACAGTCTCCGTCTGGCTCCTTGTGCCCTGTGATTATAAAAGTTTCATGTGATGTTATAAATGATTTGAATGAGGCGATTTGTTCAGTTGATAAAATTAGCATTTAATTTTCCTTGAATTGTTGTGATCTCTGAAAAGTTGATTTCTGAGATGACCTTTATTTTTTTATGTTGCTGTGTTGTATATAAAAAAAGGCGGGAATATTTTATTCCAGCCTTTCTTAAGAAATCAAATATGATGTTTAAGGCGCATCACAAAATTTTAATATTCAATTTCCAATGTATCGGCATCTGTTCCGTCTACGTTTGTGCCGCTTTCAATTATTCCCCAAATAGAGTTGTTTCTGCTGACAGGAATTGTAAGCCATACTTTGTAGAATTCGTCTTCCTTTTTGATTACTGTCATATAGGAATTTAGTCCTTTTGGTGTTTTACGGAAGGCAAGTTTTCTTGGAAATTCTTTAGCCCATTTTTTTGGAACTACAGCTTGTCCAATTTCCATTCCTTTCTTTGCATAAAGAATAACGTATGAGTCCTTCTGGTCAAGAATTTTGTAGATTCTGACATTCTGATATGTCATGTTTGAAACATTGTCGCCGTGGTCCCATACAGGTTTTGTTTTTTCTTCATTTGATGTGCCTTCTGCAAATAGAGGGAGCACTAAGCACATTGCTAATATTAAAGCTGTTAAAATCTTTTTCATAAAAGCCTTCCTTGGTTTCCTTATTTTATAAGTGCAAGCATTATTGCTTTAATCGTATGCTTACGGTTTTCTGCTTCGTCCCAAACTTTGCTTTGTGGACTTTCAAACACTTCTTCTGTAACTTCCTGTTCCTTTATTGCGGGCAGACAGTGCATGAATATTGTGTTTTGCTTGCCGGTCGCATCAATCAGGACCTTGTTCACCTGAAACGGTCTTAGCAACTTTGTGCGTTCTTCCTTGAGCGCTTCTTCACCCATGGAAACCCACACATCAGTATAAAGGCAATCAGCTCCTTTGACAACTGAATTTTCATCAGAAATTGTGATTTTTGCGCCTGACTGTTCAGCAAATGGCTTGCAGATGTCTATAATATCCTGGCCTGGGAAAAGCTCCTTTGGGCTGAATATTGAAAAGTTGATTCCAAGCTTTGCTGAAATAAGCATAAGGGAACGTGCCACATTGTTGCGTCCGTCACCGCAGAAGCACCATGTCAGTCCTTTTAAGTGACCGAACTGCTCGTAAAGCGTCATTACGTCGGCAAGCGCCTGTGTTGGGTGGTATGTGTCAGTAAGGCCGTTTATTACAGGTACGCCTGAGTATTTTGCAAGCTGCTCAACATGCTCCTGCTTATAGCCGCGGAACTCTATTGCGCTGAACATTCTGCCTAGCACACGGGCTGTGTCCTGCACTGATTCCTTTCCGCCAAGCTGTATGTCTTGTGTTGACATGAAAACTGGGTGGCCGCCTTCTTCGCCAAATGCTGTCTCAAAAGAGGAGCGTGTGCGTGTGGAGCGTTTTTCAAATATAAGGGCTATTGTCTTTCCTAAAAATCGCTGGTGGACTTCTCCTTTGTGCGCCTCTTTTTTTACCTGAACGGCCCAGTTTAAAATCTGTGTGATTTCTTCAGGAGTCCAGTCAATCCAGTTTAAAAGCGAGCGTCCCTTGTATGGACTTTTGAAATTTTCTGCTTTCATAAAATACTCCTTGTAAATAAAAAAAGACCATTCTCTATAAGAAAATGGTCCTTATGTTTAGTGGCAAGAGGGATCGAACCTCTGACATACGGAATATGAGTCCGTTGTTCTACCAACTGAACTATGCCACCACGAATGTTGAGAATATATCAGAAAACAAACTTCTTTGTCAAGGTGGAACAGCGCTTTATTAGCGGAATTCGGCGCCTTCTATTAGCGATTTGGCGTATTCTACTAGGCGCTTTAAGTCCCTGTCCAAGTAAGGGTCGATCTTGTTGTATGAAGGGTCTATGCAGTTTTCATTTCTGAACTGGGCAAAGTACCAACGTGCATCTTTTGGAAGAACAGCGGCTATTTCTTTTATGTCTTCTTCTTTTACAAGCGGCGGCACAAGAACTGTTCGCCATTCACGGCAGTCTTTTGGGAACTGCGATATTATTTTTACAGAGCGTTCTATTGAATGCTCAAGCTCGTCTTTTACATCGGCATCTTTTTTAGATGACTCGCTTGCAAGAAGATATGATCTTGAAGGTGAAGTCTTTATGTCCATTGCAATGTAGTCTGGCTTTAGCTCGTCGTCCTCTATGAACGACTGAAGCCTGTCTGGAAGAGTGCCGTTTGTGTCTAGCTTTATTTTATATCCAAGTTTTTTTGCTTCCTTTATTAAAACAGGCGTTCGTGGGTTCAAAAGAGGCTCCCCGCCTGAAATTACAAGGCCTGTAAGAACATTGCGGCGTTTTTCAAGGTGATCTATGGCCTCTCGTAACGTTGAGCATTTGTAGTCCCTGTTGAAGTTGTTTTCTTTTGCAGGCGCTTCATTTGATTTTTGAGTGCCCAGGACAAGGCTTGTGTTGTAGCAGTAGGGGCAGCGTAGGTTGCATCCTTCCAAGAATATTGTGCTTGCGACCCTGCTTGGAAAGTCAACAAGTGTTGTTTTTATTAAAGAGCCTGCTGGTGTGTCTAAAAGATTGTCTGACATTTTACTTCTTCCCACGTTTTGAATATATTTGACTTTTTTGAAAGCTTATGTTTATAGATTCTTCCATTTTGGTTGATGAAACTTGATGCAAAAAATAACCACAGGCGTTCCGTTTTAGCGGTGTCCTGTGGTTTTATAAAGAATTAGTCTGATTGATTAAGCTAGAACTGCTTCTTTTGCTGTGACAAGAATGTCGTCAAGCTCTGAAGTTGTATGCGCTCTTCCAATTTCCGCGCCTGTCTGGCTGTAGATTATTACTGTTGGAGTTGCAAACACTCCTTTTGCGGCTGCTAGCTGGAGGCCTGCGTCTGTGTCAACATCAATTGATTTTCCTGCAATGCTTACATTTGCCATGTACTGTTTTACAGGAGGGCAGTTAGGGCATGTTTGTCTAACAAACATCTCGTAGCTTGCGGCTGTTTCTCCTGACACTAAATTTGAAGCCACTGTTGCGGCTGTTGAAGATTTTGCTGCTTTTGTTACATTTTCCATTTTGCAGCCACAATCAGCGCCGTCTGCTTCTGTAATATTATATTCCTTGCTGTCTTCAATTGAGAACATCTTGCGGTGGTCAAATTCATCACGCTTGCCTTTGTTCCAGTTGCGTACAGCACGGTAGTAGCCTACGATTCTTGCGTAGACTTCTGTTTCTGTTCCATGGACGTTCTTTAGCTCGTCCTTTGTCTCTGCGATTTCGGCATCGATTTGTGCCAATGTTCTTTTTGCTGTTTCCATAAGTAATATCCTCCCGAGAATTACTTTACTTCCCTGGCTTTACAGGGCATAATTCAAAACTTTGCACGTAATGACATTACGTTTTTTATATATTTTAGTGCGGGCCTTTAACAGCCTTTAAGTACACTAAATATAGCGTAGTTTTACTCTTTTGTAAAGCAAACTACACTATATTTCGACATAAAGCCGTTAATACTTTATAGCTTTATGCCTTTTATTTAATCATTTTTAAGCGTTTACGTTGCTCTGCGAAGCTTCAACCTGATCACGCTCTGCTTCAAGCGACGCAAGCTTTGCCTTTAACGCCTGCTCCTTTTCCGCCTTGCATTTTGGGCATTCGAACTGCTGTCCGTTAAGATAGCCGTGGATTTTGCAGATTGAGTAGGTTGGGCTTATTGTCACATAAGGTATGCGGTAGTTGCTCATTATTGTGCGCACCAAGTCACGGCAAGCCTTCCAGTCCTTTATCTGCTCGCCCATGAATGTGTGGAATACAGTTCCGCCTGTGTACTTTGTCTGCAGTGCCTCCTGATGGTCAAGCGCTTCAAAAATGTCTGAAGTGTAGTCTACAGGTAGCTGTGTGCTGTTTGTGTAGAACGGGTCGTCTGTTCCGCTTGTGATTATGTCAGGGAAGTTCTGCTTGTCGTGGCGTGCCAAACGGTAGCTTGTGCTTTCCGCAGGGGTGGCCTCTAGGTTAAAGAGCTCTCCTGTCTTTTCCTGATAGTCCTGCAGCCTGTTTCTCATGTGGTCCAGGACATCGCACGCGAACTGCTTGCCTTTTTCATCTGCAATGTTCACTCCAAGGAAGTTAAGGCAGCATTCGTTCATGCCGCATAATCCAATTGTGTTGAAGTGGTTGTTGAAGTTTTTAAGGTAGCGCCTTGTGTAAGGGTAGAGCCCGCCGTCAAAAAGCTTTTGTATGACTTTTCTTTTTATAGAAAGGCTGTCACGCGCAAGGTCCATAAGATAGTCTAGACGCGCGTAGAATTCCTTTTCATTTTTTGCAAGATAGCCAATCTGCGGCAGGTTGATTGTAACAACTCCAAGTGAGCCTGTGAATTCGTCGGAGCCGAACAGTCCGCCGCCTCTTTTACGAAGCTCGCGTTTGTCAAGCCTAAGGCGGCAGCACATTGAGCGTACGTCGCTTGGGTTTAAGTCTGAGTTCACAAAGTTCTGGAAGTAAGGGGTGCCGTACTGGGCTGTCATTTCAAAAAGAAGCTGTGCGTTCTCGCTGTCCCAGTCGAAGTCCTTTGTGATATTGTATGTAGGAATAGGGTAGCCGAATCCTCTGCCCGCGGCATCTCCTTCCAGCATCAACTTGATGAACTGCTTGTTGATCAAGTCCATTTCCTTCTGACAGTCGCCGTATGTGAAGTCCTGCTCCTTGCCGCCAACAATAGCCTTCTGGTTCTTTAAGTCGTTAGGGCAGACCCAGTCAAGAGTTATGTTTGTGAAAGGTGCCTGTGAGCCCCATCTGCTTGGCGTGTTCACTCCGTAGATGTAGCTTTGTATGCACTGGCGCACCTGTTTTTCTGTAAGGTTGTCTTTTTTAACAAAAGGAGCAAGGTATGTGTCGAAAGAAGAGAAAGCCTGAGCGCCCGCCCATTCGTTCTGCATAATGCCTAAAAAGTTGACAATCTGGTTAACAAGGGTGGAAAGGTGTGTGGCAGGGGTAGAAGTGATTTTGTCTGGAACTCCGCCAAGACCTTCCTGTATAAGCTGCCTTAATGACCAGCCGGCGCAGTATCCAGAGAACATGGAAAGGTCGTGTATATGGAATGCGCAAGTTTCATGTGCGTTTGCAATTTCAGGTGTGTATATGTTTTTAAGCCAGTAGTTCGCTGTTACAGTTCCTGAGTTGTGGAGAATAAGGCCGCCCAATGAGAAGTTGACGTTCGCGTTTTCATTGACACGCCAGTCGCTCTGTGAAAGGTAGCCGTCCATTGTCTTAGAGATGTCAACCATGAGGCTTTTTGCGTCCCTCATAGCGTCATGCTTTGCGCGGTAAAGAATGTAGGCCTTTGCGACTTCGACTTCCTTGCATTCAATGAGAACTGTTTCCACAGTGTCCTGAATCTCTTCAATTGCTGGAATTGAATGTGCTCGCCGCCCCGCAAGAAGCACTCTTAAATGCTCTTCCACCTGGTCAGTGAGCATTTGCGCCTTGTCCGGGTTTGCACGCTTTTCAACGGCTGTAATTGCCTTGCCAATAGCGCTTTCAATTTTGCTGCGGTCATAGTTTGCAATTTCGCCTGACCTTTTTACAACTTTAGTTAAAAAATGCGCAGTTTCTGCATCTTTGTTTGTCCCTAGGAAGCTTTTCCACTCAGGGAACACAGACTGTTCACTCACTTTTTTCCCCTCCCAACTTATTTACCTCATTTATGAATTCATCAAGATTGTTGAAATGCTTATAAACACTTGCGAATCTTATATATGCAACTTTATCAACTGCATGAAGCCTCTGCAGCACAAGCTCTCCTAATTCCGTGGTTGAGATTTCCCTTGTGGCCTTGCCTTTGGTGTAAGCTTCGTCCTCTATTTCATTTACAATTTGGTCAACCATTGAAGTTGAGACCGGGCGTTTTTCAAGAGCGCGCTGTATTCCCTTTTCAAGCTTTGTCCTGTCAAAAGGCTCGCGTCTTCCGTCCCTTTTTACAACCATGAAAGGCTTTTCTTCAATATGCTCGTAGCTTGTGAAACGATAGCCGCAGCTAATGCACTCGCGTCTTCGGCGGATGCTTTCTCCGTTTGCCATTGTTCGTGATTCAATTACTTTGTCGTCAAGACTTCCGCAGTAAGGGCAGCGCATACTTTTTTATTAAAACCTCTTGTAAACATTGACTTTATCAGTCCATATATAGCGTTTTTCGAACACTATGGATAATAATACACCACTAAATGTAATAGGGCAAGAGATAAAAATTGGAATTTAACGAAGTTTTACATCAATGCTATTTTTTGTTTAGCTTGGAGTTTGCTTTGTGTTTGAAGGAAAATGCTATTTTTTATTTGCTTTAAGGTTAGATTTTCGTTTGAGTTCTTCAAATATCGCTTCATCATCTTCTGGAGGGTACATGATTTTTGCGGCTGCTGGGCGTAAAAGAGACGAGGCTAAGACAGTGAGGGCTAGTTTTCCAATGATTATGTAGAGATATGGAGTTATGCAGATGCT